>NZ_JAMPQI010000011.1:0-182710 GCF_028482365.1 Providencia sp. PROV122 | reverse complement strand
CCATTAATACCATGAGTCTCTGGAATTAAATCTTAAATTCAGCATGGTCTCTCACTCAAACTATGCAACAGTGCCACAATTAGGGTGTTTTCCACCTAAGTAATTTTACAACACATCCTAATATCTTTATTTAGACCTAAATTAGAATTATTCGACGTATTTTATATTATCTATCATTTAAAAATGATATTTTATCTTTTATTATAAATAACATTATCAATAGCTAACTCACATGCTATAGTTATATTATTCTAATTTTTAAATCAAAAAGCCATCTAAATTAGATTATTTATTATTTATTCTCTTTCTTTAAAAGACTAATTTATTTTTTATTAAAAAAATTAGATTAATGGTTGGTTGATAACTAAATTCCGACCCTGAACTGCCTTTTTTATTTTAACTCCAAAGGTGACATTAATGTTATTTAATGATATTCAAACTAGAAAGGTACTTTTATGAATATTAATAGTGAATTACCAACTCCTGTTATAATCAATAAGGATTCTAATAATCCGGAGTTCATAGAGATAATGATCCCAGCTAATGCAGGACTTAGAATGTATGATTTACTTACAATACATTGGGAGAGTAATAATATATTAGCTAATAGCTACCCTCAAGCGATTACTAGTGCTCGAGAAGGAAAAGAATTTTTATATAATATTCCTATTTCTAAAGTATCTGCGGTAGAAAAAGTAAAAATTTGGTATTCGTTTTGTCGGGTCGGATTTACTGATATTCAAACATCACCGGAAATATTTGTGAATATTTCGTCATTATCACAGGTTGATAAAACTATTAATCATACAGGTTCTCTCGCTCAAACTAAAAATATAAACTTAGATGAAATAGTTTATGCAAAAATCCACCCAGGTATTGGTATTGGTCGAGTTGGTAATAGTAAAAATGAATATTATGTTGGCCCCGAATATGCAGGCCAGCCTTCACCTCCTTTTGGATCTACTCGCGATGCTTCTGGGGCAATTAAACGTCAAGCAGCTAAATTTAGAGTCTATGGCTACAATAAAAATGGTGTTGCTATCGCAGAGCTAACGACTGAAAATGCGGATATTACATGGCATGTTGAGTTAGCTAATACTAAAGCATCATGGTACGACTTTGATAATGCGATGGATCAACCAGCCTCTATAGCTAAAGCTGTAGCCCGTAGAAATCCGTTAATTAAAGGAATAGAACGTAGAGAACTTGAAATCAGACCACCAGTTAAAACAATCAATGGAGCTAATCGTAGCGGAATACAATTTGATGGAGGTAAATTTAAAAATGTTCCCGTTAATCTTGGTGAACTATTAACTGACTCAGTTGGACGTTTATTGGTATTAGGTGGACACGGCAAATCTGCTTCTCCGAGTGGGGCTCCTCTGTTAGTTATTGATGCAGACGGAAATGAACATAATTTTAATAACTCAGTTGATTGGTATGATGATACTTCTGATGGCCCAGTTTCTGCCGAAGTAACTATTAAAGGACGACGTGTACCTACTACAGATGCATGGGTTGTGATCGGACCACCTGATTATGCACCAGGCATTGTCCCATTTCGTTCAATGACTGATATGATTACACATACTGCCATTGAGTCTGGAACATTGCCACCAGTGACAGAAACATCTTATACAAGAGATATTCTCCCTCTGCTAACTAACCTTGCTAATTTACAGTGGGTTAACTTAGGTTTTGCTCAAGTATTTGGTCCCGGCGGTTCATTTCCTATTGATGCGAATCTCATTAAAGAATTACCTCTAAAAGAAAGCACCTTAAAGCGATTTGACGTTTTCTCTCAATTTCGAGCACCAGACGATATAACGTTGAATGGTGGGGATAAGATGAAATGGCCACAACTCTATGGTGATGGATTTGAAACATTACCCTTAGACCGAGTGGGTGATCTATTACCTGTCTCTCCTGTTAGTTATCAACACCTTGTTAATTTTGTTACGTCTAATTTTATTAATGATTTGGAATATAACGATGAATTTACTAATACGTTATTTCCTACGATACGTTATACACAGCCTGTTGATGAATTACCGATTGAAATGCAGCCTGATGTTTTAGATAAAGGGCCATTGTCTTACTGTTGTGCTGATGCATTCCATCCAGGCTGCGAACTAACCTGGCCAATGAGGCACGAATCGTTATACAGCGAATTTCTGCGAATTAAACGACGAAAGATAAATGAACATGAAAAAAACTATGGAGATATATTAACACCAGAGCAAGCTCTAGCAGCTGATGGGCCTCTTCATAAACAAGGTCCTGGCGATTTAACTCGTTGGATGGCGGTCCCTTGGCAGGGAGATACGGCACGTTGTCGCTCTGGTTATGATAAAGAATTTCATCCATATTTACCTTCTTTTTGGCCAGCTAAAGTACCCAATGAAGTACTTTCTGAATATAACTATAACCTTTTCAATAATAATAAGTTAAGTGAACATGAGAGAACTGAAGCATTTCAAACTCGTCATTATTGGCAACGTGGATTTTTTATAGGAAATCATGACAATGAAAGTGTCATGCAAGCGACTGTTTCTCATTTTGACCTTTTGGGAATTGTTCAGCGTCTTCCCGCACCTGATGATTACGAACCAAGCATGGACAGTGTCTTTGTTGAACAACTAAAACCTGGTTCGCCTAGCTTTCCTGAAGCAGTTGCAGCGTTTAGTGCTCATATTAATGGCGTTCCAATCAAAAATAGAACTGAACTATTAAAACAACTCGGATGGACTGAAAAACAATGGGAAGAATTCCGTCGGACTCGCTAACTCAAATAAATTGTGATGTTGTGGTTGTAGGGGGCGGAGTTGCGGGCACTGTAGCAGCACGTACATTGTCCCTTTTGGGGATACGAGTCGTTTTATTAGATTCTAGCAGCGGAGTACGACAAAAGGTAGGAGAAAGCTTGCCTGCCGCTGCTCGTCCAATGCTGCATAAACTCGGACTTCTTAACTATTTTAATGATCAAATCTTTCTGACTAATTATGGAAACTTATCCTGTTGGGGAAGTAAGGAACTGAGAGAAACGGACTTCATTCGTGACCCATATGGTTGTGGGTATCATCTTGATAGGCGCTTGTTTGAACAAGCCTTGCTATACGCTGCAGAAGATTTGGGAACTGTGCTGATTAAAGAACACGTTTCTTCTTTTATTGAAATGGATGATGGCATAAAAGTTCAAGCAGGAAAGTTAAATATATCAGCAAAATGGATGATTAATGCGAGTGGTAACTCACAATTTATTGCAAAAAAACTCAGTGTTTCAAGGCAAAAAGATCCCCTTTTATTTGCACTTTATACCTGGTTTGACAGTGACATTTTAGATACGAGAAGTGTTATAGAGGCAGTTTCATCAGGTTGGTGGTACACCGCCGGATTACCTAATGGAAAGCGTATCTTGGCCTTTTTTACCTTGCCAAACCAAGCGAAGGCAATACTCCGTGAAGAAAATGCGTTCTCATTAGCGTTAAAAGAAACAATGTATATTCATCAATATTGTCCGCTTGAAAGTGTGACTAGAAACCAATTAGAAATGATTGAAGCTACAGGAGGATATTCTGAAAAAGTGTTTGGTCACAATTGGATTGCAGTAGGTGATGCCGCATTGTCTTTTGACCCTATATCTTCTCAAGGAATTTATAATGCAATTTATACTGGTCTTAGAGGAGCAGAAGCAATTAAAGCCGTATTAACAGATAATGATCATAAATTACTTACTAAATATGGCCTACGCATTAAATCTATACGTGATGCCTATAGCAATGAAGTAAGTCGCTATTATCAACAAGAGACTAGATGGAGAAATAAAGAATTCTGGCAAGTTCAACAGGTTGCTAGAATATAGAGAAACTTTATAGCCTAGGCATTGTTATATGGATTACAAAACTGCCATATAACGTAAAAATAAAAGGAACATAATTATGGTTTAGATAATTTTTCTATATCACCCATTTCCATTCATATTATTTATGAAAACAACTGGCATTTGAATTTTAAATTAACCCATTTTCTTTTAATATTAAATTATTGTTGTTTAACCAATTTGTTGGATTAAATCTTTATATTTAATGTAATATTAAACATACAATTGTAGGTGGAGCCATGAGTAAAAGTAATTCTAAAGATCATGATATAAACATACAAAGAAATACAGGTATAGAAGCAGAAAATGCAGCTATCGAAGATATTCGCAGAATGTTTGTTGATGAAATTCAAGTAGGGCGTATTGTTAACGAAAATCAAACGCCAGCTAGACGAGCGGCTTTTGTTAAACAGCATGGTGTTGTTCATGGAACATTTAAAGTTCTTGATAATCTTCCGAGTAAATATCAAGTGGGAATATTCAGACCAGGGGCATCTTATCCGATGTGGGCTCGTTATTCCAGTGACATCGCAACAAATGCACCAGATTTAAATTCAACGGTAGGTATTGGTATCAAATTATTTGATGTTCCTGGCGGCAAAGTATTTGGTCAAGGAACGACTGTTGATTTCATATTGCAAAATACCCAAGTTTTTTTCGCCAAAGATGCTGAAGAAATGGCAGAGTTTAAACAAGCTGCAATGGCAGGTAAATTACCTGAATTTTTACAAACGCATCCGGAATTAGCGGCGGTTTTAGATAGTATGTCTAAAAGAGTAGATAGTCTTTTAACTGAACCTCTCTGGAGTTGTGTGCCATTTAAATTTGGTGAAAATAACTACTGTAAATTTAAGGTAGATATAGAAGAGGTGGCAGGTTCAACTTCTGTCAGTTATAGCGCCCAAAATTATTTGTCTTTAGACTTATCTAGAAGACTAATGAATGGTCAAGCAATACTTAATTTCTATGTTCAAATACGTAATAATCCTGTAACACAATCTATTATTAGTGCACGCAGTTTATGGAACGAGAGTGAAGCGGTTCCTTTCAAAGTAGCCACATTGACTTTTCCTAGACAAAATATCAATGCAAGAAACCAAGAAGAATATGGTGAATCTTTAGCTTTTAATATTTGGAGGACATTACCTGAGTTAGAGCCTGTAGGAAGCATTGCTGAAGCAAGAAAGGTTGTTTATGGTTCATCTTCAGTGGTGCGTCGTGATGTAAATGGACAAAGCATTGGAGAGCCATCAAAACCCAGAAAAGCCAATTTTTCTGGCTATTCAGTTTACCAACCCACAACAGAAACACCATGGCCTGTAGGCGAGCTGGGTAATGCTATTGAAAACTTCGAGCAATTTCCCCCAATAACTTTAAATGAAAACCACTATATTACTATGAATGAAGTGACAATTAGCTCCCGTGACGTACATCAATCAGTAAATATAAATAAACTATCCTCAATAGGAGGTCATCTTACTGATAAAGGTATCTCTTACATTAATCCCGGGCAGAGTGGTACCTTACGAATCTTATTTCAAGAACATAGGATGAAGAAAGTGACATTCGATCTTTTAGTTCAACCTATTTCTTACATGGGTGAAGATTTATTCATTCAGTGTCATATTACAAACAATGAAAGTTTAGACATTTCAGAGCCTACAATTGTAAGAAAGATAAATGGCAACATTAATATTGAAGCAAATAACAAGCAGGGATTTGACTTAATAACCCTTAAATTTAATTCTAGTATATTATCATTTAATATAAACAATATTATTATGCATTTCGCATAGTAAATCATAACCACCCGTATAGTCTGTCTCTTGATCACGAGTCCTTTTCAAGAAACTGAGCGAACTCATAACTTTCAAGGATGGTTTGCAATTTGAGCCATCCTTCCCAGAGCGTCTTAACTGACGCTCTTCCATTTCTTTTACTGTCTTTTAAGCGCGGAGCTGAATGATGTTTAAAGGTGTGGAGCCTCGCAGATTTCCGGTGTCCACTTCCAGAAAAATACCAACAACAAAATGGGTTTATGAGCACCCTGTAAGGCTTGCCGGTTGAAAAAGTGGGATGCGTTAATTACATTTCTCCACATTGAATACATGACCGTCATATTCGTTGTCTTCACAATTTGAGCTGCTAGCCGCTGTTTTAGCTTAGATGATATAAATAGAATAGGGGAGAACGCCACCATTTAAGCGGATCTCTTTTCGTCCATCAGGATAATGTCAAACTTCAATGTATTTACCAATCGCTTTACGACTTGCAGAACTGTCTTCAATTAAATACAACATTTTATCATATTGAACAGCCAGTGACTTAGAGACCCTTCTTGGCTCTCGCCACGTAAAAATAGCATCAAGATCATCATCAATATCAAGCTGACGATGAACATCAAAATCATGCCGAGATGATTTGGCAAAACGGCGATTGTAATCAGCCATAAACTCCTCAGCAAAAGCATTTGCATCATCCATGCAGCTGATGTCTTTGAACTAAGTTAATTATTTAATAGTAGAGTACATAAAATAAATTCTTCATTATTCAATTAGGTGCCGTCTAATTTTAAATTAATTAACATAATAACCCTCAGCAATTGAATGTTTCACTTAGCATAATTATTCATTTAATCTGTGTAACACTACCTAAATTAAAGAATAATAAGCATAACCACTAATTAATGACATATATTGATGTGTATATTAAAATATATAGTGTACTTGCGGGTTTATTTTAGCTCGAAGTTTTATTTTTTTTATTTACTTGAAGTTTAGATGGCGTGGGGCTATTTTTATTGTAGATGATTAGTTTTCATTTAATTATCAAAAATTGACTCAACTTAAATTAATGGAAATTAAAGGACTTATTATGACTGAATACATTAAAACAATTTACCCACATGGCATTCCAAGAATTTATGCGGATAAAAACAAAAGAAATAGAACTTGGAGCCCATATCAATATGTGCCATATTATATAAATGAAAATGAATTTCTGGATGTTTTTATAACAGGGGGGGAAGTAGAAGGCACATTTTTTGCTGTTGTTGGTTTACCCAGTGATTCTGAAAATTTATCCACTTATTCTTTAGTTAGCGGGCACAATCGTATTACTATTAAAAATAGCGGGTTACTTAGCTTTGTTAATAACAATGATAATGGCAACGTAATTATTAAAATAAACTCATCACATCAAAGAGTTCCTTTTTTTAATTTATATGAAAATAGTAATTTAGATTTTCATACGGAAATGGAGTTATATCATGATGCTAAGTATGTTATTCTAAGCAATAAATTATCTGATATAATAGTTACTTATTCAAGTGCTAAAAAATATATTAAAGACGTTACAAAGCTAATGATAAACTATGATGTAATTATAGAGGCAGAAAATAAAGCAACCGGCGTTTTTAGTAATGGTAAAGCTGATTATAAATTAGATCCTAATCGAAATTTACATATCGAGGTTAATCATGGATTCATGTTTGCAACAAATGAATATACAGGGTATAACGACGGCCAAGGTGCTATGTCGCAGCTTTTAGGGTTATCAAATGAGCGTTGGGGAGTGTGGCATGAAAACGGACACCAGAGACAACAGTTTCCTTGGGAGTGGTCGGGGGGGACGGGGTTAACAGAAGTAACAACTAATATTTACTCTTTATTTGCCCAAGAAGCTATATATGGAAAAGCCCGTCGTATTGATGAAAACATGCCTGAAATAAAAAGATTTTTAGAAAACAACAATCCTAATAAATCATATGATGATCAAGACCTTTTTTTGAAATTAGGTCTTTTTTGGCAATTAAAACTAGCTTTTGGAGACCAGTTTTATCCACAACTCCATCAACTTTATAGGCTAATGCAAGATACACCGCCTCAACACGATAATAACAAGCAAAAACAACTGTTTATTCTAACTGTTTCTAATTTAGTTAATATCAATTTATCTCCATTTTTTTCAAAGTGGGGTATTGATCCGGATTTAAACACGCTATCCCATATATCTTTTTTACCTAAATTGAAAAAAATATTTGGGAGTATACAAATGATAATTATCATCAAATAGAAATGCCAGAGCCTGAATATATTCCAGAATTAATTTATCTTAAAAATAGTATCAGCGATGTATCTATTGAAAAGAACAAAATTAAATTTACAATAGATAAGGATTGGTATTCACCCTATGATTATATATTTGAAAGGAATGGGGTATATATTGGCTCTGTTTATGGTGGACAACATTATTATTGCTCTTCAACATTAGTTGATAATGGCTATCAAATTGTCAGAACCTTTTCAGATGAAGAATTATTATCTCAAAGTGATATCTTTAGTATCAGAGTTGATTACCAAGGAAACCATAAGATTTATTACTCCAGCATGGAGATAAATGATTTATGGGATAAAGTCAAAAGTATATACACGGACGATAATTTTACAGAATTGAAATCTGAAATTATTCAGGATGACTTGGATGAACTATGGGAGTTATATGATTCTGTAAATAATGATTCCACAATTGACATCAGAAATAAAATATTATTTGCTCAACAACTATTGATATCAAAATTGGTTGATAGAGATTATTTTGACCATTCAAACTATACGGTTTATTTTAATAACTTATCATTTGAAAGTTATCAATTTAAGGCAATATCTGGTAATGATTTAATTGCTGAACTGAATAATGGTACACCTGTTAACTCTACCATTAATGGGCTGACATGGAACATCCCCTTAAATTGCAATTCAAATTCAAGAATTGATATATTGGTTAATTTCCACAGTTATAATTTTATAGTTAAAGTGGGTTTTTCTGAAAGCACTTTATTAGAATCAAAAATTGATGAGCTATACAGTCAAAAAGAAAATGAAATTTTAAAAGAGAGTGTCAGTCAAACGGATATTGATAGCATACGTAATTCCATTTTAAATAGCAACTTACCATTTTGGAAAAAAACATTATTACTGGATGACTTAGATATTGCCCAAAGAATATATTTAGCTAACACAATCCAGAATGTTTTCATTTCAGGCAATAACTTTTATGTCAATTTTGTAGATAATAATCTATTTCGAGATTATAGATACATGCTGTATTCTGATAAACATTATATATCTGAAGTATCGTATGGGCAAAATTACTATTCGTCATTAAATCATACAACATGGGTCTCAAGAGTAGAAAATTACAATCCTGAATCATTGAATATTACTGCATATGTTAATGATAAATGGTATCTAATATATGAAAGTTCATCAGAAACTAAAAATATAGTCTATGATTATCCGGAAAATATGCTGTAAATACTGGCTTGATGTTAGGAAATTTATAGTATTTTTCATACAGTAAATGTGGGGTTCTAGTGCGGAGCCTCACATCTTTCTATGTTCTGTATTCAATTGATTTATCATAAAAAATGTCTGATTGAGCGATGATCAGAAAACAACTATTGTCAACAATAGCTCCTTGGTCAACCTCAAACGGCCGATCATAAATAGAATAGGGGAGAACCTCACTACTTCTCTTCCTGCCGTAATAAAGCCTTTTACGGATAATAATTTGATAGATTGCGGTAGAATGGTCTTGGGGTTTACCGCAATCGGGAAGGTTCGTATTTACACATAGAGTGCATTGTGCGAATCAATCAAGAGGTAAGTTCAAATTTTTTTGGTGCTCTTTTTTTATGCTAGGCTTAACTTCTTCTTTAAACACTAATTCAAGTTCACATTGTGGATCTGTATTAAATCGTTTTTTAAATAACAAATTAAATTGTTCTTTATTATCAGATATTTTCATTAGTGTAGTAACTTCTGTTATCTGTTTTTTTAAATGTTCTCTACCTATTTCAGGTGTTAGTTTTTGATGGAATCTATGCTTGTAATTTCCACTTTCGGTTCTAGGCATATCGCTCTTGATTGTTTCAAACACGCCATCAGGTAAAACCTCATAAATATATTTATTCGTAAGTTTTCCTACAAATTGTGGTTTTTTCTTAATATTATTTGGCGTATATGAATAATTCCAAAGTCTGAATATTTCTTTATAAAATTCATCAGTAAAAGTTAATTGCCATTTTAAAATTTCTTCTGAAACATATGCTTTTAGGATTCGTTGAAGCTCATTTCGCTCTCTATCATATTGATAGCCAGTTGCTTCATCTATTAATGATATTATCCCGACTTTCGCAAAAGAACGAATTAGCATTTCACATTGTTCAGCTATTATCGATTGTCTAGGGGATAAATCGATTTCTTTTCTTGCTTGCATGAATGCATCACAGATATCAACGAGTATGCTGGCTTCATAACCGTTTATTTTTTTATCGCCTTCGTAGCATTCAATCGGAGCAAAGTGGTCCTCTGATTTATCCTTATAAAGGAATGGGATAAGTGATTTTTGATTCAAATATCGCTGTAATCTGGTCCCAGCAACTTGATAAGTTTTATCATCATCAACGAGTTTTAATGCTCGTTGCATTTCTCTTCCAGATAAAATACGAGTGCCATCTTTCAATACATAACATGAGATGTCAAAACCCGCTAAGTCTAGTGTACCTCTATATAGTATTTCTTTTGATTTATGCATGGCTTTCTCTTTATAAGTTTTCAGGAAGGGTAATCCGATTACCAAAACCCCCGTGCTGTACTACGGGGGGAATCTAGTTGAAACAACAGCATCTTATAGATTTTCTATCATCTCAATAGCAACATTAGACTGGCTTATATATTACAATTCAAGAGTTAAATTTAACGTAAGGTAAAATTTGAAATAAAGAGGCAAATTATCAAAAGAATCAGTTAAATAATCTGTGGTTTAGTATTTGAGATACTTCATTTGCTATTAAATAACGTATTAACTTATTGATAATACAGTGATACTGTTTATCAATTCAGTATTGACTATCTTATGGTTAACTGATGATTTTTGTTTAGGTGAATAGAAGATGAAAGCGATATCCATAGTTAACCAAGTGGGGCAGAAAATTACATTAGGTGAAAAACGTTAGAAATTAGAAAGTGGCAATCAAACATAGATACAGAAGAATTGTTAATCGTCGAAAATTCACGTTATCTGGAGAGTGATATGGCAGCAGCTTGCACATCATATTATGAATTAGGTTGATTAGCATGGAAGCTAACAGATATCAGAGCAATTGCAGAACCCATAGAAGTCATTGCAAAACAGAAGATTTATGAAGTCGAACTGATTTTAGAACCAAAAAAGAACCAACATGATTAACCAGCCAGAACGCTGGATTTCTTCATTTCACATTTAGGTTCGCATAATGTGTATTATGTTAAATAGAGTATGGGGAGCTAATAACTTTATAAATAGCCTCATTATCACTATCATTACCTCCTGATTTACTATGCGAAATAGCTACTGGTAGTTTAACCAGTGCTCCTAGTATTAGTGTATGCTTATATATATTTTTACTACCCTACCACGTAAATACGTTTGCCGGTAATATTGTTATTGGTGGTGGCGGAATTCATTGCGTAACCATGCAACAACCCGATTTCACAGCATTTATTACGAATAAACAAAGATATGACACAATTTAATACAAAAAGAGCCTCATTAGATACGTTATCTCCCGAAGATATCTGTGCTGTAATGAAATTTGAAGATGGTGACCCGAATGAAAACCCATGGGTTTTAGGAAAACCACCTACACTTAAAATTGAGATCCGTGACTATGATCCTATTTGGGCAACACTTTTTATACAAGAAAAAGCACGTATCCAAGCCGCACTAGGCGAAGCAGCACTACATATTGACCATATTGGCTCAACTGCGGTTCCAAATCTAGCAGCTAAACCTATTATTGATATTGACCTAATCGTTGAGGATCCTACTGCTGAGAACCGTTATATCCCTCAACTAACTGCCTTGGGGTATGTTCATACAATTCGCGAACCAATTTCTTTGTGAAATCTTCCTGCACATTTCCGTCTTTATAACGAAGTTCGACTTCTGAATACAGTACACGGCCATCCGGTGTAACTGGCGGCTCAGTGATCGACATTTTATGAGAAACGTAATCACCTGATGTCATACCATGAATTGTCATAACACCATCTTTAACCGTAATGGTAGTTTTCACCATTACGGACGGAAAAATGTGTTTATTTTTCTGTTCAATTGCAATGTGATTAAATTACTGATTGGCATTCCATATATACCATCAATTTCCATCAGACTATTCAGATGACATTGGTTGTATGAGCCATTGTAATAGTTGGTTAATGAAACATACGGAACTATTTCACCGATATTATCAGTTGTATTAACTTTTGAATGTGATGAAGAGTAATTACCAAATACTCCAACTAAACCACGACCATTAAATACCTTAACGTCCGCAGCTAATGTTGGCAAAGTTATACTTGTCAAAATGATTGCTAATAAAATCTTTTTCATCATATTACCCTAATGTCATAGAAACCGCTATGATCAACTCCTAAGATTATTATCATATCTTTACGCCCTCAATAATCTCTATGTATACTTTTAAAATAAATTGAATCCCATTTTCCAAGTAATCAATTATATAAGATTGATTACTACTGTATTGATATACGTTTAACCACAATGCTACATTATCTTTCAAACGATAATCCGTATGGTTAAATTATGAAAAACTATCGTCGTCTTTTTGTAGATTATCTCAATGCGGCAAAGTCAATATATGCATCTAAGTTACATATATTGACATAAATGGTTTAGCGGATAATTAATACCATCAAGGATTTTATCTCGATATTCAACACACTTTTCTTTAGGATTAATCACAGTATTAAATTTACCGTCATAATTATTGATGAACTATAATTAATTTTAAAATTAACTTACGATAAGCTTAACGCATAATAACCGAAAGTTCTACGGAACCACGTGCTAAACCGGTTATCCCTGCCCCCTTTGAATATAACTCATATTCAAGAGTTTTCGTTATATTGACATTGTTTTCATTTGCTTTAATACGACCAAGCTCGACCATAGTCTGGTCTAAACGTATCGGTAATTTAGCCCCATTGTGGTGAACAAATAATTTTACATACGCAGCAGCTCGATTACTTGAATTAATTAAATTAACGTCGTAATTATTCCCTGAATAGTACTCGGGTTTAACGTTAGCAGATATTCCAATATATGCATCAACTTGATCCTTAAATTGACTACAACTTATGGCTATCGGACGTTGAACAGATGCTAATAGAGTACCTGCTGCTGCATTCGAATCTTGAATACCAAAATTAATTTTATTCGGGGTCTGCAAGCTGCATGTTAGCCCAGAAACAGTGACATTGATGGGATCCGCTTTATCTACTAATTTTACCCATGACCCTTCATTAAGATTACGCCAGTCTTTGATCGAGGTGCCTATATTATCTTTTAAATAATACGTACCACTTTTTTGATTCCCAGTACCATATACTAGCAAGCGACCTGTTAGGAAAACCTCATGTTCGATAATAGTTTCTGGCGTTGTTTGATAAGGTTCAAAAATACAATTCCGATACCATGGAAATTGATTTGTACCTGAACCCCAGCCATTGAAATGCCCTGTTACTATATCGAATGGGGCAGGCCGAGGATAAATTAATCCCTTTCTTCGCTCATCTGTAAAAGTAAACTCAGGCACTAGCATTAGATCATTACTAATTGGTATTCCGTAAATACCATCAATTTGCATTAGAGCGGCTTGATAGCAAAGGTTATATGAACCATTGAAAGAATTGGTTAATGTAACATAGAAATAAGAATCTCCAACGTTACCGTATGTTACCATTTTGTTTTTTGCAGTGTAATTCCCAAACACTCCAACTAAGCCACGCCCATTGAACACCTTAACGTTTGCGGCTAATGATGACATTGTTATACTTGTCAAAATGATTGCGAATAAAATTTTTTTCATCATATTACTCAAATTAGTTATTGGCATGTAACAGTTAAATTACGCAGCGACGAGTAGGTGTTTTCAGTCGACTTACTCATATCAAATGGAACTTGACATTGCTCAGAGTTTGCTCTTCCCCATACTACTGATAATGTCCCTTTTTCAGGTAACCCGCTTATATATACACGACCATTTTCACCAACAATTCCTGATATTAAACTAGAACTATCTTGTTCTGATTGTTGTAGTGATGCTACAGCTCCCATTGGAATAGTTTTTGGACCCGTTAAGGTGAGCATCGCCTGATACCCTTTCAAGGTATTAAACTGAGTTTTAACTAAAGCGCCTTTTGTTGGATACACATTAACGGATGTTTCTTTACTTTCAACATCTGTTGGTAATGTATTAATATCTAGATTAATAATATTTTGGCTGTATTCCATCATATTAGGCACAATAGCGTAACCCCGAGAGTCAATAACGGCCATCCCATTATTGATACTTGTTCCCGCAGCATCTGGCGCATACACTACAGCAGCAGAATTACCAATGAACTGACCCAATGTAACCCCACCAGGGTGAATGACGGCAGCACCATTTCCATTCGCGTAAGTTAGCTGACTTTCGCGACTATAACTGTATCCGCCTCCCACATATCCTTTACTTCCTTGATAACCGACGTTAACCGAACTGGATAATTTTTGGTCTCGGTTATCACCACTTTCGCTTAATTGGTAAGTAAACTTATTATCTAGTAACTGCCCATTAACACCAAGCTGTTGGTAGGTTCTTCCGCTATTGTCGTGGCTTATCTGGAAGCTGCTACTAATATTTTCAATATTTTTATTATTTGAAAACAGACTAAATGGCACGCTAACGTTGAAGCTAATTTGGCGGTTTTCAGGCCAGTTTCCGTCACCTTGTGTACGGCTAATACTGTAATCAATACCATAAGATAAACCTTTATAGAAACCGCTATAACCAATCCCTAAGGTCGTTATCGTATCTTTACGTCCCCAATAATCACTACGCATACCTCTAAAATAAATTGAACCCCATTTACCAAGAGATTGGTTTATATAAGATTGAAAGCTACTACGTTGACGTCCGTTTAACCACGGTGCAACATTATCTTTCAAACGATAACCTGCATGGTTAAAGTCTGAAAAGCTATAATAGTCTTTTGTTGAGTACCTCAACGCGGTCAAGTCAATAGATGTACCAAAATCAGATAAGTTCTTTGAGTAACGAAGTCTGAAGGATTGACCTTGCTTATCTTCATTTCTAATTGTGGCATAGGCATGGGTAGCATCGATTGACATGGCACCAAATGAACCTAATGAGAAACCTGTACCAACAATACCAGTCCAGTAATGATTAGCCCCTAAAAAACCGGTATACAATGTGACCGCTTTGGGTAATCCGTATATGAGTGTCCCCATCAAGAAATTACTTTTTTTATTACCATCGGTTATGCCACCATTGTATTGACCCGCCGCAACTTCATATTTAAATGTTCCAGCTCGTTGCATTACGGGCAATGATGAGAATGCTTGAGTGAATACTCGAACAGAGCCATCTTCCTCATGAATTGAAACCTCCAAGTCCCCAGCTGTACCTGTTGGATAAAGGTCATTAATCACAAATGGTCCTGGTGCAACGTATGTTTGGTATATGGTATTACCATTTTGGCTTATAGTTATGCGGGAATTAGATGATGCAACGCCTCTAATTTGTGGCGCAAATCCCCTATCACCTCGTGCTAACATCTGCTCATTGGATAATAAACGAACCCCTTTTACTGGGACACTGTCAAGTACATCATTGAGTGTGCTCGTTTCACCCATTACAATTTCAGAACTTAAGTGCTGAATATCCCTTGAAACGGTTGTGTTATTAAAATCACTTTGGTGATTACGTACCGTCTTACCGTCAAATTTATTTTCATTTTCAAGGTAAAAATATTGGGAACGTAAACGCCACGCACCAAGATTTAATCCACCTGTAATGTTGGCAAAAATAGAGTTATTTTTTGTTTTACCGCCAATTCCACCCGTAAATTCTTGTCGGCTCCCACTGACTTGATAGTTTAATATCAAGCCAGGTAAACCTTGGTCAAGAAGCTCTATCGGTACAGCACCTCTAGCCTTCTGGTTCATAGAGATTTGCGGGATATTTAAATTTAGTGTTAATTTTGAAACATCGAATTGAACTTGTGCATTTTCTATTACCGATGATAGAGAGGTAATTTTGTGAGTCGCAGGCATTCCTTTCAATATAGAATTACCTTGAATATTTACGCCGAACTCCTCTAACATAGCGGGAGTAAATTCAGGAACAATGTTACCTTCACCATCTTGTGTGAAATATATTTCCTTCTGGCCTATCTCCTCTTTATTTATTTTCATAGTAACTATGTAACGGCCAGGAGCTACTGTATCAGAACGTGCAAATACAGATAAATCGATACTATCTTTATCTGTTCCTGCCGGCAGGTTTAAAAGTGCGGGATCAAAATAAGGCTCAGCACTAGTTACCCCCCCAAACAGACAAAACATAAGCGCTATTGAGATAGGTTTTAAGATAAATATTCTGTTGTTCATAATATACTCTCATCCAATACGCCAGTGCTCAGTTTTGTTATTAATCCATATTCATTTAAAGCTTGCCAAGTAACCTCACCAGAAACAGATTGAGGTAATTCAATTTGGTTTTCACTAAATGGAGGAATACTGTCATCAATTAATTTCATTGGCACTTTATATGAACCAATAGTTAATGAGGTCAATGTTATTGAAAGAGCTGACGGGTTTTTGATCGTCAGTTTATTTTTATTTATAGAAAAACGCATTTTTTCCACTTCCTTGTCAATCCGTAATTCTTCAATTGCTTTAGGTCGATAAAGCATTTTTAAATAGAGTGTTGGAGTAACAATAAACTCCGAGGTGTTCTTATCTGATACTTCTGGAATAATTCTTAATGAAACATAAAATACACTTTCTCTATCTTTTGCTAAATTGCCATCAGCAACCCGTTGTATTTTCCAACTATAGCGAACGCCACTATCTAAACGATGTAATGGCGGTGTGATTAAAAAAATATCTGATTCTTTATTAATCAGTGGCTTCAACGTTTTTTCATTTGCAGCAATGATTTGAGACTGGACGAGTATTGCCTCGCTATTCGCATTCTCCAACATGGTTGAAACACCATTTTTTTCCGATTCTTTATAAACTATACGTTCAGGTGAAAATAACAAACCATTCATGATATCGGTATTTGCGAAAGACGATCCCATATAATAAACAAAAGAAACAATTAAAATAATGATTTTTTTAACTATTGACATGTTTTCCTCTCGCCTAATATTAGTGAAGCCGTATTATCTTCACTATCACCACCATAATCATTAACTGCTTTCCATACTATTTTGCTCGACTGATTTACTTCACCAGTATTGTTTATTAAGTATCTGCTTTTTGGTGGAATTATTACTCCAGATATTTTCGGATACTGTTTATTATTTATTTTTAGAGAGCTTAATGTTATATGATATGGAGATGGATTTTCTATACATACATTCTTTTTATGTAAATAAAACTGTAGCCCTTTAATTGCATCTTCACTTGATTGTGTTAATCCATTGGGGCGATAAAATAGTTTTATAACTAAACGTGTACCTATCGATAACCTTGCCACCTGTTCTTCATTATTGTTAGTTGTAACACCTGGTATACCAATAACACTAAAATAAAATAAGGATTCTTTATCTTTAGGCAGTTGAGTTATCTTTTCTTCAGGCAAAATTTTCATTGCCTGCTGACTATTTGGATTCAATCGATATAGTGGTGGTGTAACTAAAAATACGCCTGATTCTTTCTGCCCAATAGGCGTATCAAACACCCCTGATTGAACTAAATATACACTGTCACTATCGTTTTTTAAGGTAATGGATTCTTGCGTTGAATCACCATTCCAAATAATTCTTGTTTGTTCTAATAGTAGCCCTGCATAAGCATTAGAAGATAAGTCTGTTAATAAAATTAAAGTACCAACCAAACAAAATAATGAAAATATAATTCTACGCATATTATATATCCTAGATTAGCTAGTCAGTGAGTACGGTGAATATCATTGACGCTTTAAAACTACCTTTTGTTATTTGATTCGTATCGTTACATTCACCGCAAGATAATGCTGTTGTCACTGTAAAGGTATCACCGATAGCATTACTAGAGTTAAGCCGGAAAAGAACATCACCATCTGTTTTCGCAATGTTATTAACTAATAACTTAATACCGACACCTTTTGAGGTTCCACTTTCTTTGAATAAAGGTTTTCCATTGAAAATTTCTGTTTGTCCAGATACAAAAATTTTGCTTTTAGATAAATCGCTAACATTTGTACATTTTGCTAGCTTCAAAGTTATATCTCGATTTAACTTTGTGGTTTCACCAGAATCGTTTTTGACAATATCAACTGGTGAAACTTTTTTGTAATCAATCACAGCTTCTGAAACATCAACTTCACAAGTCTTTTTATAAAAAGTCGCTTCAAAATCGACAGCAACAGTATTCACTTGTGCTAATACTGATTGGCAGAATACAATCGATACAAAAGATAAAATTAACCGCAGCACATTGGTATCCTCTTTTTTGAATTATGGCATTACAACGGTTAATAAAATTGATGCTTTTGCAGAACCCGCTGTAACGGTGCTATTGTCTGCTTGACGTACAAATCCGATGGTCATTGGTAAAGAACCTTTTGTACTTCCAGCAGGTAAATAAAAGCTTTCATTATTTTTTAAGGTTTTTCCCTTAGAGTAGAACCCTACCAACTCTGACACTTCGCCATTTTTCAGCATAAAACCAACCCCTTTTGCTCCAGCAGGGTTCTCTGTTAAAAATAGATTAGGGTCATTTGATACATCACCTGTTACCATTACTTCGGGCATCACCGTTGTTTCATAATCTCGACATTGGTATGAAAGTTTTATTGGCGTAATATCTACAGCATCATTTAATCTAAAATCTCCGACAACAGGACGACGAGTCATTTCGATATTTGATGGCGTTACCTCAATGTCACATTCACCAATACTTTGTATATCTGCAAGTATTTCTAGTTTATTTCCTGCAAAAGATTGCATTGTAGAAGCCATTAATAAACATGCGACTAAGGTGGATAATTTATGGTTTCGTATGTTCAACATAGCCCCCTAAATCATTAATAGTTACCCAAGTGATTGGGCCTGTATTCACAGTTGTCGGATAAATTATATTGCTAAAAGGCGCCACCATCGTGTTGTTCTTTTTAGCTGAAATATCTATATGCTTATTACCAACTTTTAAAGATGCTAATGTAATATAATAAGGAGAGTTGTTTGTGACTTGCACACCGCCTTGAACTGCTGAAAACGTCAAACTTTCTTGCGCTTTATCAGAAGTCTGAACTAACCCAGTTGGGCGATAAAATACTTTAATCACATTTTCTATTGCAATTTTTACATCACCTTTCATATTTGAAACATCCAACTCTGAATTTTTTTCACTGCGTGCGATTGCTCTTGCATGTAAGTAATAAATTGATTCACGATCTTTCGGTAAATTCATTGAGCTAGAGGTTTCAGTAATACGAACATCTCGCTGTTGTCCCGGCTTCAAATAGAGCATAGGAGGAAGAATATCAAATACCTTCTCTTGGGTAGAATCACTAGGTGTTTTCGTTAAATATACCTGAACCAGATATTCTTCGTTCTCTGTACTATTGCGAACAGTTACCGGAATAGATTGGCTATTTTGTGGAAAAACAATTCGAGTAGTATTAAGGCCTACCCCAGCAGCTGATAGTCCTGTAATTTCAAGACCAAATATCATCATTCCAATTATTGAGTATCTGATAGTTGACATCAAATTCATAATTTATCTCCAATAGTCATTCTATTAAGTAACAAGTAATAAATGAGATGGCCATTTCTGCCATCTCATTTAAATAATTATTATTCGTAGCTTACAGAGAATGTAATTGGAGCATCAATGCGTTGTGAAGCAGGAGTTCCTACTGTTGAATATAAGCCAACGTTCATTGCGATTGAAGCAGAAGAACCTTGAGCTAATCCAGTCACAGAAGTTAAATCAACACTTGTGTTAGGTTTAACTGGTTTAGAATCAGCAGTTAATTTAACACCAACAGTTGCATTTGCAGTGTTGTTGAAGTAATCACCATTCGCGTCCAATGCAGTTCCTTTAGCAAATAATTGAACTGATGCACCGGTTTGATCTTTGCTACAATTAGTTAATTGTAGAGTGAAGTCTTTTGCACTTGAAGCAATATCACCAGCTGCTGTAATATCCGCAGAAATGTGAGTACCTAAGTCAATATTAGGATTGCTAACACTTAAATCACAGGTTGCAGCTGCGATTTGACCTGAAACATTTACTTGAGCGTTTTGACCTGCAGAAGCAGCACCAGCGAATCCTAAGCCAGCAGCAACACATAGAGCAATCATATTTTTTTGATTAAACATAATAAGACCTTAAATATTTATTAATAATTGGGTGTAAGTTAATATTTATCCTACGATTACAACACCCTTTTTAATCGCAGGACTTAAATAGAAATGAATTGATTTCAACTTAATGAATAGGCTGATCGATTCTTTTCCTGTTTTCTTTTAAAGAAATTTATTTTTAAACTCTAAATTCATGTTTTCCATATACACTCATATTTCCATATTGACATCCACGTTTAATTAATTGAAAAAAACTTAACTTACTTAATTAACGGGATTGGCGAAGATTCTAATCCAAAAAAAATTTTTTTCTAGAGTGAATATTCATGCAGTGAGTAAGCAAATGTAATTGTCTTTTATTTTTAATAATTCAATCGTTAAATATTCTTCATTAAAAATGAGAGTTAAACGTTCAATTGTCCCTATAGTTGTTCTTAACTATAATTTAACACTCACTTAACTTGCTCATATTGTGCGTACCACCACCAATGAACAATAATCATATGAATAAAAAGACATTTTTAATCTTTTAACTTTAAAATGATTTGACTTAAAAAATTATCATCAACAAAAAAACAACACATAATGCATAATAAAAATTGAAACTCATAAACCCCGCTATTAAGGTTTAGTATTGAATTAAAAACAGATTTTTCTTAAAATTTTTTATTGTTTTATTGAAATATATGTTTACATTTATTTACTAACACATAAATATAATAACCTATTTTCTGAGTATTTTTTTAATTTAACTAGAATTTTTTTACTGCCAAATATCAGAATATATCCCTTAAGTATAAAATGATGTGTAAATACTCAATCCGTATCCTTAAATTTAAAAAAATCATATAGTGAAGTAATGTTACTATTATGTAGTGTATCGAAAGCATTTCTAGTTAGATAAGGTATTAGTAATCAGTTGCTAATACTCATGCTGTTGGACATTCCGCCTCAAATGAGTGTTTCGAGCTTTATGGGATATTTAAAAGGGAAAAGTAGCCTAATGCTTTATGAACAGTTCGGCGATTTAAAGTTTAAATATCGTAAAAGAGAATTTTGGTGCGGAGGATACTCTGTTGATACGGTGGATAAGAATACGAAACGAATACAAGAATACATAAAACATCAATTAGAACAGGATAAATTGGGTAAACAATTGTCGACCCCTTATCTATGTACCGTGTTTTGAATCAAGTCATAAACCGGAGCTACGTGGCATTGCAAGATGGCGAGATGTTTTTGGCTGAGAAAAATCTAATACCGTATAAATATCACATACGCATAACTCTCCCGATACGTTTAGCCGCAGTACAATATCTCATCTCGCTTGGTCACTTAATAATTTGAATAATTGTAATGGTTCCACATCCACTTCTTTATCATGTTATCAATTTATACCAACCTAACATATACGTTAATTCATATATATGTGAGTGTTAAATATTAGCGGCGAGTTATCGCCGCTATCAACATTAATACTCAGAGAGATGGATAATCTGTATACCCTTCTGCGCCACCACCATAAAAGCTTTCAGGGCGCTGAGGATTGAGTGCAGCTTTATTTTTAAGGCGAGCGACGAGATCAGGGTTAGCAATAAAATCACGACCAAATGCAACAGCATCAATCAACCCTTTCTCGATTAAATTTTCTGCCTTTTCTGTAGTGTAAGCGCCAGCACCAATGATCACACCGTGGAAGCGTTCACGCACTTTTTGACGGAAATCATCAGTATATGGTTGACCGCCCGCCCAATCAGGTTCAGACAGATGCAAATAGGCAATATGACGTTTGTCTAGCTCTTCAATGAGATACAGGGCATCGTCAACTTCATTCGGCCCATTATCGGTATTTTGAAATGTACCTATAGGTGAGATACGGATCCCAATATGTTCAGACCCCCATTCCGCACAAACGGCATCAACAACATCTAAAAGAAAACGAGCACGATTTTCCCTTGTTCCACCATATTGGTCAGTACGGTGATTCGCGGATGGAGAGAGAAATTGATGCAGTAAATAACCGTGAGCAGCATGCAATTCAGCCATATCAAAACCTGCTTCCCGTGCATTAGCAACCGCTTGACGGAAGTCATTAACGATCGCTGGAATTTCTTCTGTTTCTAATGCACGAGGCATGGATGTATCGACACGGATAGCGCGGCCATTTTCATCGCGTAATGATGTCCGTGTTCCTGCACTTATTGCTGAAGGTGCGACGGGAGCTAACCCATTAGGCTGAAGGCTAACATGAGAAATTCGCCCGGTATGCCACAATTGAACAGCAATACGCCCTCCTGCTTCATGAACCGTTGAAGTGATTTTTTTCCATGCTGCGATTTGCTCGGCGCTATGTAGCCCTGGAGCTCCGGCATAGCCTTTTGATTGTGCAGAAATTTGAGTCGCCTCTGAAATGATCAACCCAGCGGTGGCACGTTGGCGATAATATTCCCCCATTAATGGAGTCGGAATATCGCCGGGTTCAATGCTACGTAAACGGGTTAGTGGTGCCATAAAAATACGATTTGGTGCGGTTAGTGTACCCACTTTAAGAGGTGTAAATAGTTTTTTCTGTGACATAAAAGCTCCAGATTAGACCGGTCGACTAGTAATTGAGTAAATAAAAACGCCTGTTAACTTTCAGGCGCTGCAATCATTTTTTCCACATAGGCCAGTGCGCTTTCCATCGGCTTATTACTACGCGATATTTTTGCCTGTAAATTTGCACCTAACCATAAAGAATAAAGAACCCGTGCGACAGATAGCGACTCCCCTGAAAAATTCAGTGATTTTTCATCACGTCCATTTTCCAGTGTTTGTGCCAGTAGCGCGATGACTTGGCTCACACCTTGATCCATCGCAATGTTCATATCTTCTGATAGATCACATACCTCTGCTGATAACTTCACCGTCAAACAGCCTGTTGTATGATCAAACTGGCAAGTGTTGTTTAACATTTTTCCATAATAGGCAAGTAAACGATCACGATGATTACCTGCTCCATGCTCGAAGTGCTTCACCAACTTTTGTAGATAGCCGGCGTAATAGTGCTCTAACATCGCAACACCAAAAGCTTCTTTAGAGCGGAAATAATGATAAAACGACCCTTTTGGTACTTCTGCCGTTTTTAGCAACTCACTTAGCCCCATTCCAGTAAAACCACGCTGAAGACAAAGGCGCTCACCAGTGACAAGAAGATGTTCCCGGGTATCATGTTCAGTCTTTCTGTTCATATCGACAATGTAATAGACCGATCGGTCTGATGCAAGATTTATTTTGTTTATTATACATGACAAAATTATTAACTCTGAAAATATCACAGGTTTTCAAAGGTAAAATTTTTTATTTGTACTACTCGTGGTAGCATGGGCGTGTATTAAACGCGCCAGTATTTTGAAAATGTAATACTGTAATTACCCAAATCCTCATTCTGCCATATTCTGATTTGTTGATGACTTATTAGTGTATGATCCTGTTGATAAAATTAATAACAAAGACACTAAAACTAATATGAATTTTGAACATATTGATACTAGCATACTGCAACAAGTTAAATCCGCCTGTCAGCTCATTGACAAACACCTTGGCGAGATACTAAATAGTATTTACCTTTATGGCTCCACATTACATGGTGGCCTAAAACCTCTTAGTGATATTGACTTACTCGTTACTGTCGATGCCCCTCTTTCAGAGCAGCAACGTCAACAATTGATGAGCGAACTTTTAACTGTTTCGGCTTGGCCAGGTTCCGATCCAAAACAACGCGCGTTAGAGGTAACAGTCTTACTTAATGAATCAGTTAAGAAATGGCATTACCCTCCTCGCCGTGAATTACAATTTGGCGAGTGGCTTAGAGATGATATTGTTTCAGGGATATTTGAGCCGCCTCAAATCGACCCTGATATCGCTATTTTACTGACTAAAGTTCACCAGCACAGCATTGCAATACTAGGTAACGATGCTACTCACTCTTTTCCACCTATTCCGTTCAGTGATTTATCAAAAGCGCTAAAAGCGACACTAGAACAATGGAACGATCAGGACGACTGGGAACATGATGAATGTAATATTATTCTCGCCTTAGCACGCATTTTGTATACCTTGTCGACACAAAAAATTGCCTCCAAATCAGAGGCTGCGGATTGGTTATTACATAGGATTAATACCCCCTCACACTATCAATTGTTGTCAGCGGCACAACGAACCTATTTAACCGGTGAGACCTTTGATGTTTCAAACTCAAAAGCAATCGAAGATTTTATTCTTACAATAAAATCTCAATGTGAAGAGCGGCTTGCAAAGTAAAAACTCAAAAAAATCATTTCTATGGCGTTTATATGATACAAAAACACAAGGGCTAGCAAAAATACGCCCTCATAGTTGCTGACGGTTATGATTATCAAACCGACTCGTCAGATATTGATGACTGGATTACCTGTGGTGGAAATTATGATGAATGGGATATCGACCCTTTTGCAAAAGCACATCCTGCATTAGCTAATAAAATTTCATATGCCTTCTTTTAGAAACCCCATTAGATATCACTTTATCTCGACGCATTTTACGGAACCGCCAAAACGCAATTCGCCATGAAATTTTTGCAAATATCAGCGAATAGTTTCGCGGCCTTCTTATGTTGCGATGCAGAAAAGAGAAAAAACGACAGTGATTACATTATTGACGGTATGTTACCCTTAGAAGAAATAGTGAAATTGATCTTAGAAAAGATCTCTTAAAATACAAAATAGCATAACAAATGTGACAGCGTCACTAATGTGGCTGGCTGATTGTCTAAGAGCCTACCTTATGATTGCGTGCCTTCATTCCAACATGGGAGTATAGTAGTCGCTTCGATTGGATTGATATCACCGTTTTTATTATGGAATTAACTCCTTTAGTGAAAAATATTCGACAGATCCTAGCCACAGATACACCTATAATTGATGTTCGCGCGCCTATTGAATTTAAACAAGGCTCAATGCCAGCAGCTCATAATTTGCCTTTAATGAATGATGCAGAGCGTGCAGCCGTTGGGACTTGTTACAAACAGCAAGGTTCGAAAAAAGCGGTCGAATTAGGCCACCAATTGGTTAATGGTGCCATTCGCTCAGAACGACTAGCTGCATGGCATAAAGCTTGCCAACAATTTCCCCAAGGCTATATCTGCTGTGCTCGAGGTGGCATGCGTTCACACATTGTTCAGCAATGGCTACGTGAAATCGGTATTGAATACCCATTAATTGTTGGTGGTTATAAAGCCTTACGACAGACAGTTATTGAGTTAACAAAAGAGTTAGTACAACGACCGATTGTCCTTATTGGTGGGTGTACTGGTAGTGGAAAAACAACAATGGTACGTAAACTGCCCGATGGTATTGATCTTGAGGGTATCGCTCATCATAGAGGCTCTTCTTTTGGTCGCACACTACAACAGCAATATTCGCAAGCTACATTTGAAAATCATCTTGCTGTTGAACTGCTGAAAAAATCACAACAATATTCCCGCTGGGTCATCGAAGATGAAGGCCGTGCAATTGGTGCAAATAGCCTCCCTCAACCTTTACGTACCCAAATGGCACAAGCATCATTAGTGGTCGTTGAAGATCCATTTGAATTACGCTTAGAGCGGCTTAAAGCTGAGTATTTTGATCGTATGACTCACGACTTTTTAAGTACTTATGGTGAAGAGCAAGGCTGGGAGGCTTACAGTGAATACTTGCATCATGGCATATCGGCAATTCGTCGTCGTTTAGGTACACAACGCGCGGCAGAACTCAGCACCTTGCTAGATAGCGCATTAATCGAACAACAAAAAAGCGGCTCAACAGAGGCCCATTTTGCTTGGTTATGCCCCCTACTTCATGAATATTACGACCCAATGTACCACTATCAACTCGAGAAAAAACAAGATCGAATTATATATCGTGGTTGCTATGAGGATGTTTTACAGTGGCTTACCGCTAATGCGTTTTAAAAGAAATGAGCCTACTTACAGAGCCAATCTCATCCCTCTGTAAGTAGTAATAAGTTCTATTGGTCAATTCAAGGTAGTACAGTTAACGGAAACCTCGCCGATGGTTATGTGTTGACCAACTGTATGTTTCATCACTAGCAGCTAACTTGTCTTTCCTTTTTTGTGCCCTCGCTTTTTTCGCTGCTAATTCAACTTCCCTTGATATTTCAGCAACAATTTCATTTTTTACCCTACTGTGCTCCGCATTGGTTAATTCACGCCCCAATTTCTTTCTCTCTTGACCGAGCCGCGTATTTACTCTAACCCGTTGAGCATCGGTCATTTCTTGCAGCGTTAACATTTTCATTGGTTCACCTCTGTCATCGCGTAGGAGTTAATAATATAGCACTCAAACTGCTAAAAAGGTGGTCATATAGATCAATTTTACGATATCAATCATTCTTTTTCTGATGGCCTTATTGACCCTAGCTTGATAAATACCCGTGATTTTTTAAAAGCAAACCAATGGGATTTTTATTAATGCCAAACCAAAAAATACTTAAGTGATATTTATTTTTCACCCTCTTTGAGAGTTAAATAAATTTATACTTTAGTAAATGAAAATAAATATACCGCCTAGTTGAGTAAAGGCTATTGATATCGAATTTTATCGGCGTTACGGTTAAGTGATTGATATCACTAGCACAGCATGAGGTTTAATTTAATGCGATATTTAGCAATTTTAATTATAGGTTCAATTACAACCTCTGCTTATGCTGATAATATCTATTTGAAAAATGGAGATTCTCTGTCAGGAATGATAAGTATTATTGATGATAATAAGGTGCTTATTAAAACCAGTTATGCTGGAGAATTAAGGGTCAAACTAAATGATATAAAGACATTTGATATTGATGAACCGGTCGTTATCAAACTGCGTTCTCCAGATAAATGGCAACAAATCGATGCAATTGAAGCGTCAAAAGAAGGCGAAATAATCCTAATTAGTGGTGATAAGCATCAAAAAATGAGAATTAACGATGATTTGGTTTTAAGTAAAAAACTAGATGGTACTTCCCTAAAACAAACAAAAATCACGGGTGGAATAAATGCAGGCGCTACCTATAATAAAGGGGCCTCAAGCAGTGAGAAATATTCATTCGATGCCAATATGCAAATATCGGCGAAAGATTGGCGCCATGGATTAAATGGTGCAATGCTCCGGAATAAAGATGACCATAACGTCAGTAGTTATTACTACAATTTAGGTTATGAATTAGACTATTTTATTAATCCATCTTTCTTCTGGCGTGGCTCACTTAATTATCAACATGATTGGATCGAAGACATAAAATCCAAAGGTGGTGTTGGCACAGGCCCTGGTTGGCAAGTATGGAATACCGAGCTAAGTTCGCTTTCATTTACTGGCCTTCTCAGTTATCAACACATGACATATCGCAATGGGGTCAATGATAATTATATGCAAGGGTCATTGGCTTGGGATTTTAACCAATACCTATTTGCTAAAACAATAAGCATCTACACCAAAGGTCGTATTGGTCGAGGATTTAATAATGATGTGAGCCTCGATTTAAATGCTCGACTTGGCATGATGTATCACTTAACCGATGGACTAAATTTGAATGCCAGTATTATTAGAGAAAAAATCAATGCAGATAAAGGTGATTCTAACAATACCAACTATACCATCGGTGTTGGATATAAATGGTAACTGCTATCATTGTTTATCGTATACATACGATGTTTACACTGAGTGATATTTAGTTAATATCTGTTATGTTGGATCTTAGGCTAATCAACTGATAATTCATAGCTATTGCCATCAGCATCTTCAGCGATAAGTTCGCCATAACCATCCCATTCAACATCAACATCCACTTCTTCACCATCTGAATTAGTTATTATACCTGTTCCGTATTTCCCTTGAATATCAATATTCCCGCTGACACTTTCACCATAATCATCTGTTCCAGAAACATCATAATTATACCCATATGGTGAACCTGTACCATAACGATAATTGTAGAGGTAATCATCAGCATATACGATGCCAGAAAAAAAGAATGTTAATATAAAAAGAAAATAGCCCTTCATTAAATATCCTTACATGGCAACATTAGCCTTGATTAGTTTGATGCATATATTCCCAAGGAATTCAGTAGTTCTGCATCTATAAACACATTAAGCGGTAACCCGTATGTTTGTCGATAACGCGTTATCGCGTTTCTAGTTGCAGGCCCCATCACACCATCTATTACCCCATCAAAATAATTTCTCTCAAAAAGTGCATATTGAACCCGCATCACCAATCTTTTACGTTGTTCTGCTGTTAGTGTTGATTGCCTAATATTTGCTGCATAGTCATTTTTGTTAGCTGAATTTTGTGCATTTCCAGATAAATTACGCTGTTGATTATTTGTCGCTGGAGCCGAATAAGATGGTGTTACAGGAGCCGAACGATAATAACCACCACCCGAGGAAGAACGATGAGAACTGTGGCTACGATGGCTTCGATGTGAACTATGACTTCGATGACCTGCAATATATATTGGCGTTTCAGTATTTAAAGGAGCAAAAATAAGATCATCGGGTTGATAAGATTGTTCATTTTTAAACGTAATCGCAGAGTCTGCAAATACTTGATTATTTAGCACAAGAAACCCAGGTAATAATGCTGCTAAATTCCATTTTTTCATACTATAACTCTCGGTGGTTGGTGGTATTGACCATAAGATGAACTAAAATACCCTCCACATTCGCCCATCATTTTGCAGTGAAGGCAATCATCAGGATAGTAATTCTTCCAATCAGATATTGATTGAACACTATACTGCCATAGATCCTGTGAGATATGACAGAGGGGATAATTAAATAATACAATAGGTAATTGAGATCTTTCTGCGATATCAATCGCTTTTTGTAGTGATTCAAGATAGGTCTCAGGATTTACGTAAAGCGATTTCCAATTTTTACGAGCCCACCCTGTCGCTTCCAAATTCATTACTGAAATTTGATTGATGTTTGAAAAAACACGTCCTGCCATTTCAACAACAGCATATAGATCTGAATAATTATAGTTTGTAGGAATAAATCTTAATTCTATGTTTAATCCACTGTTACCAGCATTGATAATGCCTGATATTGTTTCTTCAAATGCACCATCACTTGATACTAGTTTATTGTGTATACTTGCTGAGGCTGAATATAGCGGGATCCCAAAAGTAATAGGAAGCTCTTTTGCAATATTTGCTACTTGTTTTGTAAACATTAAATCTTTAAATGCTCTGCCATTCGTCAGAATATGTAATGCTGTTTTTGGCGTATTATTTTTAACATGCTCCAAAAACTCAATAAATTCAATACCATAAAGCAAAGGCTCACCGCCACTAATTCCAATAACTCCTTCTAATTTAAATGCAGCTAACGCTTGTGTAGCAACATCTAATAACCAACTATCGGATATATTCTTAGGTGGCTGAGAGCAGAATAAACATAAGTTATTACATCTTTCTGTCAGCAATAGCGTATTATGATTGGCTTTTCTAGAAAGAATAATTCTCATTTTGTTCATTGTTACAGAAGCAATATCACCACTTTCGATTGAATGATATAATGTTTCATCCGCTATAACATGTTTCACTCCAGCAGTATGGTATTCTGCACTCTTTTCCTTAACGACTAGGATATTATCAAAATAAAACTCAGGGCTAGATAGCTGGTCCTTATATAGCTGGTAATATCCAGCAGGAATTGGCTCAAGTAATATAAATTGATCATTTCTTACAACGTTAGGCATAAGACCATTCCTTTAGAATCTTTGCATCTTCATTGTTTTTTATTATTTTAGATAATAAGAGATTAAACATACCTTTATGATATAAACAGAAACGCGATAAGCTTTTATTACCGATAGGCTCACCGAATAGGCTAATATTTTGGCATGGGTCAACGCCACAAAAAGGTTGATACGCACAATTATCACATCCGACATGGAGCATATTCAGTGAGTCAGACAGCAATTGATGGTAGATAGGATTTTGTGAAAATATAAGCTGCTCTATATCTCCAATGGAAAAATCAATATCAGGATGGACTTTTTGTAACATTCTAGTCTCATCACTACCATATAGCTTTCCATCATAATTAAATAGTAAGCTATTGAAAATCAATCCACTAGGTGATTTCAAATCTGCGTATCCAGCAAAATTTGGATTATTTATTCTTTTAATGTGGATTGCAGCAGAATGTTCGACAAATGGAATTCCTTGCTTATTTTTTTCAAGAACAAGCTCTAATAGTTTGGAATAAAAAGCAAGATACTCATCAATAGTGTAATCCTCTTTGTTTTTAGCGAATCCATAAGGACTAATAGGCCGAATAAAAATATCGAATATTTCTAACGATTGATGTGCATCCAGTAGCAAATGTGGGGAGTCAAGTAAAGCTTTTGTCACTGTGGTCACTGTTGCAACATGTGATTTACCAAGCGCTTTCTGTAATTTTTTAATATTATTTTCAACGAGTTGAAATGAATTGCCATTGGGTAAAATTCTATTCTTATTATGGATAGATTCCGTTCCATCAAGAGAAACCGAATAATAGATAGGTTTATTGATAGACCAATCAATCATATCATCGTTAAGCAAAGATAGACTTGATGTAATAACAAATTCAATATTTTCTTCCCCAAGTACTATCACGGCTTCTTGATATATTTTTTTTATTAAATCAAAACGTAGTAGAGGCTCCCCTCCCTGAATTTCTATTTTGTATGGTTTAGATGAAAGCTTTTTTATTAATGATATTATTTTAGGGATTTTTTCTTCTTTAAGATCAAAATTTTTGGCTGATAATGAGGCGCGACTAACTTGGCAATATTTACACGTATGATCGCATCTGAGAGTCGGTACTATCATAAAAATAGGAGAAAATTTGATCTCATTTGTTATTTTTTTTCCAAGTGCTGAAGAAAGCATCTTCTCTGCTAACAAAACATTATTGCTAATAAATAGCTTTTCTATTAGTTCTTTGTTTAGTTGCTCATTCGATGTTGCATGTTCGTTAACTAACTCAAAAAAATTTTCAGACTTTAGCGTGGTCGAATACCCCGCAAGATTACTTATGAAAAAATCTTCTTCACTTATTTTTTCAAAATTAAAAGGTAAAAGATTCATTGAGATAAACGCTCATCAATACTGGCCAATACTTTACTCATAATCGAGCTTCTGATATCTCTTGTCTTTATATCAATCTGTTCTCTTAAAGTATAATCATTCAATAGGCGATTAAATTGAAATAAAGTATCATCATTACAGTCTTTAAAGGACACCTCATACGTAGTGTCTTTTTCTGTCAATGTCCATTCTGTTATTGATGTCATCCAGTATAACGACTGTCTTATGACAGAGATCGAATACTGTTCTTTTTGTAGGGTTAGTCTATTCATTGTACATAACTAGTTATAAAATTAAAAAATATACCTTAAATTTAAGGGGATTTAATTTGGAATTCTCTTAAAGACTAAGGCAAATAATACCAACCAATTTTTCACTTATAGTTAACAATAAAATCCAACATCTTAAATCTATTTAAATTTTGCTCATCTGCCATTCTCAATAGCGTAATAACATCGATGGGTAACTTATACCTTATTGATAGATATTAGAATAAAATTGACTCAAAACGCCCTCGATATTTTATTAATTTGCTTGTATTTTCAAAGTGGCTGGATCCCAAAAAGGAAATGATAGCAATGAAATTAACACAACTTTGGCGTAAGCACCCTTCAAGCGAGCATTTAACTACCCCACGTGTGATGGCTCGTGTTTTCGTGAAGCAAGGTGAATTAGAAAGTAGCATTGCGTTTTATGAACAACTGCAACAAATCACTATAGACGGTTTTTTCCCTTTCCCTGAGCACCAACTGCGTCTTGCCATGGTAGGTGCTTTCTTGATCATTGAAGGGCCAGATGACAAATTGGCCCCCTTTACGAGTACTCATACGACATTCCTCGTTGATGATGTGCAACCTTATTACGATAAATTAGTCGAACAAGGCGCGAAAATTATTTTCCCACTACAAGATGTACCAACCGGAAGAGCTTTTAATGCAGTTCATCCCGATGGCACAGTTATTGAATATGTTCATCACCGCCCAAATCATGAGGGCCAATAACCGCAGTACAAAACACATTGACAACCCAACATCTTAATAGCGTCAGCGCTTAATTTCTCTCGCGCTTATAACTGTTTTACAATAAGCGCTTTGAGACTTTATATCTCATATGCATAAGTTAAATAATGCCCCCTAATATGTACGCCATACACTGATATAAAATTAATCTATTCCCGCCATGAAGCCTACCTCATATTTTATCTTTCTTATTTCTTATTTCTTATAGAGATTTAACTATTAGCGTCAAATTTTGTTATTAAATAAATTTTCAGTGTAATTAATTGTAATTATGCATAAAAATTATTGAGCTTGGTGCTATATCCAAGGTTTATAGTATAAACCTGTTCAACGATGGAGGACTGTATCATGTCATTTCTCAGTTGGTTATTTGGCTTAGGCAAGCATTCTCGATATTCAAAACATGGGCGTTATTCAGGTCATGGCGGTTATTCTAAACATGGTCGCCAACATGACCAATATGAATATCAAAATCGCGATAGCTACTCTGATGTTAATCAGCAATATCAAAATATTATGCGATGTAAACAGTGCAACTCAATCTTAAATAAAGAAGCGAAATTCTGTAGTGAATGTGGTCTACCGGTATAAATAAGAGCCTAAAAAACCCTACTATAGGTACACAATATGAAAATATCTTTTTTTTACCAAATAAATCACTATCCACTTTATATGAAAAATTTTATCGCATCGCCAACTAAGATGGGAACTGTCTTGCCCTCTTCTCGTTGGTTATGTAATACCATGCTCAACAATATTGATTGGAGAAACAGTTATAAAATCGCAGAAATCGGTGCGGGTAACGGTGTTATAACGCAATATATTTTGCAACGAATGTCATCGTTAGCATATTTAGAACTCTATGAAATCAATAATGATTTCATTAAAATTTTGCAGAAGATAGACGATCATCGAACAACAATTCATCATTGCTCAGCAGAATATCTATCGGGTGATTATGATATTGTTATTTCAGGGATCCCTTTTCGTTCACTAAGAAAGAAGATGGGGATGAAAATTCTCAAAAAGGTACAAGAGAGGTTAATAAAAAACAACGGAAGCCTTATATTATTTCAATATACTCAAGGGTGTGAGTCCATGTTCTCACGTTACTTTTCTTTTACCAAAAAGAGGGTTTATCTAAATTTTCCACCAGCTTGGGTGTACACCTGTAAACCAAAATTAGACAGTGACGACTGATCTTCGGATAATAAGAGTACCGTAATGAATATATATGACATGTCACCTTAGAACGGTTTTAACGGCTTTAAGGTGACATCATAAACCCCAACCATTATTGAGTTAATGCTTTCCTACGTTGCAATAACCATTTATCTAGTTCATTTGCAAATTGTTGCCGGTCACGTTGACTTAGGCTTGCAGGTCCCCCTGTTTGTACACCGCTTGCCCTCATCGTATCCATAAAGTCTCTAATTGTTAAACGCTCACGAATGGTCGCTTCACTATAGCGCTCTCCCCTTGGATTTAACGCAATAGCGCCTTTTTCCATCACTTCCGCCGCTAAAGGAATATCAGCAGTAATCACTAAATCACCCAATTGTGCACGACGTACTATTTCATTATCTGCCACATCAAACCCTGCTGGAACTTGCAAGGTACGCAAAAAGGCTGAAGGAGGAACGGTTAACCGTTGATTAGCGACGAACGTTATCTGAACTTTCTCGCGATCTGCCGCGCGGTACAGCACTTCTTTAATCACTTTCGGACAGGCGTCAGCATCTACCCAAATAAACATAAAGTTACCCCGTAACTACAATATTAAAGGCTATCTTACCAAGATATAACAGCAAGGTGAGTTTTATTTTACATAGCACTTTTACTTTTCGTTCACGGTGATGAGGGTATATTGTTTCCATAAGGCAAACACAGTTAATAAACCAAAGAAAAATGGAACCGCTAATGTTAATTCGAGGTAGACCAACCGGTTAATATGCAAATGTGGCTCTTTGGGCACTAAATAGTACGCGAGCGGTGCCGCTAAAAAGGCCGAAATAATAGCAATAACAAAAAGGTTTTTAAGTCTGTGAATATTTTCCCATTGATTTTCTTGGCTTTGTCGATAATGGTACTGCCAGTATTTATAACACAGATACAGTGCGCCGAATAAAGAGCCCGCATGCTGCAATAGCTTATAAATAGCAATCTCTTGGCTATCCGTCATAATATTTAAATTTGATTTAAGAAATGTAAAATGACGAACAACAGCCCCTGTATCATGAGTAAATGAATCCCAAATAATGTGTGTTAGCGCTCCGAGAAAAAATGAAAATATCAGGATGGCGCCATTTTTTGTGCTCCACCGCCAATTTTGGGGAAACTGAAATGGTACCACCTTTGATAACGGAACTCGGAGCCAATAAGTCACAACATAAATAATCAAGCAAATTGGCAGCCCCGTATAAAACCATCCAACGACATGATGGGCTTGTGCCGCTATTTGATACAGCCCAAAAGAATAAAGCAGATCTGGGCTTAAACTCCCCAAAATTAGTGCTGGTAAACTAAGCCATCGACCAAGCTTAGATTGTTTTAATGGAAACACCACTGCTGGGTGAGAAAAAGTCCATGGCATACAAACAATCCCTTACAACAGAAAAACGTTTATTTTGCACTCATGATCCGATTTGTATTATGAGATAAATCGTAAAGCCATTGATATATTAAGCTTATTTCCTATTACGCTATGAGTGCTAAGCTAACAAACTAACTCCATTCGCTCTTATAGCATTAAGCATATCAACCCCAAATTTAATTTCAGGGTTGATAAATTGCCATTAAATTAATGAGTTAAATGTTGAAATAAATCTATCAACATCTTCCTGAGTTGTTGACCAGGAAGTACAAAGGCGCAAACAGCTTTTCCCTGCTTCAGGCTCACAAATCTTACGCAATACGTAATGAGACATCAATTGAGTCGCAAGTTCGTTAGGTAAAACCACAAAAATTTGATTAGATTCTGGTGGCGCAAGGAAACCAAAACCTTTTTCCTCAAAAAGGTTCACTAGCTGTGTCGCTTTATCATTAACATATGCCCCCAATTGAAAAAATAGGTCATCGCTAAACAGTGCATCAAATTGTGCCGCCAACAACCAACCCTTTGCTTGCAAAGCGCCTTTTTGTTTTAGGGTATAGCGGAAATCAGACTTAAGTGCAGGATTTAAAAGCACCAATACTTCTGCTGAAAAAGCGCCTATTTTTGTTCCACCGATATAGAACATATCCGTCATTTGAGCGATTTCTTCGATTGTTAAATCACTCTTGTTCGACATTAATCCAGATGCTAAACGCGCCCCATCCATAAATAGCCACAAACCATATTGATCACAGGCCTCCCTTAGAGCCTGAAGTTCATGTTTACGATATACAGTACCTATTTCTGTTGAGTTACTGATATAGACTAATTTGGGTTGTACTGCATGCTCATCACTATGCTCGGCAAGTACCGCCTGAATATGCTTTGGTTCAAGTTTACCGGAGTCTGAGCTAACGGTGAGGACCTTATGGCCTGTTGCTTCAATAGCCCCTGTTTCATGGGTCGCAATATGCCCAGAATCGACGGCAATTACGGCTTGATGTGGACGCAAAACATGGGAAATGGCTGTTAAATTGGTGATCGTACCACCATTAAAAAAGTGAATATCTGCGTCTGTACGCCCTATTCTAGACTTAATTTTCTCCGCAATTTGTTGAGTATATTTATCTGTTCCATAACCATCAAAACGGCTTCCAACTAAATCATTTAGCGCTTTCATGACTGCGGGGTGTGCTATTTCATTATAATCATTTTGAAAACTGTACATCATTATTCCCAGTGCTGTTTTTGTTAATATTTTTCATAGCACTATTTATATTCGGATACACAGCAATCTTCAATAGCCTGAACGACATCAGTCGTTTTAATGCTGTTTAAACTTTCTCAAGTAGTTTTTAAAATTATTACAACAAAAATTTATGAGCAAAATAAGGGGTTATATTCTTTTTATCTGTATAGACATTATTAGCTTATCAGCGACGTCCTTTTTTACTGGCAACGCCGAAAAGTGATATTGATTCTAAATTCCCCTAAAACCGGATGGCATCCTGCTTTAATGCTACGTACGCCATGGTAATTTAGCCTAGATTTACCCCCCCAAACCACCACATCACCATGCTCTAATAGTAGTGCTGTCTTGGGCGCTTCACGAGTTAAGCCACCAAAATCAAATGTTGCAGGTAGCCCTAGAGAAAAAGAGACGATCGGTTGAGAAAAATCCATTTCATCTTTGTCTTGATGTAGTGATAATTTTGCCCCAACAGAATAACGATTGATTAAGCATGCATCTGGTGAAAAATGATAAAAACCAGCCATTTCAGCGGCCTTCCTTGCTAATTCGATAAAAATTGTCGGCATTTCGGGCCAAGGCTTATTTGTGACAGGGTCACTCTTTTGGTACCGATAACCTTTATGATCAGTTGCCCATCCCCAAGGGCCACAGTTGGTCATCGCCACTGACATACCATATCCACCCGGTGTCACCATATATCGAAAAGGTGATTGCTCTACCACCTCATCAAGTGCTGATATCAATGCCTGCCCATTCCCTAATAAAAAACCTTTTAATAAGAAAGCATCTTCGGCAATTAACAACCTATTGTCTTCATCCGAAAACAGCATATTCACCTCATCCAAATTAACTAAATAACGTTCATAGTATAACCGGTGATGAGTGATCCGCTTCTCACAAAACTACATTATCATTGCTTTTTAATCTGATGGTTCAAAGCGATTAAGCACAGGTATACCAAGCTATTTTCTCGTTTCTTATAGTACTACATCCCGACTTTTCTCCCATTATTGGTAAACAAAAATTAATCATTTCAAACATTCCGGCCGATATTAACAGCAGACATCGACGATTAATGTCACAGTTATTGTTTAATAAGCAATAATTTGATTAGCCAATATATTCAACTTAACGCGATTAATTCGAGTTTTTATCTATACTTAAATCTGATTTTGATTTCTTTTCACTCAAGTTAGAATTTCATTAATCACATTAAAATATTTTATAAAAGTAGAGTTTATAATTAAATGACCAAATACTCCTGCAAAATTACCGTAGCCCTACTATTTATTAGCTCAATCGCTCACGGCATAACGCTAGAAAATACTGATTTTTCTATCGCCATTGAACCCGAAACCTTAAAAATGACTTATCAAGATGAGATCATTAATGAAGGCACTCAGTATACCCCTGTTGAAAAGCTTAACTCGGGTGCAGATAGCGCCAAATGGTATTGGCCAGATAAACAGATGGAAGTGACGGCTCACCTTGAAGGTAAACAACTTCATTTACGCTTTACCACAACACAAACTCAACAACTCTTTTGGTATCAATCTCCTATCACAGTTTCAGCGCTATATATGCCGTTAGGTGAAGGCAGTCACATCCCCACTGACAATCCCATATGGCAACAGTATTTAATCAATGAACAAAATGGGATTGATACTAACTATGACCTTAAGCTCCCATTATGGGGCCAACAGCAAAAACACGTTTATAGCTGGTTAATGGCAAATCCATTTGGTAATCAGATTGATTTTACGACCCAATCTAAACAGCTGAAAATGTCTGCTCGTCATGTCTTTGACCAATTTAATCTAAACCGTCCCTTTGATGTAATACTCTCAATTGGCGATACCCCATTGGATGGCGCTTTCGCTTACCGCCAATATTTAGAATCAAAGGGTGAAATTAAAACATTACGAGAAAAATTCGCGGATATCCCCGATGGACAAAAGCTAATTGGTGCGACTCACATTTATGTATGGGGTAAAGGGTTGCTTGATCAGCAAGATATTAAAGATTGGCAAGGGTTAAGCCAATATTTACAATCTCCGAATGGTCAGTCTATTTGGGATGCACTAGAACAAGAAGCGCAAGAAGCATTCAAAAAGATTAAGCTCTCACCGCCTGAAAAATGGCAGCAACCATACTTAGTTGGAGCTTTGAATGAAGCCTTCAAGCGTATCGTTCCTAATCAAAAAACACCTGACGATAGTGATTTTTTATACTCTCAGAAGCTACAAGCACAAAAAATAAAGCAAGTTGTTACACAGCAGTTAGGGCCATGGTTAATCGCAAGCGAAAACTGGGGGCAAGGTTTATCAATTCCACTGATTAACCAGCTCAACATTAGAGGACTAGATAAACTTTGGTTAGGAGTTGATAATTGGACCGTAACCTTTTATCAGCCTCAAGCAGTTGAACAAGCCATTGAGCTGGGTTATTTAATTGGCAGTTATGACTCCTATGATACCGGGATCCCTGTTGGTACAAATGACCAATGGCTTACCGCTCAAGTCACCAACGAATTACGCGAAAAATGCGCCATTGTGCAGGAAAAAGGCACCAAATTAGCTGGGTTTAGTGGCAAAGGTTACTACCTGAATCCAGGCTGCATGTTAAGTTATTCACAAGATAGGATCAGAAAATTACTTGAGCTTTCATCAACGAATAGTTTATTCCTTGATGTCGATGGTACAGCGATGGTAACAAATGACTATAATCCAGAAAATCGCACAAGTGCAGAGCAAATGACACACGCCCGTAATGCACGTATGCAGTGGATTGAAAAAAACCTTAGAATTCCTTTAGGATCTGAAGATGGCAATGCCTTAACAGCAAAGCATTTAATGTTTGCCCATGGGATGGAAACGTGGGGTTTTGGTTGGGGCGATCCTAGTATCCATAAAGATAAGCATTCTCCTTACTATTTAGGTGCCTGGTGGCCTGAAAGTGAACCAGCGACCTTTTTTAAACAAGCAAAATTAAAACAACCTTATTTAACCGTTGTATTTGATCCCCGTTGGCGTCTCCCAATGTACCAAGCTGTCTTCCATGATACTATTATTAGTACTCATCACTGGACCTTTGATAACCTCAAATTCCCCGAAGTACAGGTAACGAGAGAGTTACTCAGCCAGTTATATAATACCGCGCCTTTATACAATTTAAGCCGTAGCACCCTTCACCAGCGCCTCCCCGCCATGATGAAATCTAACAGTGTTTATCGGCCACTACACGAGGCTTTATGGGATCAAAAAATGGTCGGCTTTCAATGGCTTGATAATCAAGGCGGGGTACAAGAAACTCGCTTCAGTGATGGCTCAATAATCATGGCCAATTTTTCTAAGCAAGTATTTAAAGATTTACCTCCACAATCGTTAAAAGCCATTTTGTCTGACGGACGGGTCATTAAGCAGAACTACGCTCGTTAGCTTCATTATCTTCAAATAACATTAAAGGGTAAGTTTCATATGCAACTTACCCTTTATGCCACATAGATACTACGTCGTTTAGCTAGTTATGCTAGCTGCTGTAATCTACGCTGTGCTAATCGTTTTTCTGATTGTTGGCTTGTCCATACGCTGCCTAATATCACCACCATACCTAAAAGCTGTAATAAACTTAAGCTCTGATCTAATACTACCCAACCTAATATGACAGCACTAACTGGACTTAAAAACCCTAAAGAAGCGACTGAGCTTGGGCCTAGCAAGGCAAGTCCTCTAAACCATAAAGCATAAGTCAATGCGCCACCAATTAAAGTCAGATAGCTTATCCCTATCATATTAATAACCGTTAATGATGGTAATGAAGGCTCTAACCACAGAGCGAATGGCAATAAAACGATCCCGCCAGCAGTTAATTGCCATGCTGTAAATATCAATGGCGTTACTGGTGGCTGCCAACGACGACTCAGCACGGTACCTGCCGCCATTGAAAAAGCGCCGGCGATACCCGCGATCACTCCCGTTAGATCTAGTGCAGCATTAGGGGTCAATAATAATATTGCAACACCCGCAATCCCTGCAAAAGACGAGGCTATAGACAATGCGGAAAGTGGGCTTTTTAATAACCAATAACTTAAGAATAATACAATCAGTGGTTGTATCGCCCCTACTGTTGCCGCCACGCCTCCGGGTAAACGATAGGCAGCAACAAACAAGAGCCACCAAAACAGCGAGAAGTTTAAAATGCCTAATAGCGTTACTCGTAACCACCAAATCCCTTGAGGTAATTTACGCAGCCAAATCAATAATAGCAATCCCGCAGGTAATGCCCTTAATACTGCTAATGTTAGCGGGAAGCCTGATGGTAACATCTCAGTAGTAATCAAATAGGTACTTCCCCAAACAATCGGCGCTAATGCCGTTAATAACAAAACCGTATATCGGTTCATCATAAAACCCTTCCCATTTATCTTGATATCAAGATAGTTTTAAACTAACTTGACGTCAAGATAAATAGTTGTCATGATTGGCCTATGGATCGTATAGATAAAATCATTCAACAATGGGCACGTGAACGCCCTGATTTAGATATCAGCGCGATGGGGCTGATCGGTCGACTAGGTAATATTGTTCTCCACCTCACCCGTGAAATGGAGAAGGTTTTCGCACAATTTGGCCTTAACCGCTCTAGTTTTGATGTATTAGCGACACTACGTCGCGCGGGTCACCCATACACTCTCTCACCAGGTGATATGTTGGCTACACTGATGGTGACATCTGGCACAATGACCAATCGTATTGATCAACTTGAAAAAGCTGGGTTAGTTAAACGCCATCCCAATCCAGAAGATGGACGCGGCTTTTTGGTGTCATTAACCGATGATGGCTTATCCTTAATTAACCAAGCGATTGAAGCACATGTCGCTAATCAAGCAAGATTAGTGGCGGGGTTGACCACTGACGAACAAAACGCATTAAATCAGCTTCTTAAAGTATTTCTAGTATCTTTAGAAAAATAAAAAAACAGCCAAATAACGACTGTTTTCCTTTATTACTCATCTCTGAAATATTTTCAACCTCACTAAAATGAGGCTCGACGGAAAATATCAAAATCAGGGCGTATTAAACTCAACTGTGTGTTCCCCCTATTTTCAGGGTACAACGTCACATAGCCACTCGCACGCTCCAATTGTACTTTCGCTGTTCCTCCCATTAACTTGTCATTACTAATTTTTTGCTGGCCAATATGGCTATTATTTGTATACATACTGCGCGATGTTGAGGGAACCGCACGCGAAGTTGATGCTTGAGCATACTGCTGGCTTGGCTGTAATGAGCCTAAACTTTCTGCACTTAAACGCCTATTAGCTGAAGGGGGGATCATTTCTACTTCTTGGGATGAAGAGGAAACACCCGAGTGGCTAACTCTAGAAAGCCCGCTATCATGAGAGTGTGCACTATCAGATCCGAAAGAGCCTGCTTGAGCACGATTAGAAGATACAGAAGAGCGTCTTGATGACATTGATGAGATACCACTCTCTGCACTTGTTCCCTCCCCCCCAGCGATAGCGCCGCGCCGCCCCATTCTACGTGCAAAAAAGTCGTGATGCTCTACTTCCGAGGCTCTTCTTAATTGAATTTGACCGTTTCCTACAGAATGTGCTCTATAACGCGGTGCTGGCATAGGCATTCTCTCTAGCCGCCATATAAACATGCCACTTGTCGCTATAACGGAAGTCACTCCAAGTGCAATAGAAGCCCATCCCAAATTTGCTGATGTCCGATTCGATGCTTCAGGTGAATCATCATGGGTCGCTATGCTAGCAATTCCGAGTGCCTCGCCTGCCACAGTTAAAAAAGTAGTACCGGCAAACCAAGCAAATGATGAGGTAATATAAGCAAATGCAATATTCGCCGAAGCAGATGCCAAGTTGGCTAGTATTCCAGTTATAGCAGCCGCCGGTGCTCGCCCCGTAGGATCAGTATAATTAATGGGGTCTCCATTACAGTAAACATAGGGATTGATCCCCCCTTCACCAAATGGGCTTAAACTATCAGGGCAGTTAAAACGCATAATCGTTGGATTATAAGCACGATAGCCATTACCTAAATGATAAACGCCAGTCAGTGGATCTTTTCTTTCACCATTAAAAGCCACATAGGTGTTTTCTTTAATTTCACTATCTCCATAGGGCAAAAATGTATGTGTATCCCCTTCTTCCATTTTCGAATGACGAGACCAACACACACTTTCATTATGACCCGCGGCCATAAAGACCAGTTGATTATCATCAACCACCGCGCAGCACTCATGATCTGACTTAATCAGGCGAATATTTTGCTTTTTGCTTGTATTAATTTCATGAACTAGTTCATCATCACGATAATAGAGATAATAGGTGCCATTATCGTGAGTTTCCTGTTTAACGAGTTGATTAGAGGCATTATAACCATACTTAGCACTCACTAAATCATTGACGCTGACATCCATGAGTCGGTTCAGCATATCGTATTTTAATGTTCTTCCTACTTCATCACATATCATTCTACCGCAAGCATCATATGTAAAAACAGTTGCAGGATAATGAGGGTTAGAGTGAGTGATACGTGTTAATTGAGTTGGATCTAACGTATTTTCATAATGGTAAGTACTGATATTTTCTTGTTGCCCCGAAAATACAGACACAACCTGACGCAAGTTATTCAGTGCATCGTATTCAAAAAATTGTTCGATAACATTCGCTCCCGTGCTATCTTTTGGAAGCTCACTGCCTTGCACAAAATAATTTGTTAAACGATTCCTCACATCATATTGATACTGCTCACTGCGGATTAATCGTGTATTTCGAAATGTGTTTTGAGTTGCGAGTAACCCATTTGCTAACCAACTTTTATTGATAATAAAATGCGTACCATTACTATCAATAATTTCCCGTGTCACTTCCTTATTAAACTCATCATAAGCATATTTAATCTCTACATATTCATCTGCTTTAGTGCTTTTCGCTTTACGGATAGCGGTTCGCCCTAATTCATCATATTCAAAAGTGACGATGATATTTGCATCGATTATGGATTCTATTTGCCCGTCTTTTCGCCATATATACCGAGTTTCATTGTTATCAATATCTGTATATTTGGCGACGGTCCCTAAAACAGTGCGTTCGTATTGTGTTTTTCGCACTTGATCATCAATCAAAAAATACTCTTCTATTAAGTCACCTTGTTGATTTAATTTATTTATATTGAGTGTGCTCTCCGATTTTGCAAAGACTATTTTTTGTGTGGCTACATCGTAATCAAATTGCTGTGTCGTTTCACTCGTCATCACTTTTTTTGTCAGACAATCTAATTCAGGAATATATTCGAAGTGAATTTTTTCTCCCGAAGGCAATATGACTACACTGGGTTCCGGATAAACGTTTTCATATTGAAATTGCGTTGTTCTTCCTCCTACAGTTTGACTTACTAGACGCTCTAAGCCATCAAATTGTTGTTCACCAAGTAACCACGTTTGTTGGGAGCGATCAGTAACGGTTATTGCCGTCACCAGTTCATTCTGGGAATGGGGAGCGTATTGTCGATGGATCACTGTGCCATCTTCATATTTTTGAGTCACGATGCGATTAAAACAATCGTAAGTGTTCTCAATACTGTGCCCTAACTCATCGGTTATTTTTAACAGGCGCCCAAGGGAGTCACTTTTATAATATTTGGCGGCAGCGACCTTCCCATCGATACCTAATAAATATTCAGATTCAATTTGCTGATTTTGTTTATTCAGCGTAATTACCGTTTTCCCGTGGCGGGATGCTGAGGCTACTTCTGTATTGATAGGATATGTTGTTTTGGTTAAGGCGATAGGGTCTATCTTTATCATATCCGTAACGCCGATAGATTGTGTTAATGCGGTAACCTCTCCCCAGCCATCATAGTTTGCCGTCGTTTGATAGATAAATTCGGCTGTATTTAAGCCAGATAAATGGTGATCATATTGCAAATGTTTAACTATTTTACCAAATGCATCATATTGGCAAGATTCTATTTTATGCCACTTTTTACTATCATAAGCATCTAATACATCTGTACGAATTTTCCGCCCTAAACCATCAAAATAGTGCTTAAACTGACTCCCACATTTATCTTTTTCAATGGTGATAACCCCCTCCTCTATTTTTAAATATTTCCAAGAAACTGAGGTTTCATAAGGCGTATTTACTGCCGATTTTTTATAAGATGGGCGTCCTAATTTATCATAGGTATAAATTTGAACGACATTAAGCTGATTTATATCTTCAAGTACAACACCTCGTAATATTGACATCGTTTGAGTGGTGGTGGTAATGATATTATCAAAGCTAATATCTGTATTCTTTTTTATAATAGTATCGCCATTTAATTGATAATCAAATTGCTGATAGGATGTGAAATGTTGTGAATTTTCACCCAAAGTATATTGAGTACTTCTAATTAATGATGGCGTACCATATCCTAGGCGTTTAGCATCTTGAAAATAGCTGAAAGAGAGACTCTTAAATAGTATTTCATCTGAATAAAATAGTTGTTTTGCGATTACTGCAATAGAGGTATTCGCCAAATTTTCATATCTATAATAGATTTTATTAATCGGCTCATTATGCTTTCTGTTTAATGGGTAAGTGATTTTTTCTTTCATATACCGAATAAACCCATTAACTTCGGCAGGACAATCCTCCTCCCCTTCGGCTTTATACCATGTTGTGACCACTCGAGTGCCATCGGGTGTTACTTGTAAAGTTTGATTGCCTTGTTCATCAAATTCATATTCGCTAATCTCTTTTCTTTGGTTACCCTCGTTATCAGTGATCGTGATAACCTGTTTTTTCATTAATTGGAACTGTTCAGGCTGAAAATGAATAGGCGTATATTTTTGAGCATAATATTCTATTTCATTTTTTGTTTTACAGCCATCTCGCTCTATTTCCTCACTAATTTGCAGATGATAATTATTAAATACACGAGTGGTTTTAATTTCACTGCTGCCATCAGAAATTGTTTCTGTAGAGCTATAAGTATAGTCTGTTAAAAGTTTATAAATATAATCACTATCACTCGTCCAATCACCAAAGTCGCCATTAAAACCTAAAAAATTATGCTCGCTATATTTGTAGCGTTTAACCGTTTTTTGCTGCCCAAAACCTGGATTAATGATATATGATGTAACAACCGGTAACCGCCCTGTTTTACCCGAGCTACTTGGGAAACGAAAACCAAACAGCTCACTGTACTCGACCTGCTCAGTCAGTCCTGTAGGATAAATAATTTGCGTTAGATAATGCTTATTGCTTTCAGTTAATGCCTCATAGCCAAAACGCCAATAAATAAACGCATTATCTGCATATTCACAAGCAATATAGTTAAGTTGCTCATGATTAATTAATGAAAATTTTATTAAGTACTCATCATTGGTTTCTGGAAAAACACGAATGCTAACATAATGCGAGTAGTTTATTTCACAAAGTGTTTGAAATTCGTCTTTAACCCTTTTTAATAATGGGTATTCACCACTCCATGACCATGATAAGGATAATTCACGGCCTAATTCTGACATAATCTTTGTGGTAACATAATAATCCTCACCGATAAGAGTGAGGCTCTCAGATTTCCCATCCTTCCAAATAACAGTATAACCATCATGACTATTGGTATTATTTGTATATTTTAATATAAAGTGTTTAAGCCTTTTATTTATAACATTTACTGTTCCTGGTGTTATTTTATAACTTTCGCCACTACTTAGCTCTAATGTATTATTACGCAAACAGAGCATCGTTATCCCTATTGAAAACCCTCTTCCAAAACCATAGTTAGCATCTTGCAGTGGCGAATAGGATACAGATAGAGCAAGATCCGGCCCAGAACGCTGATTAGCAATAATATTAACGAAAGGTATGCTGACAAGAAACTGTCCTGTTCTGACATCAACATTTGTCTTTAACTTCCCTAAGAAATTACCCGACTCGCTGCTGAATTGAGTACTCATAGTTCCCCTTTAATAAAAAATAGAAAAGTAGCACTAAATTTAGTTAGAATGATATTTAATGTTTAAAATCAAATAGCAAACATGATAATATCCATTTTCTCTTATCATGATAATCAGCGACTCAATTTAAAGTAAAAAATAAAAAACAACACAAAATATTAATTTTGTCTTGGTGCTATCTTATCTATTTTAAATTCAGACTTAATGCCAGCAATCAATAGGGTTGAATACTTACTAGGGGGAATAGCAAACTTCCTTATTCATCACCTATCGAATAAAGAAGTTTTCATAATAGATCACTAATCAAGAAAAAATAAAAAAGCACGTTTCGCTTTTTTATTATAACCATCCCTGCTTCTGATGCTGTGCGCAAATCGGGCATAAATGCGCGTTGGGCTGCCAAGACAAGAAAGCCAATCGACATTTTTCGCACTGAGCATCATAGTAGTGATATACCGTAGGCTGGTTATTTTTGGCGACTTGGGATTTGACTTCAATTGATTTTGGAAAACACACCACTTGGCAGCTCATGCAGCCAGTACAACGTTTTTCATCAAAGATAAATTGATTTTCTTCAATAAGGATCGCTTGTTCATCGCAAACTTTGGCACACGCACCACATAAAATACAGCTTGAGACATCAAGTTCAATATGGAACCAACTGTCTTGCGGATAGAGTTGTTTGCGGGCATTTAAACCCGTTCTCACTTGCCCTTTATTTAATGGATTCTCATCCAGTTTTTGACGAAAGAATAAGGAGCGACGGCCACTATCAATTTCTGGTGGTTGTGTTACTACCAATTGCCAAATAGGCTCTTGCAACGTTTTTAGCTGAATATTAAGCGCCGCCAGCACCGGCAACCATTTTTCTACCAGTGGCTCCGCAATTTCTACCCCATTTATCTGGTATTGCTTATGCCAAACTAATAACTCTTCCACACTTGCCAAAGGCTCATCGTGGCTAATAACCAGATGATTGTTATGATAAGTACGTTCATGCGGTGAGATATTTTCGATTGCATCGACAGGACATGAAAACAAACAGTTCCCACATTGGTAACAAAGCTGGTTATCGATAGTTGCATTCATCGTCTCAAAAGAGATAGCCCCTACAGGGCAAACTTGTGAACAACTATCACAGACACTATTTTTGAGGCGTTTCCTCACACATTTATCATTGATAATGGGTTCAGGAGGAAGATCCATCCTAATAAAATGCCTCATACAACCAAACTCCATGATGTAACGATAAAATATAAAACGACTGAATACCCTCAGTAACCGAGTTAAAAAATCGCTTTCTTCTCGTAATATGAGCGAATGCGACTTAAGCTGAGGACTTTATTATACCTACTAATCAGAATTTAGGGGAATTATAGTAGGTAAATGATTGATCATGGACAGGTAACAATAACCTCGATTATTGACTATAACCTAACGGTCACCATTTTGTAACCTAATACGATACAAGTAGACTATCAAACTATATACTCATCAATACTAACGTTTACTTATTGAACATATAAATGCTTAGGCTCTACCATTTTTGCACTATAAGAACAGCCATTATATATCCTAAATTTATCCCTATCGCCCTGAATGACAGGTTAATCACTAAGTAGCGCTCGACTAGCCAATAAACCTATTTGCTGCAAAATATCATCAAGCAATGACTGAGTAATTTGGGATTGATTAAGTCTTTTTAATAACGGTTTTTTAGCGACGACAAAACCCAATACCTGCCCAATAAGTGCATGTGCACGAATAATTGCGGTTTGTTCATCAACTTGATTGATAAACTGAATCAAACTTGATAAATGCATATGGAAAGGCTCGATGAAATCACGATAAATAATTTCGTAATTTTCTGTCGGCTCAAGCTGTTCTCTTAAGATCAATACAGAGTAATAATTGTGTTCTGGGAGCAGCAGAGCATGCCCAAGGCCCCCCATTAACATATGAAGTAATGTTTTAGCCCGTTCCGTCTGTATAGGACGTTGCGCCGTCAGCTCTGCAAAAGTACGGTCAAATTCATGAGTATTGCTAGCGGCCGCGAGGTCATTGGCAATTTTTTGAATAACAGCGGAATAGACGCCCAGCTTTCCTCCCATATGATAAGGAATGGCTGATTGGTTGACCCCGGCATTATCTGCTAATTGTCGGGTTCTCACTCCAGCAATTCCATGAAGAGCAAATAATTTGATCCCTTCGTTTATCAATTTTTCTTTTGTTGACTCAGATGAAAGCGTGTTTTTATTGGTCTCTGTCATATCCCGCTGTGGCCCTATGGGTTAAATATCGGCTCGCATCAAATAGGTGGAATTTTTGTTCAATTCGATCCCTTTTTCTTTGCCAACGACAACTGTTCCGCCTAGATTACATAAATGATAACCAAACGCACAATTAGGTTCAAACGCAAACGTCATACCTGCTTTTAGCACTAACTCTCTGCCTGGGTTGGGTAATCTCTCCAATTGACGATATTTTTGTGCAATCGGCAATGATTCAATACCGGGTGCAGTACCAAAACCAATTGGCCCGTAAGGGTTAATACTGTGGATCAGAGGATGCACATGCCAACCTTTTGATCTTAATAATGGTTGCTCCATTTTATCGACAACTTCGCCGAAGGTGACCCCTTCTTTTAGATATTCGACGCCAATTTCATAACATTCCCGTGAAATTTCAGCCGCTTTTTCAATATTTGGATGTACCTTACCTACTGCGACAGCAGCTTGGTGCTGTGTCTCATACATACCATATAATGCAAATATCTCAGTTAATACAATATCACCTTCTTGAATTTCACGAGGCTTTTGCGAACGGTATTGCCACCCAGGTTGCCCCCAACCGATATATTCAGGACCTGAGCCCATTAATATTTCCGCGGTGAATCCTCCCATAGACAAACATGTAGAGGTTACTGCCGCAGCGATATCGGCTTCCGTATTACCTGGAATAGCGGTTGCTCGCATGGCCTCGCTCATAGCTTCACCGATCATGGCCGCATGCTTAATATGCTCAAGTTCTTCTTCACTTTTAACGGAAGCGAGCTGGAAAAACTGTTTATATACCGGAACAAAATTGACATTTGGCAATCTTTTTTTAATTCCTGTTAAGGTGTTAAACGGCATTGCACCATCAAAATAAAAAGGGGGATATGGTTCCAAACCGATTACGCCTATATTTGCACGAGAAGATACACCTAAATCAATTAATACTTGTGCAATGTTATGCCCTGTTTTGCCAACAACGATTTGTTCAGGCGCAATCCACTGCATATCACCACGCATGGCAGCTTGCATATGATCAGCAACCATCATAGGTGCAAACGTGACAACGACAGGCGCTTTATCAAGGTGGAATAAAACCACCGACCCTAATCGGTCATTGGTAAAGTAATGATCGATGCAAAATGGGGCTGGTGCAGCAGACTCTCTGTCACCATATACCATTAATACTTCTAGATCATTGGCTTGCATAATTTGGCGCGCAAGCCCCCACCTTCTATCACGCTCATTAATTGTAAATGCGTTTGGGATCACTCTATTTTTCATAATAACCTCATTTAATTCATTTGAATGAATTAAATATAGATCGAAATTTGCTCTCCTGTCAAAAATATTTTCACCATCTTATACAATGAACGAGATAAATGACTCTAACTTTCTGTTTAAACTAACTTAAATTAACATTTAAAAATGTGTTATTTTTGAGTTTAAACTGACTGTCGACAACCTCCGTTTCGCATATTCAAAACTTGGCCGCCTGATCGTGGGTAACTCTTTTTCCCATAACGGGTTAGTTTTAATGTGATACCCCTCCGCTTTAGACGTTGTTATCAACTCAACTAATTCTTCTTTATTCGTTATGATGCATAACTCATCAAAACGCCCTATCTTTTTGGGTAAAGCAAACGTTGCTGGAAAATTAGCATCTAAATCCGTCACTGGACTTGTTGCATCAACACTGTGATGCACGACTTTCTCTGCCTCACCCACTAATGCGCGATTAATTAAAGAAATCATCTCTCTCACTCGTGGTGATGCATTACCAATTTCACTGTCTTCATTTTGATAAAAATGGTTTTCATCTCTATAAGCTTGGCTCAAATTTGCATCTGTTGGTAAGCGTTGATACTTTTCAACACGTTGGCGATATACCGAATGGGCAACATCGGGTACAGGGAGCATATCTTGATGACCAAAATCTCTCATGTGTGGGCCAATTAACAATAAATCATAATCAGCAGCGATAGGTAGGCAACTATCAATAGGTGCTAATACTTGAAGATATTTTTTCTCAAAATAAATTCGGTACTTTTGTTGCTGAGGCTCCCATTTGGCCTCAAATTGATAACTTTTCAAACTAGGCCCTTTCGCGGTAAATTGTTTGACCCCTTGTGAATTTTCTAAACTAAGGTTATCAATCGCTCCCATTTGCAGTAAGGTGTGTAATCGCTCCTCTGTTATTTCAAGAGGAATCGGCCGAGCATGACCTTTTTCAATACAACGACGAATAAAACCGTTATATTTATCAATGAGATCTTCAGATTTGTTTTCTAATTTACTAAAACGCTGATCGACACAAATCAACCCTGCCTGAGCCCCCCATGAAGCACTTTTACCTTTGATATGAAAGTTTTTTGTCGGGTAGCCCGCCGCAATTAAATCTGTCGCAAAGCGGTCTACAGGCCGAACGCCTATAATGCTATCTTGCTCCTTAGCAACTTGTTGCAATGGGAGCAAATGGCTTGATACCAATCCAGTATTTTGGCTAATACACTCGGTTAACTGCGCTATAGAATGCGTTGTTTTTTGCTCGGTAGACTCATTTGCAGCTTGAAGAGGCTCATAACCGATTTTGTTGTAGCTCTTATGTGTTTGTATCATTACTTTTCCTTACTTATTTATTCCTAATTCCCTCCCTTCTATCAAACTTTTCACCTCATTTCTTTAATAAAACAATGCTTGACATTTGATTTCAAAATCAATTATTTAATTGTTTAAAATGACATATAGAGATAATACAAAGCCAAATTATGCATGTATAATATAGTTATGTTAGTTAATGTATTCTCATTATCTCGTCGTCCTTTACCGCGCTTGTCAGCACCATATGACAAGCAAAGAACGTCTCTTTCAATTCTGAAATAAGGTCTATATATGAACAATTTCGAATTTTATAACCCAACATGTATTGTATTTGGTAAAGGGAAAATTGCTGAATTGAATAGATTGGTCCCCAAAGAGGCTAAAGTTCTAATTCTTTTTGGTGGTGAAAGCGCACGTAAAACAGGAACATTAGACGAAGTAGAACAAGCATTGGGTGAGCGTGAAGTTGGTCTATTCGGCGGTATTGAGGCGAACCCTCGCTATGAAACTTTAATCAAAGCGGTAGATAAAATTCACCAAGAAGGCTACAACTATCTGCTCGCAGTTGGTGGTGGCTCAGTCATTGATGGCACCAAATTTGTTGCTGCGGCAGTTAATTTTGAGGGTGACCTCTGGGAAATTTTGACCAGTGGTGGAACCAAAGTAACATCCGCCTTACCCTTTGGCACCGTATTGACGCTCCCTGCCACAGGCTCCGAAATGAATAAAGGCTCAGTGATCACCCGTGAAGCGACGCAATCTAAACGCGCCTTTATGCATGACAGCCTCTATCCACAATTTTCTATTTTAGATCCTGTAAAAACCTTTACGCTGCCACCACGTCAAATCAGCAATGGTGTTGTTGACGCGTTTGTTCATGTAATGGAACAATATTTAACTTATCCTACTCATGCTTATGTACAAGATGCATTTGCAGAAGGTTTATTAAAAACGCTAATTGATATTGGGCCAAAAGCGTTAGCTACTCCGCATGACTATGATTTACGTGCAAGCTTAATGTGGACCGCCACTTTGGCACTAAATGGCCTTATCGGCGCGGGTGTACCACAAGACTGGTCGACACATATGTTAGGCCATGAGATTACAGCGCTATACGGCTTAGATCATGCTCAAACGCTAGCGATAGTCTTACCTTCTATGTTGAAGGAAAAATTACCGCAGAAACAAGCTAAACTGGTTCAATATGCTCAGCAAGTATGGGGGATCAACGAAGGGTCTGAGGAGCAAAAAGCTCTGCAAGCTATTGAGCTAACAAGAGCGTTTTTTGAGCGCATGGATGTCAAAACGCGTTTTAGCGATTATAACCTCAATGAAGACGTGATTGATCCTCTTATCGAAAGTTTGACCCAAAATGGAATGACGGCACTGGGTGAGCATCATGATATTACGCCTGAAGTCAGTCGCCGAGTTTATGTAGCATCTCTATAATAAACCCCGCTCCCACCCTTGTGGTGGGATCACTAACTGGAGGTAAAAATGGATAATTCAACTTATACCCCACCGAAAGTCTGGCAATGGGAACAAGGTAATGGTGGACAGTTTGCAAATATCAATCGACCAGTATCAGGTGCGACGCATGAAAAAGAGCTACCGATTGGTAAACATCCCCTACAGCTTTACTCTTTAGGAACACCTAACGGGCAAAAAGTCACCATCATGTTAGAGGAATTACTCGAGCTGGGTATAAAAGAAGCCGAATATGATGCTTGGCTGATCAATATCAGAGAAGGTGATCAATTTAGCTCAGGTTTTGTCGAAATTAACCCTAACTCTAAAATTCCAGCATTAGTTGACCGAAGTGGCGAAAAACCTATCCGTGTTTTTGAGTCCGGTTCAATTTTGACTTATTTAGCTGAAAAATTTTCAGCATTCCTACCAACCACCCAACCGGAAAGAGCAGAAACCCTCTCTTGGCTCTTTTGGCAAATGGGTTCAGCGCCTTTTGTTGGCGGTGGATTTGGTCATTTTTACACCTATGCACCAGAAAAATTTGAATACCCCATCAATCGATTTGCGATGGAAACCAAGCGTCAACTTGATGTATTAGACCAGCGTTTAGCCAATAACCACTATATTGCAGGCGAACACTACTCTATTGCGGATATGGCAATCTGGCCATGGTATGGCGCGTTAGTCAAAGGTTGGTTATATGATGCTGATGAATTCCTCAGTACTCACGAATATCAACACCTAAACCGTTGGGCTGACGAAATTTATGCACGCCCAGCGGTACAACGAGGGCGTCGAGTTAACCGTTTACATGGCGACCCCGCACAACAAGTCCGCGAACGCCATGATGCAAGTGATCTTCGATAGCGCGCTTTAACCTGTATGACTTTATTAAGAGCCTTATGCGATTTGTATAAGGCTCTTTTATTTATATGCAGGATGAAATGGTCAGCGTGGGCGTTCGGCGAGTGATCATTAGCAATAAAATTGCAGAGCATATCGCCATGCAAAAGTTAAAACCTAACCCGAAACTGACCGCATTTTTAAGTTGTTCAAAGGGAAATTGAGCCGAAAAGTGAGTTAATCCGTACTGCATCATCACAGAAACCATAGTGGCACCTATCGCGGCTCCGACTTGCTGCAATGTTGCAGTAAAGCCTGAAGCTTGCCCCGCTATCTGAACACTCACTTTAGCAAGAACTAAATTTAGCATCGGTGTCATGATCATACCTTGTGTAAACCCCACAAGGAATAAAACCGGCGTCAACCATAGTGCTGAGCTATTCGATGAAAACCAATATAGCATCACAAGTAACAGCATATAGCTTAAGCCATAAAATAGCGCGCCCCAAAATATTGTTCTTTCACCATAGCGATTAACCCAAAGAGGGGTGATTACCGATGAAATTACAAATCCAATGCTAGAAGGTACAAAAATCATACCTGACAAAAACGCGCTTAAGCCGATCCCTTTTTGCAGTAATAGAGATAACATTAAAGGGAAAGCGGAAGATGTTGCATAAACACTCATTACTACCAGTAATCCAATAACAAAGGGGCGATTACGCAGAATTTGCATACTGAATAATGGCGCTTTTCCTTGTTTCTCTAATCGGATTTCATAATAAGCAAAGATGGCCAACAGTAAGACCCCACTGCTGAGTAATAGGCTACTTGTATTTAACCAACCCCATACGGGTAACATAAGCAATGGCAATAAAACACAGCAGATCCCTAAACCTGATAATATGACGCCACACCAATCAAGATTAATGCGGCATTTTTCTCCTTCGAGTAAAAAACGCGATAATGCGATAGCCAGTATGCCTATCGGTAAATTCACTAAAAAAATTGTCCGCCAACTCAAGTTAAATAGATCTAACGTGATCAGCCACCCTCCTAAAGCTTGCCCAGCAATAGCAGCGAGTCCTAAGCTCATTCCCAAATAGCCAAATGCTTTTTTCGCCTGTAACGGATTAAAATTGACACGGAGACTGGCATACACTTGGGGAAACAGTAATGCAGCAGATAGCCCTTGAAAAAATCTTGCGACCACCAGCAAGGTTGCTGTCGGTGCGAATGCACAAAATAAAGATGTGAGCGTAAAGCATGCCATACCCACGCGGTATAAGCATTTTTTACCGTAAATGTCTCCTAACCGACCTCCTGTAATGAGTAATAAACCAAAGGCTAATTCATAACCGACTATAATTAATGTTAGCTCAGTCAAATTGGCATTTAACGAATGCTGAATAGTCACAATGGCAACATTAACCACAAATAGATCAAAAATTGTTACGAACCCCGCCAATATTAATACAAAAAGAGCGATATGCTGATGTCGATTCATGATGTTCTCATTTATCTAGCCGAATAAAATGAGGACTATAAAGAATCCGTTATCATGGTACAATTTAACCATTTATACTATTACTAAAGGCAATAGGCTATGAAAGCGATGCAACGAATGCGCCCTGAGCTGGCTGAGTTTTTAAAGCAAAAACGGGAAAGTATTTCACCAGAAGAAGTCGGCCTACCGCGAACGACAAGGCGCAGGACTCCGGGGCTTCGTCGTGAAGAAGTTGCTGCTTTAGCTGGGGTTGGTTTGACTTGGTACACATGGCTTGAACAAGGTCGTGATATTGGTGTTTCGACGCAATTCCTTGATAATTTATCAGCCGCGTTACATTTAAATAGCGCTGAGCGTCAACACCTTTATTTGTTAACCCATAACCGCGAGCCGATAGCAACAGGTAATACCGAGCATCGTGTTCCTTCGGCTATTTCCCGCATGATCAGCGATTTTCCTGATCATTATCTCTGCTATGTGCTCAACTTGCACTGGGATGTGCTTGCTTATAATACTCGTGCCGATCACTATTTTCATTTTTCGGATGCGCAACCGTATTATTGCAATTTCCTCTATCTTCTATTTATGGATCCTCGCTACCAAGAACGCTTCGTTAATTGGCAACTTGTTGCCCAACAACTACTGGCCAGTTTTCGCCGTGATTATGCTCGCACCAAGAATAACCCCAATATTAAAAAAATGATTAACGCCCTGCTGGAACAATCAACTTTATTTAGCCAACTTTGGCATAAGCATGAAATTTACCAACCTTGTACAGGTATTCGTGAAATTGCTTATCAAGGTAAAGTGGAAAATTATGATTACTCTTCTTTGACATTTGATATTGAAAAAGGTAATCGGTTATTAGTCTACATTCCGAAATAACCTGATTGTTGTGAAATTATTGAAGCCGCTTTTCTGTATCATGTCAGTGATGACGCTGGGCGATACTGTAACATAGGCTTAAAGCCAAAAATAATAGTGTAATCCTCTATAAAGGTACTGCTATTCCTTCTATTGCCTATTTAAAAAACCCTAATCCTAGATAAGAGTTATCCAATATCTTGTTTTTATCTTTTTCAGCCTTTGTACTGACTCAGCCATTCCCTGTTATCACAAAATTCGGTAATTTATCTATTTAACAGAGAGTGCTACAACTCAATAACAATTATAACGTTAGGTCGTGGGTCATGTTGTCTAAATCAAATATTTCAAATAGCGCTTTACTCTGCTCTTCATTGCTATTAACCATTGGACGTGGAGCAACCTTGCCATTTATGGCGATTTACCTGACACGAGAATACCAAATGGCTATTGATATTGTGGGGATTGCAATGTCTCTTGCCTTAACTATCGGTGTCTTATTTAGTATGGGCTTTGGTATTTTGGCAGATAAAGTCGATAAGAAACGCTGTATGCTAATCGCTATTATTGCGTTTATTTTGGGCTTTATTGCAATTCCACTCTCAAGTCATGCCGTGCTTGTGGTTATTTTCTTCTCGTTAATAAATTGCTCTTATTCCGTCTTTTCAACCGTACTAAAAGGTTATTTTTCAGATACTCTTCCTCTTTCTATTAAAGCAAAGGTATTTTCCCTTAATTACACATTTTTGAATATCGGTTGGATCATCGGCCCGCCTCTTGGAACATGGTTATTGATGTATAACATCAATCTGCCATTTTGGTTAGCGGCAATTTCAGCGTCAATACCCGTTTTCTTTATTCAACACTTTGTACAAAGTGTGAAACCTGCTCCCCACCAAGAAGGCCAAAAGCGCTTATGGAACCCCGCTGCGATGCTACATGACAGAGCATTAGCATGGTTTATTTTGTCCACTTTTCTTGGCTCGCTGGTATTTGGCACCTTCACAACGTGGATATCTCAATATGTTATTACTGTATCCAACAGCGAGTTTGCACAAGCCGTCATCGGGGTCGTGCTTCCCATGAATGCAGTGGTTGTGGTTACTTTGCAATATATGGTAGGTAAACGCCTTACACCAGATAACCTTAAGCGTTATATGACGTTAGGTACTCTCTTTTTTGTCGGTGGCCTTGCCACATTTATGGAAGCTGACGAAAACTTATACTTATGGGCGCTAGGATCCTTTATTTTTACTCTCGGTGAGCTGATCTATGCGCCCGGTGAGTACATGTTGATTGATAATATTGCGCCGGAAGGCATGAAATCGAGCTATTTTTCGGCTCAAGCCCTTGGCTTGCTTGGCGGTGCATTCAACCCGATGCTTACAGGGGTCGTGCTCACAGAGCTTCCCCCTAAAGCCATTTTTATTATTTTAATGTTCTTCACGGTATTAGCTTGGATGAGCATGCTCAAAGGTATGAACGTCAGCAAACAACGACAAATCTTACAAACTCAGTAGGTACGAAGGGGGAAGCCAACTCGCGCTTCCCCATTATTGACTCGACCGAATATCTAATACACTCAACACAATGGCAATGGTCAGCATTAGCATAATGATCACACTCATGGTAACTAGCCCATGGTAGCTCAATACCCATGATAAAAGTGGCAGCATAGAAAACAGTACAATGTTATTAAAACTTTCCGAAACGGCTAATACTTGACCTTTGTTTTCGCCACTGCGCATCGCAACCATGGTGGTACTCAATGGCGCAGCCATCCCCAAAAAACCGCCCCAAATAACTAAACATGCTGTGTGTACCACCAGTGGAACATACGCTAAAACAAATGTGAGTACCGCCACTGCCATCAGAGAGATGACTAATAACAATCGTTGGCTATCATTTGATAAAAAATGATTGAGCCGACCAACTAATAGATTTCCGATAAATAACCCCACTCCAAACGCAGCAACGACAACACCGATTAGCGCGCTATCAATTGAAAATTTCAGTCTAAGTACTTCTCCTGACAATAAGAAAACACTGACCGCAGTGCCATTCCATATTACTTTAGCACTAATAAAACGAACTATTTTTATATCCTGTAGCCACTGGAATCCCCCTTGTTTTCTCACGTCTTGATGAGGCTTTGAAGGTGGCAATATTTTACAGACACAAAACCATACGATAAGACTTCCTACTGTTGTCATAATAAAGGGCGCGTACCATGTTAAATACTCTGTTAATACGCCTGCTAACACAGGCCCTGATACGATCCCTATCGTCATACCAACCATCACCATCCCCATCGCTGTAGATTGCTGACGCGCTGGGAAGATATCTGCAATTAAAGCAAAAATGGTGGGTACTATCGCCGCCGACGCTAAGCCACCACAAATACGGAAGAACATTGCGATAGTGAAGTTCGGAGAAACAATGATAGCCAGGCTATCTATCGCAAATAGAAACATGGCTACTAACAATAACTTTCGCCGATCGATGCGATCAGAAAAAAAACCTATCACTGGTGCTGTAACCGCATAAGTCAGCGCATAAGCTGAAATTAGCCATGATGCTTGTGCGCTACTGACCGAAAAAACCTCAGCCAGCGGTGTTAATGTTGCAGATAACATAAATTCAGTAGTACCCACTAGGTAAACCGCCGTAGCAAGTACCCATAATAAGTAACGATATGGTTGCATAATAATTCTCTTGAATAATAGACAGCCCTTCCGTAAACACAAGGTCACAGATAGGTGTTAAGGGCGATGGGGAATAAAATTAAAATGGGTTAAAACAAGAAGTTAAAAAGTGGTATCAGGAAATAAGATATGAATGTTTGAAGCTAACTAGATGTTTAGATCTTATAAAACATCGATGCGCTCGTCAAGAGGCATTATGGTGCCCTTTCATCAATAAAAACACCATAATACCTTTAATTATAAACGGGTTAATTTTAATGTTTCCCCCAATATCTTTATTCCATTAAGACGCCTTGGGATCAACGGCAATGCGTAGTTAATACGTAAATGATGTGTAAAGCATCCATCAGATGAAAAGTGCTCTCCTGTTAGCACAATCACTTTATTGCGCTGTAAAACATCCATTAATTTACGGTTATCCACCGGAGGATGCTCAACCCATAATGAAAAGCCCCCTTGTGGTCGAGAAATCCGTGTCATTGGCGGAAAGTGACTTTCCACTAGTTCTCGATACTGGCATTGCAGCTCACTATAATGTTGGCGCATAGCGCGTAGATGTGGGAAATAGTGCCCATCACGTAAAAAGTTAGCCATAACTTGCTGCATAAATATTTCTCCCGAACAGTGAGACAAATATTTTAAGTGCATGACTTTTTCTTTATATTTTCCGGGTATCACCCATCCTGTTCGCACCCCTGGGGCGATTGTTTTAGAAAATGAACTACAAAGGATCACCTGCCCATCACTATCCAATGATTGGATCGTCGATGGGCGCGGATATTCATACGCTAATCCCGCAAGAATGTCATTTTCAATGATCGTCACGCCATATTGAGTTGCCAGTTGCAATAGCTGCTGCTTATGTGTTTCAGGCATGGAGCAGCCCATAGGGTTATTGCAAGTCGGTGTTACCACAATAGCTTTTACTGACCAACGATGAAAAGCCTCTTGTACCCGTTCTAATTTGATCCCTGTCTGTGGATCTGTTGGGATTTCAATAATTCTTCTGCCTAATCCATACAGTGTCTGCAATAAACCAGGAAATGTCGGTGATTCTACCGCTATCACATCATCGCCTTGCGTCGATGCTTGAATAGACAGCGATAATGCTTGATGACCACTTGTCGTCGTCACGATATCGTCAGGCGTAAACAGGGTTTTATGATCAGAAATATGATGAATTTGCTCACGCAATGCTGGCAATCCTTGTAAGCAATCATACTCTAACATTAAGCGATTTTTACGACGGCTGAGCATATTCATTTCTTGCCACAGCGGCTCTAATGTTTTGTTATCGATATTCGGAACCGCGCAAGATAATGAAGTGATATTATCGCGCTCTTCTACGCGTAAAAAATCAATAGTTGGGTTCCATTGAGCGATATGTACTGGTTTTTGTATGTAGTTTACCGCCTTAGGCAGTAGAGCCTCGGTTTTGTTTGGAATAACAAAATAGCCTGATTTAGGTACCGCATAGATCAGTTGCATTTTTTCTAGCTCACGATAAGCAAGTTGCGCTGTTGTTAAGCTGACCTCATGTTCACGCCCTATCTCCCTCACTGAAGGAAGTTTTTCACCACTTAAAAAGTCTCCTCGATGAATTTTTTCCTGTAATGTCTGCGCGATCTGTTTGTACAGTAACATCATTCAGCCCTTAACCGTTTGCATATCGCATTAATGTAATACAAAACTACCCATATTTGATCTGTATTATGCAAAAAACGCTATCTGTCACTTTTTTATGATTATTCTCTATGCAAACCTAATTATAAATTTAAAGGTACAAGGGGGTTATATGGAATATGAACATAACAAAGGTGGTAAACCTTATTCTAAATTAATTTTAATAGAGCCTATCGTTTGGATATTGAAAAAATTAACCAATCCAATAAAAGCGATTTATTATCACTTTAAAACCAGAAAGAAATTTGAAAAATATAAAAACCAAAAAATATAAAAATCAATAATTATCAATAGGGTAAACAAAAAAGCATTTTCATATTAATGTTATCTATAAAAGTTTATTGATTCTTAATTATAGTTAACCCTAAGTGTAAAAAGCTTAAATTATTTTTATTTTTCCTATACTCGATAAATAAAACGAGCGATTACGCTATGTTATAAGAAGCTATCCTTTTAATTCATGATGTTATTTTCAGTCATGAAATAGTGATAGCTTTCCTTAATTAACGCGGAGCTAATAAAATGATGTGGCCTTCTTGCTGTATAATACCTTGTTCTTTCAACTTAAATAAAACTTTATCCAAATGGCGACGTGAAGTACCTAAAATTGCGGCTAACGTCTCTCTCGGTAAACGAATTTGGTGGCTCGATAGTTGCGTTAAAATGTACAGCAAGTTCTTTTCAATGGAATCAACGGCGGTCATCAATCGTTGTTCTCCATTAATTAATGAGCGTTTCGCCAATTGTCGATTTAAAAGAATGGATAAGCGGTGGTCTTGAGATAACCAAACTAAAAAACTATCAGATGGGATACGGATCACTCGTGCGTCCGTTAATGCAATCACATCATAGCGATAATGTTTTTGCTGGCACAATGCTTCCATCTCACCAAGAAATTCACCTTTATAACAGAATGTTAAAGCGAGCTCTTTACCGCTATCAGCGAGTTTGTTCACCACAAACTCACCTTCAATGATAATATAGGTGTATTGGTTTTCTGTGCCTTGATGGATCAGTTTGTACCCTTCTTGTAAATGAATGGTACAAAAGGTATTTTTGACTGAGGGTGGCGCATGACGAAATAACCAATCAACATCGGGAAGTAGCTCTTGTTCACTGAACTTTAGCCACAACTCGCGAAAAGGAGTTTCATCCATCATACCTGCCACCCATCACTATGATTAACCTAAAATTAGCCCTGCTATAGCACCGTTCATTAAGTTCGCCAAAATAGCCGCACCAAATGCTTTGAATGCAATACTCGTCAATTCACCACGACGTTCAGGACACATCGCACCGATGCCACCTATCGCAATCCCTATTGTACCTATGTTAGTAAAACCACACAGAGCAAACGAGAGGATCACTTGTGTCTTAACGCTCAATGCTTCGCCTGTCGCTGGCAAAATAGAACCATCTAAATAAGGCTGTAGATTAGCATATGCAATAAATTCATTGAATAATACTTTCTGGCCTAATAACTGCCCTGCGAACTGAGCTTCATTCCAATCAACGCCTAACAGCCATGCTATCGGTGAAAATAGCCAACCAATCAACTGGGTGAGCGAAATTTCATAACCAGTAAAGCTAGTTGCCCACATCATTATGCCATCGAACATTGCAATAATAGCTAACAAAGCCAAGAGCATACCCGCAATATTCAGCGCCATACTAACCCCGACGCTAGCCCCCTGAGTTACCGCATCAATGCTATTACGGTATTCAGATTTTTCGCCTTTCATGGAGCTGACCGTTGTATATTTATCACTGTTCTCTTTAGTTTCAGGGTAAAACAATTTCGCAAACAGTAATCCTGCTGGAGCCGACATAAAGGAAGCCGCCAGTAAATACTCAATTTTCACGCCATACTGGGCGTAACCAAGTAACACTGTTCCCGCAATTGAGGCTATTCCCCCAACCAAAATGGTGAAAAATTCTGAAGAGGATAAATATTTTAAATAAGGGCGGATCACTAACGGCGCTTCCGTCACCCCTAAAAAAATATTTGCAGCTGAAGACATTGATTCCGCTCGTGATGTTCCAAGCAAACGGTGTAATGCTCCACCAATCAAGATGATCAGTTTCTGCATAATACCTACATGAAACAGTAAGGCCGATAGTGCAGATAAAAACACCAGTACAGGTAGTACTTTAAATACAAAAATAAACCCATCGGCACCAAGCAGATCAAACATTTTGTCAGTGGCTAAGCCCCCTAACAAAAATTGTGTGCCTGTTTGTGTATAGTCTAATAATGCGGTGACTTTATCCGCCATCCACATCATAACGCGCTTGCCAGCTGGCAGATATAACATACAAAATGCAAAAGTAAATTGCATTAATAGTGCGATGGAAACGAGCCGTAGGCTTATCCTACGGCGGTTGTTAGAACAAAGGTATGCAACCAATAATATGACAGCAATACCTAAAAGGCTATTCAGTATCGACATCAGCGTCCTCCGCCTACTTTTAACTTTTATTTCAGTTCAAAGGCATTTAAATACTGGTACTGCCTATCACTGAGAGTATCGAAGGAAACACCCATATCTTGTAATTTTAATCGCGCCACTTCACTGTCGATTTCATCGGAAACAGCATACACTTTTTTATCCAGCGCATGTTTGAGTAGATATTCTGCGCCTAAGGCTTGTAAAGCGAAACTCATATCCATAATTTCTGCTGGATGACCATCGGCACAAGCGATATTGACCAGTGCTCCACGCCCCAACAAATAAACGGTACGACCATTTTTCAAGCAGTAGGCTTCAATATTTTGACGTGCTTCATAGGTACTCACACACAATTCTTGCAACGCATTAAGGTTAATTTCGTCTTCAAAATGTCCGGTATTACTAATGATCGCCCCTTCTTTCATTAAACTGAAATGCACCTCAGTCAGCACATCACAGCAACCCGTTGCGGTCACAAAAATATCACCTAGTGGTGCTGCGGCTTCCATCGTCATGACTTCAAAACCATCCATCTTCGCTTCAAGCGCTTTGATTGGGTCGATTTCAGTAATAATGACTTCAGCACCAAGGCCTTTTGCACGCATCGCACAGCCTTTACCACACCAGCCATAACCCGCAACAACCACTTTTTTACCCGCAATCACTAGGTTAGTTGTGCGCATAATGCCATCAAACGTAGATTGCCCTGTACCATAACGGTTATCAAAGAGATGCTTAGACTGCGCCCCATTAATGGAGATCACCGGGAAATTTAGCTCATGGCTTTTTTCACGAGCCATCGCCCTTAACACGCCAGTAGTTGTTTCTTCACAAGCGCCAATAACATGACCTGCATATTCAGGATAAACACTGTGTAATTCATGCACTAAATCGCCACCATCATCGATAACAATATGAGGCTCACATGCCAGTGTCTCTTTTACAAATTGTTGGTATTCTTCGGCGCTAGCACCATGAATTGCAAATGTATTGATACCACTTTTCACTAATGCCGCTACGATATCGTCCTTAGTCGACATAGGATTACTGCCAGTCACCGATACTTTCGCACCGCCAGCGGCAAAAACTTGAGCAAGATAAGCGGTTTTCGCTTCTAAATGGATAGATAATGCAATGCGTTTGCCCGCAAAAGGCTTCTCTTTACTAAAGCGAGCTTCTAAAGCACGCAATAGCGGCATATGAGCACGCACCCAAGCAATTTTTTGTTCGCCAGCCGGCGCTAGAGATAAATCTTTATAGATACTTGTGACCATCTTAAATTCCTTTCAATATGTTGCTTAGAATGAAGCAAAACATACAAAACGAACGATAGTCACAATAGGTCATTTGCCCATATTAGGTTGAAAAAGTGTTAACGAGATATAATTATGGCAAACAATTTTGCGTTGTGATTATTTGTTAAACGAATCATTTACTCACCGCTTCTTTATCCAACAACTGACGTTTACGTGCAATACCCCAGCGATAACCGGACAAAGCACCATCATTTCGCACCACTCGATGGCAAGGAATTGCCACAGCCAGCATATTTGCCGCACAAGCGCCGGCAACCGCTCTTACTGCTTTTGGATGACCTATCTGTTTAGCAATATCACTGTAACTGACCGTTGTGCCAACAGGGATAGTGCGCAATGCTTGCCAAACACGTTGCTGAAATGCTGTACCGCGAATATCTAAAGGTAAATTTAATCCAATTTCGGGGGCTTCAACAAAACCGATTACTTGTGCAACCAACGTTTCAAACTCACTATCTCCCCCGATTAATTCAGCATGAGGAAACTTATCTTGTAAGTCTTTGAGCAGTTTTTCAGGATCGTCGCCCAACAAAATAGCACAGACCCCGACTGAACTTTGCGCCACTAAAATATCGCCTAATGAGCACATGGCTAATGCAAAGTAGATTTTTGCTCCCTCGCCACCAGTTTTCCATGCTGTTGGCGTCATGCCTAAGCGCTCCGCCGAGGTTTCATAAAAACGGCTATCTGAACTAAATCCAGCATCATAAATCGCATCAGTAATACGCGATTGCTGCTGTAATTGCTGACGCAGCTTCCCATGCCGGTAAGCATCAGCATAAGCTTTTGGGGTAAGCCCTGTTTGAGCTTTGAATAAGCGATGAAAGTGATAGCGACTGATCCCCACAAAAGCGGCAATATCATCGATTTTCACTGACGTACCGCTTTGTTCTATATAGCGGCAGGCTTGTGCAATTTTTTCTTGGTAAAATTGTTCAAGTTGAGCAGCCTCTTTCGTGCTACGTTTACCGGGCCGGTAGCCTTTATCTAACGCCTGTTGTTCGTTATCAAAAAACTCGATATTCTCTCGTTTCGGTAAACGCCCCGCGGCTGACGGATGGCAGTAAATGCGTGAAGTACGGACACCATAAACAAAATGACCATCCGCGGCTTTATCGCGGGCAACAATCGCTTGCCAACGTGCTTCATCACTTAACCATTTGTTTACTGTTGTCATAGTCATACTCCATTTCTATCGTGTGTTGCCGCCATTATTCGTTAAATAAGGCAGCAACAAACTCCATCTCTTGCTTTTTAGTCGCATTAGTCACAGATGCAGACCGCTGGCTGAGTACTTTCTTTTCGTAAGTTTTTACGTACTTTCAACCATAAAACCACAATACCTAATAATGCGACTAACGTTCCCATATAACTCACCGTTGAGTAACTGTAGCCAAATGATAATACGCTAGCCCCAATCGCTGCACCAATCGCATTACCGAGGTTAAAAGCGCCTACATTCACCGAAGATGCTAACGCTTGCGCCCCAACCGCGGCTTTCATGACTAAAATTTGCAAAGGGGGAACAATGCCAAAACTAAAAATACTCCACAGGGCTAACCCTAGTCCGGCACCTATTGCTGTCGTACCTATCATTGGGAAAATAACCATACTTAAGGCCAACATGCCAAAGAACACAAACAATGTTCCATATAAAGTGCGATCCGCAAATCGCCCACCAAGATAGTTACCGATAGAAAAACCGACACCGATAATCACCAGCATTAGTGTGATCATTGAGTCAGAAGCATCAATAAATTGCATTAACATCGGTGCGACATAAGTATACAAGGTAAACATCGCACTAGCTCCTAACACCGTACTTAACATGCCTAACATCACTTGGGGTTTTCGTAAAATACGCAATTCAGCCCGAACGTTGACAACTTGACCCTTTAAATGGCGAGGCAACGCCAAGACTAAACTAATGAGTGTGATAACGCCTAACCCTGAAATGACCAAAAAAGCCTGTCGCCACCCTATGACTTGGGTCAGTTTTGTCATCAAAGGTACTCCACCTATATTGGCGATCGTTAACCCCATAAACATCGCAGCGATTGCACTAGCTTGCTTACCAGGAGGAACAACACTCGCGGCAACCATTGCCCCTAACCCGAAAAATGCACCATGATTTAAGCTAGTCACCAATCGAGAAAGTGACAGCGTCACTAAATCAGGTGACATCGCAGATAATAAATTGCCTATGGTAAATATAGACATAAGTAAGATCAGTGCGTATTTAGGGCGATATTTGACTAATACCAATGTCATTATAGGAGCACCAATCATGACACCTAACGCGTAAATAATCACAATTGATCCGACAGAAGGAATAGCCACATCCAAATTGCTGGCAATATAAGGCAACATCCCCATCGGGGAAAATTCAGTTACGCCGATAGCGAATGCACCTATCGATAATGCAAAAAGTGCGACATTGATTCTCATAAATAGACCTTGCTAATAAATACTTATTTTTTATTGAGTACACTAAAGTGGCGTGATCTTTTCATATTGATGTGTCATGAAAAAGCCGTTAAGGTGAGAAAAACTTTTGCCGGAATTGCAAAAATGAAAATGACCTTTGAAGAGTTGCAAGTATTTATTAGCGTGGTTGACTGCGGCTCTATTACCGCAGCGGCAGAACAGTTGAATATGACAATATCAACAGTTAGTCGTACCCTTCTTAGGCTTGAAGAAAAAATACAAACAACCCTGATTTATCGCACAACACGTAAAATTAAACTCAGTGATGAAGGGGGAGCATTTTTGCAAAAGGCGCGAGAGATAGTCCAGCTTGCTCAAGAAGCCGAAGAGATGTTATCAGCACGTCAAACCATTCCATCTGGGAAGTTGCGTATTGATGCGTCGACGCCTTTTTTAACCCGTGTAATAGCACCTTTGCTCCCATTATTTAGTGAGCAGTACCCACAAATTGAGTTAGAAATTACTAATTTTGAAGGGTTTACTAACCTATTAGAGAAAAAAACAGATGTCGCCTTTCGGATCGGCTCTCTAAAAGATTCATCATTAAATGCAACATTAATTGGTTATAGTCAAAAGCGGCTACTTGCTAGCCCTGCTTATCTCAAAAAATATGGTGTTCCCAGCAGCGTTGATGATTTAATTCACCATCGTTTGCTAGGTTTTACTGCTCCGGAAACATTAAATATTTGGCCGATAAAAATGGCAGATGGTACACCACTTAAAATAACGCCAGATATTGCCGCAGCCAGCGGTGAAGTGTTATTCCACTTAGCGGTTCAAGGCTGTGGGATCTTACTTTCTTCTGATTTCGTTAGCTATGAGGCACTCGCAAATGGCCAATTAGTGCAGGTTCTAACTGAACAGACCGATGAGGTAAAACAACCTATTCATGCTGTTTACTATCGCAACCAAGCGGTTTCACCTAGGTTACGCTGTTTTATTGATTTTGTGAAAAAGCATGGCACGCAGATTGAGACAAGCTGATTAGTCAGTAACATCACGACGATGACCTTTTTTAAAATTAGATAAGGTTAGCCCTGTATGCCGTTTAAAATATCGACAGAGATAAGAGGTGTCCTCAAAGTTGAGTTGCGCCGCCACTTCTTTGATTGATTTATCTCCACCACCTAACAACGCTTTGATTTCGAGCACAACTTGCCTATCAATCAACGCCTTTGGGGTATCATTAAAAAAATCGCTGGTGATTTGAGACAAATAAAATGGTGTGACGGCTAATTTCCGTGCATAAAATTGGACGTCTCGATGCTCTTTACAATACTGTGTGATCATATCCCAAAAACGCCAGCACAACTGTTCTTTACGGCTTTGTTGTGCTTTTTGTTTAAGGGGTGTTGGTGGCATTTTATTGGCTATCAATAGAAAGAAATTTTGCACATGATGGCATAACATGGTCGTTACGTATTCGCCCTGTTGTTGAATAATAAAATCGAATAACGCTTGCCATTGCTGTAACGCAGCCAAATCAGCTTGCTCCACAGATAGCACCGGCGACGCATTAAAAAATGCAAACAGTGGATTTGGTAACTGAAAAGCGACATCAACTGCAAAATCCTTTTCAAGTAAAAAATAATCAAACAGAGAAGCCCCTGAACACTGTTGCACCATGACAAACGTATCGTCATACAACACAATGATGTCATTTGCTTTTACGACATATTTTTTAAAATTAATATTAAAAACGGCTCTTCCTCTTTTACAAATCAATACGGCGACATAGGTTGGTACAAGTGGCGTTAACTGTGATCTTGCCAACGTTGTCTCCCCCGTGCTTATAACATGAGGTACACAATATCGGTGATTAAATGAGTTCAGCATGCAGGCCCTCTGTGAGCGTCAATATGGATAATGTGTTGGCAAAAGTACCTAAAGTAACGAGGTTTTGCGCTTATTTCTATCACAAAAATACCTAAAATAGGCAGTATCTAGAAAACAATAAGGAAAATCTCGATGAAACTTTATACTGAAAGGCTAATTTTGCGCCCTTGGCAAGAAAGCGATGCTAACGACTTGTATGAATACGCGAAAGATGAACGTGTTGGACCTATCGCGGGTTGGCCCCCTCATAAAAGTGTGGAAGAAAGCCGCTCCATCATCAAAACGATGTTTATGCGTGACGAAGTTTATGCTGTCGCTTTAAAAGAAGATAACCGTGCTATTGGTTTAATTGGTCTGTCCATGCAGGCTGATAGCCAATTACCTATCGGAAAAAACGATGCTGAAATCAGTTATTGGATAGGAGTGCCATTCTGGGGGCGAGGCTTAATCCCTGAAGCGGTTCGCGAGATCATTCGCCACGGATTTGCCGATTTAAAATTAGAGAACTTATGGAGTGGTTATTTTCAAGGCAATCTGCAATCTAAAGCCGTTCAAGAAAAATGCGGATTAACCCATTACGGCACCCTTGAACCCAAATACATGGAATTAATAGGTGAAACGAAAATTGAAGAAATAAGTCGGATCACTTATCAAGAATGGAAAAACCGCACATAATTTCTTTGTTCATAAACAACAGTAAAAGAGCTATTGCCTAATGGCTCTTTTGCCTATAACTATCATTTTTATACACTTCCGGTCGATTCAGGCCGATTTTTTTGTTACAAAACGCTGCGAATAAACAGTTATCTATTCATTAATCTTACCTATCAGTGCTATGATTTTTCGATAATTATAATTTTAAAATAAAAAATTCATTGCAAATAGGTAACCACATGCAAGATTATGGTATTTGGACAGTTATTACTCCCATCGTCACTATTCTGTTGGCGATCCTCACCCGCCAAGTCATGCTTTCGCTCATGCTAGGGATCTTGGTCGGCTTTACCGTTATTCATGACCACAATATATTGCTTGGGATCAAAGGAACTGTCGATGGCGTTATTGATACCTTCGCATCACCGGGAAATACACGCACGATAGTCTTTATGGTGATGATTGGTGGAATTATGCGCTTAGTTGTAGTCACGGGAGGCGTTCGCGCATTAGTCCAACTACTTTCCAATCGGACACAGCTAGTCAAAAACCGAGTCACCACTCAACTTTTGGCTATTTTGATCACCTCATTAATTTTCATAGAAAGCTCCATTAATCAGCTAGTCGCAGGCGCTTCGACTAAAAACCTCGCACGCAAATACGCCGTCGCACCGGAAAAAATGTCTTATATCATCCAAACCGCTTGTGTTTCTGTTTGCTCTTCCGCGGTTATCAACGGTTGGGGGGCAGTGATTATGGGGTTAATTGGCGTCCAGATCTCACAAGGGCTTATCACTGGTGAACCTTTTGATATTTTGATTAAATCAATCGGTTATAATTTGATGGCTTGGTTGTCGCTTGCCACTATTTTATTCTACGTATTCACGAATATATCTTGGGGCCCAATGAAAAAGGCTGAGATGCGATATCAGGCTAATCATACCGTGGAAGCCGATTCTCAGCAGCATGACGCAGATGACGAAACGGATATTATTGATCACCCCAATGCTCACTCCGTTTTGAACTTTTTCATTCCTATCCTTTCAACTGTATTAATGGTTCCCGTTGCCTTGTATATCACTGGTGATGGTGATTTTAGTAAAGGAAGTGGCTCAACGTCCGTTTATTGGGGAGTCATGTTTGGTACTGCTGTCTCTTTTTGCTGGTTTATTGGGCGTCGATTGCTCAATATTGAGCATTTCTTTCAAGAATTATTCATTGGCTATGCCAATATGCTAAAAATCAGCTCAATTATGATCTTAGCCTTTTTAATGGGGAATGTTTCAGCGGAGCTAAATACAGGGACTTATATTGCCAGCGTCACACAAGGGGTGATGGCTCCCGGCTTCTCTATTGGCTTTGTTTTTATCATTAGCGCCATTATGTCGTTGGCAACAGGAACTTCATGGGGCACCTTTGCCATTATGATCCCTATTGGCGTGCAGCTAGGGATATCCGTCGGTATGCCTATTGAATATATGATAGGTGCCGCCATTTCTGGATCAATCTTTGGTGATATGACCTCACCCATTTCCGCTGATGCGATCGTCGCGTCAATGGCGACAGATTGTGATCATATTGAGCATATTCGAACACAAATGCCCTATGCATTAGTCACTGCAAGTATGGTACTCGCTATTTATCTATACTTAGGTTTTTCACATTAGTTTCCGAGGAAGTTGACATGTCACTACAACAAAAACTAGCCCAATTTACCAAGTTGAGTTTGAACAAAAGCTCGACTCCCCTTGAACGACTTGAAAACTTATCTCGTGTATATGGTCGTGAGATCTTTATTAAACGTGATGACATTTCGCCTCTCGCGATGGGAGGAAACAAACTACGAAAATTAGAGTTTCTTATTGCTGACGCATTAGAGAAAAAGGCAAAAGTGATTGTTACCGCAGGTGCAATTCAATCTAATCATGTGCGCCAAACGGCGGCAGTTGCGGCTATGTATGGGCTAAGATGTATTGCTTTACTGGAGAACCCTATACAAAGTGACGACCCTAATTTTTTGCATAACGGCAATAAATTGCTGACCAATCTATTTGGGGCTGAATCTGTCATGTGTGAGGCTTTAACCGACCCTCAAGCTCAAATGGAAGAACTCATTCAAACATTAGCATTAGAAGATGCTTATATTGTTCCTGTCGGTGGCTCTAATGCCCTTGGCGCTCTTGGCTATGTTCAATGTGCCATCGAAATTGCTCAACAAAAGCCTTTAGAAGTGGAGTTTGATAAAGTCATTGTGGCTTCGGGCAGCGCGGGCACCCATGCAGGTCTGGCTATCGGCCTACAAGAGCTGTTACCTCACTCTCAAGTCATAGGTGTGACAGTGTCACGTTTTAAGCAAGATCAGGCACCAAAAGTTGAAAAAATACAGCGGGAATTAGCTGAACTACTCGCTATTTTAAAAACGCCAGAAATAGCGCTCTGGGATGGATTCTTTGAACCTATGTATGGCATGCCAAATCAAGCAGGCCTAAACGCTATCACCCTACTGGCTCGCAGTGAGGGAATTTTGTTAGATCCTGTTTATACAGGCAAAGCAATGGCTGGTTTAATCGATTATTTAGAAAACTCAAATGAAAAAACGCCGGTCCTGTTTGTGCATACAGGGGGCGCACCAGCCCTATTTGCTTATCCCGAAATCAACAAAATAGTTAATCAATAATTAAAAACGGCTCATGCTATTGTGAGCCGTCTTCTCATTTACCGCGATTAACTTAGGCTGATAATCCCCTTCATATCCCCTATGCAAAACAGCGTTCCCAACATCAATTGATCTATAAATCAGCGGTATTCACCTAGATTTACGCTTCTTAAACAAATAATAAGCGCCATGGTTAAACACCGTCAATCAGCCAACCTGTTCATCTCCTCACTCTTTTTTCGCGCCAAAAATGCGCTATACGGACGTTTCTGTAGGCATTGAATAATGAGTTGTATAGACTAATTATTCGATATGGGAGGCAAAGATGAATCTTCAATTACGTACAATAACCAAAGAAAATTACGAAGCAATATCATTACTTGAGGTGTTTGAAGAACAAGAAGATTTTGTTGCTTCAAATACATGGTCTCTGCTTGAAGCAGCATATAATAAGGAGTATGTCACTAGAGGCATTTATCTGGGTGATACCCCCGTAGGCTTTTTTATGTGGGTGCCGAAATCAGATAACACCGTTGCTATTTGGCGCTTTATGATTGATAAGTCACATCAAAATCATGGTATTGGCCGTCAAGCAATGGCGTTAGCCCTAGCAGAAATTAAGCAAGATAATTCATTGCAAGCCATTGAAATTTGCTATAACCCTAAAAATAGCGTCGCAAAATCATTTTACTCATCATTTGGTTTTCAAGAGATTGGGTTAGATGAAGATGATGAAGAAATGCTTGCTATGATGTACTTATAATATTAACAATCTGAAAAATAATATATTTATGAAAATCATACTCCGAAAAGCGACAGAACAAGACGCACAATTACTCTATAAGATAGGCATGGAAAGCTACCTCTATCACTTTGCAAAGCGATGGAAAAATGCAGATGAGCTAGCCAGCTATGTTTATCATGAATACTCTCCCTTTAAAATTATAAGTGATATGCAGCAATCGAATATTGAGTGGTTTGTGATTGAGAATTCCCAACCTATCGGGTTAGTCAAATTAACTTACCATTCCACTATCCCTGATGAAACAATTCAGGGAACCCAACTCAATAAGCTCTACTTTTTACCTAGCCAAACGGGGCAAGGCAATGGCTCCCTCGTATTTAAGCAGATTGAAGCCCTGACTAAGCAGCATGGTGATACCCTATTATGGTTAGATGTTCTCGCTGATAACCACTCGGCGCTCAGTTTTTATCAAGCAAATGGCATGCATAAACTCAAAGAGGTTATATTTACCCGCCATACTCAACAAAGCCTTGAGTTTATTATGGGGAAAGTAATCTAGTTTGCTTAGTGGACGATAATGAAAACCACATTTTCACTCAAGTAAAAGGGAGCTTATTGCGACGATGGGTCATTCGGAACTTGCCTACATGATTTCTGTTTTTTATATAATAAAATTTGCGCGACAAATCATAGAGAAAGGAGTAGCTTGTCATGACGCCAGAACAATTTCATGAGCAAATTTGGAAGGCATTAAAGCCCATCAATAAAGAAGAATTTCACGCCGTTGCCTCAGTTCCACCAACGGCAGAAGCTGTCTCTTTTATTGAGACATCAACGGGGATTAAAATTCCTGAAGAATTCACCACATTCTCAATGAAAACCAATGGGCTATGCATTATGGCCAAAGAGTCTGTATGGCCTGAAGCAAAATTATTTGATGTGGCTCCTGCATGGACATTCCATTGTGGTGTAGTGCTCCTTGGTATAGATACCGATGATCTCCCTGAATGGGCAAGTATTTTAGAAGCTTATAAACAGCTTGTTGAGCGTTTTGAAATCACAGATGTTCTCCCTTTACTCACAATCTATGGTGACGGTAATCATGTATGGGGTGTTCGCAAAGATGGTGCCTTTGTCGAAGTCTATGATGATGAAATCACTGTACTCGATAAAGAGTTTACTGACGTTTATTCTGAAGAAATCGAAGCCTTGATGCAGCGACTCAATGATATGAAAAAACGCGTCGCCGCACGCCAAAAATAATTTTTAACCACGGTATGAGGGGCTTTTTCCTTAAATAGCCTCTCCTCGATACCATTTAATTGCCCTCCAAACATGTGCTTAAAAATAAAGCTATCTCAACCTTTTCGTTCAATTAATCCTATTCCACTAAACGGTAATGGATAACAAACAGTGATTGCTCTGTTGGATAAATTTCACGAATAAGGCTTTTTAAATTATCCAGCGTCATCGCCTCCTGTGTTGCGTGATACTCCGAAATATCATCGTAATCGATCGGTTCAACAGAGAGGATTTCTATATCCGTATAGTACTTCCCCGTTTCAAGAGCAAACACCTTAACAACTGAGTGCGGTACGTAATGGCTTTCATGTTGATCACGAATAGTAATGACTTTTTTACCTGAGATAACCAAAGGTAGCAGCCGCTCATAAAACGTGATTGTGTCTGGCACTGTATTCACATCAAATCCCTGTATAAAAAATAGGGGTTGGTGATGACAATTTCATCACCAACCGATAATTACGACTTAAGATAACGTGCATGAAATGCAATATGATCACCAATAAAGCTAGCAATAAAATAATAGCTGTGGTCATAGCCTTCACGTAAATTCAATGTGAAATTATGGCGTTTACGATTGCACACTTCATCAAATAATTCAGGTTGTAATTGTTCTTGGTAAAAAGGATCTGCCGTTCCCACATCAACCAACATCGGCGGTGTCGATTGCGCCTCATTCAATAAATTGATGGTATCATAGCGAGACCAAAGCGATTTATCCTCACCGAGATAAGCAGAAAATGCCTTTTGCCCCCATGGTACTTGTGTGGGAGCAACGATTGGCGCAAAAGCCGATAAACTACAGTAACGGTCTGAGTTACGTAGGCCAATCATCAATGCACCATGCCCCCCCATAGAATGCCCACAAATGGCACGTTTACCATTGGCGGGTAAGTTCGCTTCGACCAATGCGGGCAGTTCGGAGACAATATAGTCATACATTTTATAATGGCTAACCCAGGGTTCTCTTATTGCATTTAAATAGAACCCTGCACCTTGCCCTAAATCATATGCCTCATCATCAGCAACCTGTTCACCTCGAGGGCTGGTATCAGGTGCGATCAAAATAACACCATGCTCTGCTGCAAACTGCTGTGCGCCAGCTTTTGTAATAAAGTTTTGTTCATTACAAGTTAAACCCGATAACCAGTAAATAACCGGGTATTGTTTGTTCGCTGCCTCAGAAGGTAAAAAAGCCGCAAACCTCATATCGCAATTCAATACGGTAGAATGGTGCTGATAGACATCTTGCCAGCCGCCAAAACAGGCGTGACGTTCAATCCTTTCCATACAATCTCCTTATCAATTTGAATGTAAGATAAGCCCGACATTTCGGGCTTGCGGACAATTAATCGTAATGGATCACTGTACGAATGGATTTACCTTCATGCATTAAGTCAAAGGCTTCATTAATCTTTTCCAGAGGCAGTGTATGAGTCACGAAAGGCGCTAACTCAATATCCCCTTTCATGGCATCTTCGACCATTCCTGGAAGTTGGCTGCGACCTTTTACACCGCCAAATGCCGTTCCTCGCCATGAACGCCCTGTTACCAGTTGGAACGGACGCGTCGAGATTTCTTGTCCTGCACCTGCAACACCAATGATAATGGATTGGCCCCAACCACGATGCGCACTCTCTAGCGCAGCTCTCATCACATTAACATTACCAATACATTCAAAGGTATGATCAACACCCCATTCTGTCATTTCAATAAGGACTTGCTGAATCGGCTTATCAAAATCGTTAGGGTTCAAACAATCTGTCGCACCAAATTGGCGCGCTAACTCAAATTTTGCAGGATTAGTATCAATTGCAATAATACGCCCTGCTTTTGCTTGCCTTGCTCCTTGGATAACGGCAAGGCCAATACCCCCTAGGCCAAACACTGCAACAGAATCGCCTTCTTGAACTTTAGCTGTATTATGTACCGCGCCGATCCCCGTTGTGACTCCGCAACCCAATAGACATACCTCTTGGTGATTGGCTTCTGGATTAATTTTCGCTAATGACACCTCTGCAACCACGGTATATTCACTGAAAGTAGAGCATCCCATATAATGGTAGAGCGGTTGGCCATTATAAGAAAAGCGGGTTGTACCATCTGGCATAACACCTTTACCTTGTGTTGCGCGAACGGATACACACAAGTTTGTTTTACCTGATTGACAAAATACACATTCGCCACACTCTGCCGTATATAAAGGGATCACGTGATCACCTGGTTTTACACTTGTGACACCTTCCCCGACCTCAACCACGACACCTGCCCCTTCATGGCCTAACACAACAGGAAATAAGCCTTCAGGATCATCCCCTGATAAGGTAAATGCGTCAGTATGACAAACACCGGTATGACTAATTTTTACTAATACTTCTCCCGCCTTAGGTGGCATCACATCAATTTCAACAATTTTCAGTGGTTCCCCAGGCCCAAATGCGACCGCTGCACGTGATTTCATATTGATTCCTTATTTTTAACGCAGGTATGTTCGAATAAGAGAAATAGCGTCATCAACTGACTCTTTTTGGCTCTGCGTAGTTGCAGACTCCTGTAATCCTTCTCGTAGATGGCTCTCTAAAACCCCCGCCATCAACCCATTGACCGCTCCTCTAATTGCCGCAATTTGCTGCAACACAGCACTGCACTCCACTTCATCTTCTAGAGCCGATTCCAGTGCCAGCAGTTGTCCTTTTAATTTCCTGACCCGAGTCAGAACCGCTTTTTTTTCTTTTGGTGAATGTGGCATCGTTAGTCATCCATCATATACATAGGGGGAGTATAGTATTTTTCAGATCCACTGTACAGAATAGCAAAATTATAGGTCTAAAAATGCGCTATTGGTGAGGCACGCTATTAAGGAAAATCCGCTTCTTGTAGACTGGCTTTTAGGATAATAAGACTGATAAATGAGATAATTGAATGAAAAATAATGAGCTGTGTTTTTATCAACAAGAGCGTCATTTCTGGTCAGGAATTTGCAAAAATACCGTAAGCATCAGTGATACAGCTATCGCATATTTCTCTGAACTTCCTATTCCCGCCTTTAGTTTTATCTACTTACACTCCGGCGCATCAATCGCTGATTTTAAAGCAGGCAATGCACTGTTTTTTGAACAAAAAAAACCTTATGTCCTTGTCGTACATGAAAAAGTGTTGCCACAGCTCGCGCCAATTATGACTAAGAACCAGTATGAAAGTGATGGAGAAACAACGGCAATGGTACTAACCTCATCAAAGATGGTGGATCATACTGACTGTTTACTGCCTGAAGGCTATAGGATTACCTTAAGTAATGAACAGCTGACTGAATGGGCACAGCCATTAATTACTGCGTTTGCAGCCCCTGACAGTGAGGATGATCCAACAGTCATCAACGAATATATCCGTTATCACCAAAGAGCCTTACAGCGAAAGGGGCAACTTCTACACTATGTATTATTTCATGGCAATACCCCTGTCAGTGCGTTAACTCTAACCTTAAACGGTAGCATGGCTCGCCTAGACGATATCGGTACAGATACACAATATCAGCGTCAAGGGTTGGCAACCTTATTGATTAAACATGCTTTAAAAACCTGCACGCAAAATGGGGTCGAACGTTGTTTTCTTGAGGCATCAAGCGATGGGTTATCTATCTACAAAAAATTAGGGTTTACCCCCCTTTTTCGTTACCACAGCTTTATTGTTGAATAGTGGATTGATGGCTACTCATTCCTACATCAACCATTTTTAATCATTATTTAAAACAAGGTTTCTATGTTTTTTATCTGTGAAAAGAGCAACTGCCATGGTTTCAATGCCACTAAAAAATAAAAATAGTGAAAACTGTATTAGATTGGCGGTGTTTATTTTGCAAGCGCCTAACAGACTATCTTGATTAGCGTATTGATAATGAACCTCCTCCCCGGAAGGTTTTTTGGAGGAGGCGTTAAAACAGTAGTTAGTTTATGGTTTGATACCACTCGTTAATATCTTTCACAATCAATTCTGTTTGTGACTTTCCTTCTTGATCGAGGAAAAAGTGATCTAACCCCTGATATGTTTTAAACGATACCTGTGGATTATTAATTTTCCCCATCATTCGCACAACACTATGGGGATCTACATTGATATCATCCATTGTTTGAATCACTAAGTGAGGTGTTTTTATCGATTGAAGCAGTTTTTGGTTATTCACTGTTAGCATTTCACGCCACCACTTTTCCCCATGTTCACTCGGAAATTGGTTATCATCTAATTTATTTTGTATTACAGATTTAGCGAATTGTTTAAAACCTTCAATAGATTGCGCGACTTCTTCATTAGGCAATGTTTTTTCAATATTATAAATAACATCGTTAATAAAAAACTGACCGCCACCATTCAATGAGATGGAGGCTTGGATCATATCCGTGTTAGAAACAATTAAATTTGTCACTACCGCCCCTTCACTTCCTCCAAGCAAAATAATATGTTGATAATGGTTTTTTAAATGCCTAATTAAAAATAAATAATTCTCTGCTCTTTCTAATGGAGAATCATTTTTCATATAATCAACAGGACAATTTTCGACTAATGCTCCATCCTCATTTTTTCCAACTTGGCTATTTAATCCCGTTTTTTCAACCAGTAAAATATCATTATTAGGAAATGTCGCGCCAAAATTTTTTATCATCTTAGTGTTATTAATAACACTTTTGCAATCAGAGCCTTGGATCAACACTAATACGTTTTTTGCTGTTTTATCGCTTTGCTTTATTATGTAGTAATGTATCTCTTTCCCTTGTTTATCCTGAATTTTTTGTAACTCAGGACCCTTTTCTGCGTGAGCCGTGAGTGTAAAAGCCACTAATAATAAAATAACAGAGCCTATTTTCATTTTTTACCGTATTTATAATCATAAAATATAACGACATGATTATAGACATCAGAGTGCGCTAAACATGGACTAAAAATGCTGTCTTCTGAATAAAGTTCAACTAAATAAAATTAGGTAAAAGCATAATGAAATTTAATATTTCATTATGCTGAGAAAACGCTAATGTATAAAGGTATGCTGAATATTGCATACTCGTTATCATATATTATTATTTTATTTTGTTGACTAAATTCTGTTGTCAGCACTTGGGACTTTTGCATTCTGATATTCTATTGTGAAACAATTTTCGTGGCACGGCTGCAAGTGGTCGTGTCCTATTTTTTCTAAAAACACGCCTTAACGCTGAATGATCAACTTGTATTGTATCTAACAGTAATCGAACACATTAATTGATTAATCTTGTTTAACTAGGCGCTATTAATACCTAATATACTTCCCTAAGTCATAAATTTAATACATATAACCACAATGCCATACTGATTATCTCTATCTCATTCGAGATACCGTGCTATTTTTCAAAATCAATATAGCTAACATAGATAATATTTTTTTGGTTTCGCATGAGAACCCTATCATATTGATCCTTTAACCTTTATTATTATATAGACTGACAAATGGGCCATCGCACTGATAAGAAGAAATGGACAGAAAAGGGAAATACGCCACCCGATATTAGATGATCCACTTTTAGATACTCTTCATCATAGATAATTTAATAACTAAACTAAATATATTGATAAAATGACTCTATCTCCTGAATTATTAGAAACAACACCGACTACGCCACCAGCCAAAAAAGAGCAAGTGGCAACACGGATTATCTTTTTTATTGCAGGTTTTGCAACCGCTTCATGGGCAGCAATTGTCCCTTTTGTCAAAGCCAATACGGGTGCAAATGACGCCACACTTGGATTATTACTTCTCTGCTTTGGCGTCGGTGCGCTGATTGCGATGCCTTTAACCGGGGCTATTGCTGCAAAATTTGGCTGTCGTAAACTGATGGTGGCCTCGACCATCGCCTTTTGCTTGCTACTCCCTTTACTCCCTGCAATATCACATATCGGTATATTGATTGTTGGCTTATTGCTTTTTGGTGTCGGTATTGGGCTAACAGATTGTGCCATGAACATACAAGCAGTGATTGTAGACAAAGCTTCTGAGAAGCCCATCATATCGGGTTTTCATGGTTACTATAGTGTAGGTGGAATTGTAGGGGCTGGTGCTATGAGTGCCATTTTATTAATGGGTACACCACCAATTGCTGCTGCAATTATTATTTCATTGGTTTCGTTACTGTTGCTGTCTATTAGCTTCAAAGGTTTTTTAAGTTATGCCAATGCACCAACCGGCCCTCTTATCGCGATACCCAAAGGTATTGTTCTAGTCATTGGTATTATTTGCTTTGCTATTTTCCTCGCGGAAGGTACGGTACTAGATTGGAGTGCCGTATTTTTAATCGAGCACCACGGTCTAGAAGAATCCCTTGGTGGATTGGGCTTTGCAGCCTTCGCCACAACAATGACAATTGGCCGTTTAACTGGAGATAAAATAGTAATGCGTGTCGGCTCTGCGCGGGTGGTGTTCTGGGGCGCTCTTTTAGCCTGTATAGGCTTTATGATCGCGGTATTATCACCTTACTTATCCATCGCAATTATAGGTTATGCGCTGGTTGGTGCTGGCTGTTCTAATATTGTACCTGTGATGTTTTCATCGATAGGTAAGCAAAATACGATGCCTGAAGCGTTAGCTGTCCCAGCGGTTTCGACGCTGGGTTACCTTGGTATCCTCGCAGGCCCCGCCGCCATTGGTTTTGTTGCCTTTCAGTTTACATTAGCGACCGCTCTACTCACGATCGCCGCATTATTAGTCATTATTGCGTTTGTCTCTAAATTGGTGAGAGTCTAAAGCTGACAATTAAATAAGATTTTCACCTTAAAACGCCCTGACTAACCCAATAATTAAACATGCACCTTAATCTCTATTAAGGTGCTTATACAAAATCATTCTATCCGATGATTTCAATCTAATTATGTTGTGCCGAGGGTTACATCGATGAGCGCCCCGAGCATAGTGCAGTGAATATCGCACAAAATGCGCTATCCGTTATTCAAAATTCATTTATAGGTACAAATAGATTACGCTTAGAAAATGCTTTCATAGGAATGCGACCTATGCCACAGGATGAGATGCCAATTGTCGGTAAAGTTGCTGATTTCAGTGGTTTATATATTATTAGTATGCACGCTGCTATCACACTTGCACCATTAATTTGCCATTTGGCACAAGATGAAATAATACATGGCATAGAGCAGACAGCACTTAGCCCCTATCGATTAACACGCTTTGCGTCAGGTAACTGAAACATGAATATTCCGCTCTACTACTTAAGGCATTATCAGTCCATCGAAAAAACATTTTGGACATCGATTTGTGAGCACAGTATCCAGATCGAACAACATACTATATGTTACCTTACCCCTCTAAATTCGCCTGTATTTAACTTTATTTATCTTCAACCTGAATCATCGATTCAAGCATTTAAGCAGGCTCATCACCTTTTTGTTGCACAAAAGAAAAATCATACACTGGTTGTTCCTGAAGAAATGCAGCAAGATATTGTCAATGAGGCACTTGCCTTAGGCTACAAACGTGACAGCGTCACAACAGCAATGGCATTATCACTTGATAAACAACTCCCTGTAGAACTGCCTGAAAATCAAGTGGATATTGTGTTTGCGAACCATGACCTTTCATTGTGGGCTAAGCCTTTAGTATCTGCGTTTTATATTTCGGATGAACACGATAAGGTTGTCAATGAATATGTCCGCTATCATGAAGATGCTTTATTGCAAGGTGCGCCACAATTTCATCTTGTCCTCTTAGTCGCTGGAGAGCCAGCAACATCGATGACCGTCACTATTGAAGGTAGCCTTGCACGTTTTGATGATATTGGTACGGAGCCAGCACACCAAGGGAAAGGCTACGCGACACAATTAATCGCTTATGCGTTAGCATTTTGTCATCAACAAGGTGTTGAACACTGCTTCCTTGATGCCTCAGAAGCCGGTTTCGACCTATACAAAAAGTTCGGATTTGAACCTTTATTCCGTTATATTAACTATGTCTGGTGCAAGTAATTTATTAGGCTGGCAATTAGCCCCTACGGCAGCAAAAGTACTAGTAACATCACGCATAGTTTGATCTCTTATCGCAATAAACAAGGTGTGGGTGTCGTTATCACCATGCACCTTGTGAGTCTCTTACGTTAAAACCAATGCCGCTTTTCTTGAACCATAAGTTGGTACTGCTTATGTTTTGCCTGAATAGTGACATCAAGACATTGAGCATTTTTTGTTTGATCAAATAGAATAATTCACTGATAAGCTTCGTTTTCCAGAACGCTTTTGTGCAACTTTACCCTTCAGTAAACCTGAACGGCATATCTACCATAAAATGATTTAACTCATGAAAATTAATGTTATTGGCTGTAGTGGCAGTGGTAAAAGCACCTTTGCCCGGCAATTAGCGTCACTTTACGCTGTTCCATATATAGAAATGGATGCTCTTCATTGGCAAAAAAATTGGCAACCCGCAACCGATGAGCAATTGTATAAGAAATTATCGCAAGCCCTGCAAAATGCACCAAACGGCTGGGTACTTGATGGTAACTATACTCGGACACAACCCATTAAATGGAAAGAGGTTGAGCTGGTGATTTGGCTTGATTACTCATTCTTACGGACGCTTTATCAATCGGTGCGTCGAGTGTTCTCACGGATCAGAAGCAAACAAGAGCTTTGGCCGGATACAGGGAATTATGAGTCGTGGAAAAATGTCTTTTTTAGTCGTGATTCCATCCTAATATGGATGATAACGACCTATCACAAAAGTAAATGGCCTAGGATAGCCAGTATGGCGGATAAACAGTATCAACATATACGTTTTATTCGATTAACGACGCCAAAAGAAACCCAGTTATTCTTAACGCAACTGCAAAAAAATGTTGCGCAGCATCACCGAGATTAAGGCATAAACTAACCGATGTTTTATTAGCGTGACATCGCACGCTAATAAAATACCGCGATATTAGTCAATTAATTGACATCACACGCTGTTTTTAAAGCAATGGTTTGTTGATATTTTTCAATGCCTAGTTCAATAAGGCGGCTGATCAACGCTTGATATGTCATTCCGCCCTGTTGCCACAATTTAGGGTACATACTGATATTCGTAAACCCTGGTAGTGTATTAATTTCATTGATAATAACGTGATTATCTTCGGTCAAGAAAACATCAACGCGAGACATACCACTGCAATTGAGTGCACGATAAGCCTGTAATGCAATTTCCCGTATTTTATCACTCACTTCAACATCTAAATCCGCTGGTGCTACCACAGACGCACCATTTTCATCGATATATTTGGTGTGATAAGCGTAGAAGCTATCATGTAGAACAATTTCGCCACATGGACTTGCCAATGGCTGTTCGTTCCCTAATACCGCACATTCTATCTCACGGCCTTTCACTGCACTTTCGATCAGGACTTTCATATCGAACAAGAAAGCGAAATCCAATGCTGCCTTAAACTCAGCCTCATTAGTCACTTTACTGATCCCAACAGAAGAGCCTTGGTTAGCCGGTTTAATAAATAATGGGAGGCCTAATTGTTTAACAACCGCTTCATAGTTGGCTTCAGTGCGATCCGACGCTGTCAGCGTAATAAAAGGTGCAACATGTAGCCCCGCATCGCGTAGTAATCGCTTAGTGATATCTTTATCCATACAGGCTGAAGAGCCTAAAACACCTGGGCCAACAAAAGGTAAATTAGCCATACGCAATAACCCTTGCAAAGAGCCGTCTTCACCCAAATTACCGTGCACAATGGGGAAAATAACATCAATTTGAGGGAGTGGCTGAGCATCTTCAAGGGAAATAAATTGCTGGGTTGTTTTACCAGGGATAATAGCGATACTGCGTTTTGGCGTACTTAGTGCAATACGAGCGGGATCATTTGCATGGATTAAAAAATCAGCTTCATCATATTCATGCCAATGCCCCTGTTTGTTAATGCCGATTAAGCATACATCAAATCTATCGCGATCAAGACCATTAATGATGTTCTTCGCTGACTGCAATGACACTTCATGCTCTGTTGATTTACCACCAAAAATGACACCTACCCGTAATTTACTCATTACTCACTCCACTTAATAAACCGACAAACCCAAGTCTGGAAATATAACACGCTATAAAATAGTTATGTGATAAAATCTTTATTTATTACATGGTTTTGCTGAAAGAATAAACAATTCGAGCGTAAAGTAAAATCTGTGCTACTCCTTTTGGGTTAGTGTATAGCTTTCTTGAAGGCAATCTTTTAGCCACTCAATAAATAGGTGCAAAGCACTTCCGACAACAGGTGGCTTGGGCGCCAACAAATAATAAGCTGAACCATCTTCGATAAAACCATAAGGCGCGGTTAATTGACCTGATTGCAACTCATCTTCAACCATTAAAAATGAAGCAATCGCAACCCCTTGACCAGAAATGGCCGCCTGAATGCAAAGGTAAAAATGTTCATATGAAACCTGTCGATTACCTTGCTGACTATTGCCCATCTGCTGTTGCCATTGCTCCCAAACAGAGGGACGAGAAGCTGGATACAGTAACGCAATGTCGCTGGAGCCATCGTGCCAATGTAAATCGGGCCGCTGCACTAACCCCATCCTTTCACGACACACTTCTTCAGCATAAATATGGCTATTCCACTTAAAATCATTACGCCTAAAAGCAAGATCAACACCTGCTTTAGTGAAATCAATAGGCCCTCCTGCCGCAATCAAATGCACCGTAATATGAGGAAATTGCTGATAAAATTGCGTTAATCGAGGAATAAGCCATTTCATAGCGATAGTGGGTTCACAAGAAATACTCACCACATTACTATCAACGACACTGCCAAGCTCTGCTAATGTCTTATCCAATTGAGCAAAGATTTCACTCGTTGTTTGATATAGCTTTTTGCCTGCCAACGTTAAAAAAACCGCTCGGTTACGCCGCTCAAATAATGCAATACCAATCTGTTCTTCAAGCAAACGTATTTGGCGACTGATAGCACTATGCGTGACATGGAGTTCATCCGCCGCTTTAACAAAGCTGCCATGACGCGCGGCGGCATCAAAGAAACGTAATGAGGATAATGGTGGTAATTTCATCATATAGGTAACAAAAACTGACAGATTTACGTCAGCATAAATCGCTTTTTAACTAAATACAATCTATTGATAATACAGTTAATTAATAAACAAGATGATTTATATCAGCAATTTTTAATATCAGTTTTTATTACCTATTAAGGACAGTTAACATGAATGAACTTATTGCTATGGCAGCCATGACTATTTTAGCGGTAATTAGTCCAGGTCCCGACTTTGCCATGGTGACACGTAGTAGTTATGCTTATGGCACAAAAATTGGGTTGCTTGCAGCATTAGGTATAGCCTTTGGGGTGCAGGTTCATGTTTTTTATACTGTATTCGGTGTAACACTGCTTATCATGAACTCACCGACGCTTTTTACTATTGTGAAATTATTTGGTGTGGGATATTTAATTTATATTGGATTTAGCTCATTTACCAATAAACAAAAAATCAATACAGAAACCGGTGAAACACCTAAACCTACAAGATTTGCTGCCTTTAAAATGGGCTTTTTAACTAATGCATTAAATCCCAAAACCATGCTATTTGTCGTTTCTGTATATACGCAAGTGCTCCAAAATTCTCACTCATTAATGCTTAATTTGAGTTATGGGTTTTTTATCTCTTTTGTTCATTGGCTATGGTTCAGTTTGATCGCGTTATTCTTCGCAGCGCCCGTCATACGCAACCAAGTTCTCAATTACCAATTCGTGGTGGATAAAATAATTGGTCTGTTATTAATGGCGCTCGGTGTTTCATTGTTGTTTTTAAATATAAAATAAATTTTATTTCAACAAGTTAGTTTCATTTACCATGCTTGCCAATTGCAGTAGATCATGTGGGATATTGAGATTGGCTAGCTCTTCAAAAGGCACCCAACAAAATGCAGGATCAGGCGTTTTATCTGGCGATACAAGCTCACATAAATACACCATATCAATATGCCAATGATCCCCTTTTTCTTTATCAGTTATAAACTCTTTTAAGATGGCTAAAGGCATGGGCAAAGCAGTGACTTTTTCACAACCCGTTACCTTGGTTGCTGTTGGATAGGCGCAATCAATCACGCGGCAATCTAACCCTGTTTCTTCCCGTACTTCACGCATTACCGCATCTTGAGGCTCTTCATTATCTTCTAAATGCCCTCCCGGTGGGAGCCAACACCCTAATTTGCGATGCTTATGTAATAAAAACTCCCCTTTTTGATTACGCAGCAATGCCGTTGCCGTGAAATGTTTATCCTCTTGCGTCATCATTCTATTGTTCTCTATTTTGTGTGGCTTTCCAATCATAAGGCATCAATTGCTCTAAGGTGACTTGAGTTTCATTATCGACCCCAACGAGCGTCTGCTTATTTTTATTGGATAATTGACTAACTAATTCTCGACAACGCCCACAAGGCGGTACAACATTTCCAGCGGAATCAACGGCAACCATCGACTTAATGACCGACTTTCCTGCTTTGAGTAATTCAGCAACAGCGCCATGCTCTGCACAAAAACCCAGAGAGCACGCCGTATCAATGCTAATACCTGTATAAATTTCACCATCTTCCGCTTCTAGCGCGGCAGCAACATAACCACATTCAATATAATCATTGATAATAGATGGCTTTGCATAACGGCTGGCAATTTTGATTAAATGCTTCATCAGGTATACATCCTTTTCTCACAGAATAATTTTAATTTTATTATGTCGTTTATCTATGTTGGAAGCCAAACGTGCTCTTTCACCGTTCCATTAGCCAGACTATTTCTGAACACATTTGTACCGCAATAATTCCACTCCAAATCACATGATACTGAAATTCAGAGCACAATTTTGGACGACGGGTTGTATTAGAGACTTGAGAATTGTTTCGAGATTACAGTGATAAAAAAGCCGGCTCATGGCCGGCATCATCATATACCCCTAAAAACTAGGCGGCTAACGCTAATTTAGCCCCAAACATTAAGAAGATAGCACCAATGCAGCTATTAGATAATTTAGACAGTTTTTTGTTATGTTTTACCATGTTAGTAACAGCAACAGCACCAAAAATCAGCATTGATAGATAAATCATACTGCATGCTTCAAGAATGCTGCCTAAAATAAAAAACGGTATGCCTGCATTAGGATAAGCAGGATCAATAAACTGAATAAAAAATGACACATAAAAAATGATCATTTTAGGATTAAGCAAACTTAAAAACACCGCTTTTTGGTATGTTCCTTTCGCTGCTAATACTATTGCATCCACATCCCCAACCGGCTCTTTTTTATGAAAGACGCTATACAGCGTTTTTATTCCTAAATAAACTAAATAGGTAGCGCCAACATACTTAATTACACTAAAAAAGATAGGTGATGTTTTAACCAGTGAAGCAACCCCTAAAAACGATAAAAAAATCAGTATCGCGTCACCCGTAAATACGCCTAGCGCGGCTTTATAACCATTTTTAATGCCATATTTTGCACTACTCGTTAACACAAACAAAGAATTTGGGCCTGGCACCAATGTAATAAAAATGACACCGATTAAATACGTCCATAAATTTGTGATACCAAGATTTTCAAGCATAAGGAACCCGCTAACTTAATAAAAGTTATAACAAAAAATAAACATATTCAGTTAATATTGACTATGATACACGGGGTTATCTTACTATAAAAGATATCACTACGCGCAAATAAAAATATGGGCAAATATGCCATGTATAGACCAAAAACTAGGTTGAATAATCTAAAAATATTGAATTTCATGAACCAATAATTCACGAAATAAACTAAAAATAGAATCGTATTGACACTAACATTTATCTTGGGTTTTTATTCTGCAATATTAAGAAAAATTGAAATAATAACCCAAAATAGGCCATTGGGTAGTGATAGTGAAAATAATTAAGATTAAGGGTATAAATAGCATACGTTTAATGCAATATAACTGTGTGTTTATATTCCGTTTTTATCATGGGTAAAGAGTAGGTATTGGGATGGAAAGTGCCAATTATTTTCATTTGCGAGAACTGGGTGGCTTAGAAATGATAGAAGCCCAGTACCATCAACAAAAATTTTCCCGCCATAGCCATGAAGGCTTTTGTATTGGTGTGATTGAAGATGGTGCTCAGCAATTTTTTCGTACTGGTGAAAACCATTATGCACCTAAAGGCGACATTATTGTGGTGAATGCGGATGAAATCCATACAGGCTCTTCTGCTGTAGCTGGTGGCTGGGCCTATAAAGCTATTTATCCTACCCCTGAAATGTTTCAACGCTTAACCTTAGATTTAAAAACGGATAACTACGGAGTGATCCCTTGGTTCCCTAACGCAGTGATCCAAGATCCCGGTTTAGCAGCTCAGTTAAATTTACTATTTAATTTATTATTACAACCCAATAACACCTTATTCAAAGAGACCTTATTACTCTCATCAATGAGCTGGCTTATTTTGAAATACAACAAAAGCCGAGTACAACCCAATGATATTCCCCCTGCAAAACAACGTATGCAGGATATTTGTGACCTAATCATGAGCACCGCAGAGCAGGATCATTCCCTAAGTGAGTTAGCAGCAATTGCTGGGGTAAGTCAGTGGCATTTTCTACGTCAGTTTAAATTACATACAGGCACAACCCCCCATACATTTTTAATCCAAGCAAGATTATACAAAGCTAAAAAATTGCTATTACAAGGGGAGAAACCTGCTGATGTTTCAAACCAGTGTGGTTTTTCTGATCAGAGCCATTTCACACGGCATTTTAAGAAATCCATTGGGGTCACACCTAGCCAATATACGCGGCATATTACCAGTGGCGGCATTCATTTATGCTAGCCCTTATTTCCGTTATCAGCTGAATAACCGCTTTTATTATTGCTTAAAAGATAGCTGGGAATATTGCGTGCAAATTGTCCACATTGTGTAAATTAAAGGCTAGTTATTTACTTTTATGCCATGGCATTGGTGATAATACACTCATATCAAGAGCAATTTTATTCTATCAGCCATCTCAACTCGACAGTATGATAAAAATAACGAAGCAAAAAAGGTATTAAATCAATGTATTCACAACAACGTAGCCAATGGCAACGTGCTTTTACTCATGGGGCTCTGCACATGACTCCATTGAATTTAGCAGTGATCCCATGGGGTGTTTTAGCAGGTTCAATGGCTGTTGAAGCCGGACTTTCATTTTGGCAAAGTATTTCTATGTCAGCGATGATATTTGCTGGCGCAGCACAACTTGTTACTTTAGGTTTACTTAATTCTGGGGCGGGTTATATCACTATTATTATATCTGTCTTCTTTATTACTTCACAGCATTTGCTATACGGCCTAACAATGCGGCCTCATGTTAAGGATTTTACTGCCACTCAACGTTTAAGCATTGGCTTTTTATTAACAGACGAACTATTTGCTATTAGTGCTGCTAAACGGCAGCCACTCAGTTTTCCTTATTTATTTGGTGCTGGATTCAGTTTTTATATTGTTTGGTTAATCACCAGCCTTCTTGGCATTATGATGGCCAATTTCATTACTGACCTAAGTCGCTTACATTTAGACTTTTCTGTGGTTGCGACACTATTAGCGATTGTTGTTCCACTGACAAAGAAAATAAGCACAATTTGTGGCGTGATATTTTCATTAGTTGTGGCCGTTACCCTCTCTCTATATTCAATAAGTAGTGCGATTGTCATCGCGGGTGTTGGGGGGATGTGTGTTTCAGTTATTGTTTCTCGATTACTTAAGGAAGAAAAATGATTTGGGTATTGATCCTGACACTGACGGTTATTGTTTTCTCTTTACGTTACGTTTTTCTGATCCCACAGCTTCCTGTTAGGTTGCCACTGTTTATTAAACAGGCTCTCGGTTATTCAGCGCCTTGCTTATTAACCGCAATTTGTGCTCCGGTGATCCTGTTAGATAATCATGCGTTGCGGGATTTCCCTGATAACCCCTATTTATGGGGAGCTTTATTTTGCGTCGTTGCCGCGGCGTTACTGAAAAATATGCTATTAACTGTTGGGTTAACCTTAGTCTTTTTTTATAGTCTCATCTATTTTATCGGCTAATTCAACGTCAGACACAATATGCGTAAGGTAGGCTAAAATCGTCTATTTTACGCATTCTTATATTGATAAAAACAAAATTACTCTCTAGTATGCCTTTCTTAAAACGCCTCAATATTTTTGAATCTCAACATTGATAACTATCATTGGTGATTGATTTAGAAAACTTAATTTATGGAAAATCAATAGCCATGCTTAATAATTATGTTTTACGTCGTATTCGCTACATACTAGACCTTAGTGATAACCAGATGGTGGAAATTATGCAGCTCTCTGGTTTAACGGTGACCAAAGCAGAAATAGTAAGTTGGCTAAAGAAAGATGATTCCCCCGAATATAGGGAGTGTAATGATAAAACCTTGGTTCACTTCCTTAACGGTTTAGTCTATTTTCGTCGAGGTAAAAGCGATAACCACCCTGCTCCGACAGTTGAAACACATATCAACAATAATATTATCCTTAAAAAACTCCGTATCGCTTTTGCATTAAAAGATACCGATATGATAGAAATCTACCAAAAAGCCGATTTTCGAGTATCTAAACCCGAAATTAACGCCCTATTTCGTCACCCCGAACATAAAAACTACCGTGAATGTGGTGACCAATTACTGCGCTATTTTCTAAAAGGACTCACCCTGAAATTACGCCATACTTCAGCATGATTGAGTCTGGCAATTACACCTTCTTATTGGCAAATAATGGGATTAAATATTGCAAAAAAGCATCAATCTTCGGTGATAATGAACGTCGACTCGCATAAACTGCACGTAATTCAATCGGAGCGGGTCGCTCATCAAACTCAATAACTTCAAGTAAACCTTGCTCAATATCTGGTTGGCAAGATTCCATCGCTAAAATGGCATAGCCAATCCCTTTTAATGCAGCAACTTTAGCTAAAATACCGCTATTAACTCGGTATCGACTATTAATATTGAGTTTTTGAGGGCGTTCTTGTTGGTCGATAAATATCCATGGCTGACCGGCTATTGCACTTAAACTTGAAATACAAGGCATATTAGCTAGCTCCGTGAGGTTTTTCGGCTTGCCCGTTTGTTCAATAAGATGAGGAGCCGCCACAACAACGCTCGGCCAAGCTTTTATTAATTTCGAATGATAGCTGCTATCGCCTAATTCACCCCGATGGAACGTTAATAATAAATCGATATCATCATTAATCACATCTAAAGGCATAAGCTGAGTATCACAATGAAGCGTTAATTGTGGATGCAACAGAGCAAAATCGGTGATTATGTCGGCTAATAGTAGGCTTCCCGTCTCACTAGGAATAGTGAGCCGTAATGTTCCTGTTAATCTCTCACGATGGCTTATTTGGCTCAATATATCATCAAGCTCTGCATAGAGATTTTGACTATGCTTCCATAATATTTCACCTTGCTCTGTCAGCCTCATATTCCGCGTTGTTCTCTCAATTAACCGACAATTGAGCTGAGTTTCTAATTGCTTAATACTCCGGCTAACATTCGATGTCGGCATAGACAGTTGTTGTGCGGCACGAGCAAAATTGCCCTGAGACGCCACAGAAACAAAAACTCTTAATAAATTCAGATCAACCGACATTTATCGCCTATCCCTATTGAATACATCAAGCCACTACCTTAATTAGAGCCAAAACTGTTCGATGATATGATCATCAAACTGGACACTATTCCCCTTTAATTCAGCACTTAATTTCGCCATAAACTGTACTAAATAATTCGCATTTTGAGTGGCGAGCAATCTTCCCATTGAAGTTTGCATAGTACTCGGTAATTTAAGTAATTTTTGCTGAAAGTGATCTAAAGCCCATTGAGTATCATCCAGTGGCCTATTTTGTGCAAAAGGATCATTTGCATCAAATAATGCCCTATTCAATTGGCCACTAACGGCAAAAACACGCGCTAAGCCAATTGCGCCAAGTGCTTCTAACCTATCCGCATCTTGAACAATTTTCGCTTCAATCGTTTTTGGTTCGAGCTGAGCACTAAAACTATGGGTGATAATACAGTGAGCAATCGGTTCATAGTAATGTTCAGGTAGGCTTGGAAAATGAGACTGAAAAACACTCACCGCTTTATCAGCACTTAAAGAAGATGCTTGGTGTCTTTGGGGGTGATTTTTCGGCAATGAGACAAAATCGTGAAAATAACAGGCAGCCAATACAACCAAAGGATTAACTTGTTCTATTGGCTCCATAATTTTTTGTGCCGTACGCCAAACTCGCCTAAGATGAAAAATATCATGGGCATTATCATCATTAACCCAGTTTTTTAGCAGGTAATTATCAAACTCATTCGCCCATTGCTCTATATTCATTTCTATCACCAAACGACTTCAGATAAAAATGACTATATCATGCTTAACAGTAACCAAACGCCATAATTTTCTGATATCTTTCGGCCAATAATAGATCAACATCCCGTTTTTTGAGGGCCTCTAAATCAATAAGCAACTGCCGTTTTAAATTTTCACTCGCTAATACATAATCGCGATGTGCGCCACCGAGCGGTTCAGGGATAATAGTGTCAATAATACCTAGCTCCTTGAGCCTTTTGGCTGTCATTCCCATTGTTTCCGCAGCAACTTGCGCTTTTTGTGCATCTTTCCAAAGGATTGAAGCACAACCTTCCGGAGATATTGCCGCATATGTGCTGTACTCCAACATATTAATACGGTCGCCAACCCCTATTGCCAGTGCACCACCAGAGCAACCTTCCCCTGTTATCACGCAAATGATAGGTGTTTTTAGGCAAGACATCTCCATAATATTTCGTGCTATCGCTTCAGCTTGCCCTCTCTCTTCTGCACCAATACCGGGATATGCCCCCGCAGAATCAATGAATATCACTACAGGTAAATGAAAACGCTCAGCCATCTTCATTAACCTTAATGCCTTACGGTAACCTTCCGGGGAAGGCATACCGAAATTTCTCATCACTTTTTCTTTTGTGGTACGCCCTTTCTGTTGACCTATAACCATAACAGGTTGCCCGTCAAGGCGTGCTAGACCACCAACAAGCGCCTTATCATCCGCAAATGCCCTATCTCCAGCCAACTCCTGAAATTCCGTAAAAATCAGCGAAATATAATCTAGGGTATAGGGCCTCAATGGATGCCTTGCAAGTTGAACTATTTCCCAAGCACCAAGCTGAGAAAAAATTTTCTTTGTCAGTGTTAAACATTTTTTCTCCAGCAACTTGATCTCTTCATCGAAATCAATATCAGGCTGTTGGCTATTTTGTTTAAAAGCCACTAAGGCGTCGATTCTTTCATTAAGTTCGACGATAGGTTTTTCAAATGCTAAGAAGTGAGTAGACATAGGACCCTTTAAATCAGTGTAGCAATACCTAAAGTGTAGTTAAGATCTAAAAGGCTTTCTATGAAGGAAAATGGGATAAATTGTTATCAAAAGTGGGATAATCACGCGGTTATACCCACTAGATTATGCCTTATTGGCTGAATTTTCGGCTATTTCGTAGGCCTATCGACATTATTTTTTGAAATTTAGGGCAGGCTAAATGATTTTCTTCAGGGCAATTGACGATATGCAAAATACCTTTTTTTAACGCCGACAAATCATCAATGACTTTTTGAATTTCCTCTGCTTTTGTTATTAAATAGCCACGATCAATCGTTGGTCCATTTCTTTGATTCAACATGGTGCTTATTTCATCAAGTGAAAATTTTGCTTCTCTCCCTAAAGCAATAAGTGATAAGCGAGTCATCACATCTTTACCATGATAAACACGCTTCAAACCTTTACGACCAATCGGGGTAATTAACCCCTTTTCTTCGTAATAGCGCAACGTCGATGGCGGTAAGCCCGATAGCTCACTCACCTCAGAAATATCTAGTTCATCAACCATGGCGTTAATAACTCGCTTAATTCACCCATACCTCATTTTTTCATTTGCCACTGCAAATGTCATTGATTCGGTATCTATACTTTTTTATTACCTAAAAGGAGGCTCATCAAAGGTTCTTAATTTTCTTGAATGCAGTTTATCGCCTTCTTGTCGCAAAAGATCAATCGCTCGAATACCAATCTGCAAATGTTCTGAAATTGCCCCTTCATAAAAGCTATTTGCTTGCCCTGGTAATTTGATTTCACCATGTAATGGTTTATCAGAAACGCATAATAGCGTCCCATATGGCACCCTAAAACGATAACCTTGAGCCGCAATAGTCGCACTTTCCATATCTACAGCAACAGCACGGCTTAAGCTGAAACGGCGGGCCGTTGCAAAAAAGCGTAATTCCCAGTTACGATCATCCGTTGTTACCACCGTACCTGTTCTTAGCCGTTGCTTAACTAATTCACCTGGCATATTACTGACTTGTTTCGTTGCATCGTACAGTGCCCTTTGTACCTCTGCGATACTTGGGATGGGAATATCAGGGGGTAAAACATCATCTAAAATATGATCATCACGTAAGTAGGCATGAGCTAATACATAGTCACCAATTTTTTGACTTTCACGTAAGCCGCCGCAATGGCCTATCATTAACCATGCGTGTGGCCGTAATACCGCCAAGTGATCACAAATATTTTTTGCATTCGATGGACCAACACCAATATTAACTAATGTTATTCCTACACCCTCTTTCGCGATCAGATGATACGCTGGCATTTGGAATTTTTTCCATGTGAGATCAGACGTGGCAATTTGTGGGTCAGCGTTTTCAGCCGTTAAATAATTGTGCCCTACACAGGATAATGCAACATAACGACTATTCGGATCCCTAACTTGCTCGCAAGCCCAGCTTACAAACTCATCGACATAACGATTGTAATTTGTAAACAAAATATAAGGTTGCACATGTTCTGGCGGCGTTCCCGTATAATGCTTCAGTCTCGCTAAGGAAAAATCGACACGCAAAGCATCAAAGTGAGAAAGGGGCATCTCCTCTGCGGATTGAAATAAACCATCGGTAATATCATCACTAATATCTGCAAGATCTGTAATAGGAAAATGAGCCGCTAGACTGCTACTCATACTTCTATCTAAAGCTAAATCAGAACCATCAATCACAAACGGGTATGGCACTTCAGTTTGTGAGGGGTAAACAGAAAAAGTGACATCATAACCTTGCTGTAAAATACTCAGTTGCTCGGTTAAATATTGACGAAATAGATCCGGCTGGGTCACCGTAATACGATACTGTCCGGGCTTAACAAAACGTGCATATGCCCTCGTTTTTACGCAATGATCAATTTGACCATGCCACTCAACACATAGTTCAGGATAGGCAAATAATCCCTTTTTGCGGGCATCCGCATCAGGTAATTGCCCATCAGTCACATAAGCTGCAATGGCACTTCTTAAAGAATCAATGGCATTTGTGTACAGCAATGAAAGTTTATCTAATACCTCATCAATAGATAGATTTTCATTATTTTGACATTTTTCTAAAGACACACATGACCCCTTATCATCAAATGATATTATTACCTTATCAAGCAGCAGTGTATGTCTTTAATATTATTCAAACAAGCCTTTATACATTCGCGTTGGGGATAAAAAATTCGTCTTTTCAGGTTGTAAACGCCTTACAACCTTGGTTTCAAAAAGCCATTGAAATTCTGCTTTGCTGAGGCTTAATGGCTGCCCAGTATTACTTTCAACGACAAATAGCGTATTATTTTTAATACCTTTAATTTTTATCCCCATCAACTCAGATTCTTTGGTTGTGAGCTTCTCGGGTGAACTAAAAATAGCCTCTATCGCGCGTGAACTGGGAATCGAGAGTGTTTGGTTTATTTGGGGTTGTTGATTAATACAAAATGGCATTAGCGTTCTCAATAAACAGAATTTTGAATGTAGATATAGCCATTAGACATATTTTATCTAAAACTGTCATAATGCGTTATTCCTACAACCATTTTATCCCCAAAATTAACCCCATATTTTAACAAAGCGATTCTCTATCAAACCCATTATCTCACTTAAGCTAAATAACGATAGCAGCAATGAGTTAATGTATTATCTGGGTAAGAATGAATGGTAATGTCACGACAGCAATTACGGTCTGCAAAGTGATGATGCCTGCCATAAGCTGACTATCACCATTTAGTTGACGAGTTAAAATATAAGCCGTCGGCGCCGTCGGTATTGCAAAGAAAATCACAAATAACGCGGTTTCAAACTCCGGTAATGAGAATAATTTTGCTGTTAAAAGCGCTAATACTGGCATCGCTAATAAACGTAACAGCGTAGAGGTCATTAGCGGCTTAAATTCTTTCCTGAGCGTCGATGTTTGCAATGCCGCGCCAATACAAATTAACCCTAATGGTAAACTCGCTGCCGCAAGTAGCTTTAATAGTTGTCCTGAACCAAAAGGTAATCCTATTGGAGATAAGTTCAGCAAAATACCAATAATACAAGAGAGGATTAACGGGTTTTTAATGATCGGTAAAAATAACTGTTTGATAGAAACTTTAGAGCCAGTGGTTAATGCTAAGACCGCAATAACATTACAACTTGGCACCAGTATCGCCATAATGACGGCAGCAATCGCTATGCCATCAGTACCAAATAAATCGGCTATAATTGCAAGCCCTAAATAAGTATTAAAGCGGGTAATACCTTGAATATGAGCACCAAACCGTGGTATTGGCATTTTAAAAAGTAATTTAAAAATTAGAACTAATACACTGCTAATAATAAGCACAAAAAATATCGCACCCGCGAGATAAGGCAGTTTAGGGCTATCAAGTGGGGCACTCGCTAAACTGTTAATCAATAAAGCAGGAAACAAAATAAAATAGTTCAGTTTTTCAGCGCTAGGCCAAAAATCAACCGAAAACAGCGATGAACGACGTAATATAAAACCCATTGCTATCAGTGCAAATAAAGGCCATAAAACTAACAATATTTGTTCCATATTTTTATACTTTACTTTCGTTAATAACCTTACCCAATAAGAGGGCTTACTGTATCGTTAACAAAATGTAATAGTTAGGTAAAAATGGCTCTATTCACGCGTGAAAATGCGACTTTTTATATCATTTATAAAAAATGTCTGATGCCTCACGTTTTATTTAATTTTCAACACTTGCCAGTTACTTTTTAATCAATCTATTTAAGCTATAACTACAGGTCTTTCTTATGGTATTTCGAAGAATTTATCGATACGCTACCCCAATAGAAATTTATTAGAACAATTTATTATGGATATCCAAACCCTTTGCAAACAATACCGAACAGGTAAAAAATTGAAATACCTCTTTTTCTGGGGTCATCAATCAAAACAAAAACAAGTTACCAAGAGTTGCCTGAGCCAATGGTATCCAGCTACTTTTATGGTTGAAGGCAATCGCTTTGCCAGTGCTGAACATTTTATGATGGCAGAAAAAGCACGATTATTTGATGACAATGAAAGTTTCGAGAAAATTATCCATGCCCCAAATCCTGGCGCTGCAAAAGCATTCGGTAGAGAGGTACGAGGCTTTCAACAGAGCATATGGGATGAACATAGATTTAATATTGTTGTCGCAGCAAATCTTGCTAAGTTTTCACAAAATGAAGAGTTAAAAACATTTTTATTAAATACCAATGAAAGAATATTAGTGGAGGCAAGCCCTGTTGATAAAATATGGGGGATCGGCCTTGCTGAAGATAGTGAAAATATCGAGAACCCTCTCACTTGGAAAGGGCTCAATTTATTAGGTTTTGCGCTTATGGAAGTACGTAAACAACTGGCAACTTAAAACATTCCTTACTCACTCTAACATTGAACCAAGAAAATTGGCTTCCCTGCTACCACAAGCATTGAGTATTCGAGTTGTAGCTAGCGGCTTAGATATCATGAGCATTAAAATTACCCCCTTATGTCAATAAGGGAGTATTTTAAGATTGGTTATTTAACATTCATTTTATCGGCGTATGCTGCTCTTTTTTGCCTATTATCGACGATTTTTTTCGTTATCGATTCAACTTCAAGCAAATCATCACATACACTTGATCGTAATGCCAAGTTCCATTTACTTAATGCCTTCGCATTCGTTACTAATTCAGGATGGTGATTTAACCTGCCATTAATTTGTAACCAATTAGCAACCTCAGCCCAATCCCATAAAGGGGATTGGCCTTTAATACGCTGTATTGGGTTTGGAAAATCCCCTGCACCCCGCTTACCATCTTTCAGCATTGCAACCGCTTGCCTTGAGAGATGTGTTAAATCAGCAATATCACTCAAGCCGACGAGCACCGAATCAACCGATTCTACTCTTGCCCCTAACCCAGATGTTTCAACATGATGGATAGCTGACTCAATTGCATCATCTAATGATTTAGCCTCTCTATCAAATTCTAGATAGACCGATTTACCATAAAAACAGATTAGCGCATCACCGCAACCACTTTCATACAGCGCATCTTCGAGTCCTGGGGTATCAGCATTAACACCTGAAAGCACCAACGTGAAATTGTATAGTGACACTGTATTCTCCTTGATACTCGCCATACATTAATGGATTCGTTAATAGATACCTTTAACTGAGACCATTTTATTATCTATACCGTTCTAGGTGACCTTTCTCATCCCCTAGATTATTCGCTTGAAACAGGCGGCAATGCCGCCTTAAATTAATTTCCAGACCGATAACAACTATCAACTTTCCGTTTGATCTGTTTAGCATGATCCTCAGGACGGCTTGGTGTGGACCACACGCTCATTTGATGGTTTTGATGTGCATCATTCGCGTCACCACAGCGTAAACGGCAAAAGGCATGCGAACTATGACCCGCTGATACCAAAACCCAGCCTTTAGAGACAGCATATTCAATCACTGATTGAATGTGTTTGTTTGGATGTCTCTTCATTTCCCTCCTGTATCCGTACTGTAGTTACTTCGTTGACGGGTGTCAACAAGGTGTTTTCCTTTGAATATCACATGTAGTGATTGTTTACTGTTATTTTTCAATAACAGTCGGATATAACTTAACAAAAAGCTACTTTGAACTTTGTCTGAAATTAAAACAATGAGCATAGCAAAGGAGATAAAAGCCCCACCGCTCGCAAAAACAGTGGGGATGGCAGAAATCGCCAAGAGATCACAAGTAGGATAAAAAATCTTCGGATGATGAGTGGGTATGTAACCTATCTCATGAATAAATCACTAAAAGATTACAACGGCATTCTATATTCAATCACACCTGGTTTTTCAGCAACCCAATCATATAAGCGCTGCCCTCGTAAATTGGTTTCCTGCGTATGCCAATACAGACGTCCACAAGCTTGTTTTTTTGCTTGTTCATGCACGAATTCAATCAGATGTTTTCCTACCTGACGCCCCCTTACGTCTGGCGAAACAAATAAATCTTCCAAATAGCAGAAATTATTTTCCGCCCATGTGGAGCGATGGTAGAGGTAATTGACAAAACCAACCACTTTTTCACCTTCAAGTGCAACGGCGCAATACATAGGCTCATTTTCATCGAAAAAACGCTCCCATGTTTTTAATGTGATTTCTTCGCTTAAATCCACTTTATAAAATTCTTGATACTGCAACCAATAAACTAGCCATTGCGAATAATGCTCGGGTGACACAAACTCAACAGTAACAGGTAACATATTGTTATTCATGATATATCCTTTAACGATTCGACATATAAAACAATGGCGTTATATTACATATCAATCTGGTACTAAATAAGATACACTTTTGATATTTATTTAGGATCCACTTCTAATGAAACGTAAACCGCAAGCTCTCTTCCCTCATTTACTCTTAGAAGCAGGTTGTATTAAAGAAAATGTTTATCACACCATCAGAAATGCCATTCTTGATGGGCGATTATCTGCGGGGATCAAACTGCCCTCGAGTCGTGCTTTTGCTGAAATGATGTCGATATCTCGCAATTCAGTCATTGCTGGTTTTGAACGATTAATCGACGAGGGTTATTTAGTTACTCGTCAAGGCTCTGGTACCTATGTTTCTACAACCATACCTGATGAGCTGGTTAAATTAACATCCAAGACAGATCCTCTCGATAAACAGCAATATTCTGCACCTAATCTCAATCCCGTGATGAGTCATTTAACGACATTATGGAAAACGTCTCGGCCTAATACGAATAAAAAACAGATGTTCAATATCGGCATTGGTTGCGTTGATCAGTTTCCCCATGATTTATGGGGAAGATTACTAGGAAGGGTTTGGAGAAGATCAAAACAAGAAACTCCTCACTACAATCATCCGGCAGGTTATCCGCCACTAAAAAGAATATTAGTCGATTATGTGCACTCAACGCGTGGGGTTAATTGCAGCGAAGAGCAAATTATTATTGTAAATGGTACTCAGCAGGCGATTAATTTAACCGCAAGCGTATTATTACAACAAGGTAGCTCAGTCTGGTTAGATGATCCTGGATATGACAGTGCGCGAGCTATTTTAACTGCTCGTGGAGCCAATATTTGCCCAATTCCTTCTGAGAGTGATGGAATGAATATTACGATGGCCGCACAAACTTACCCTGACGCTTGCTTAGTTTACACCGCCCCTTCCCATCAATTTCCTCTTGGTACGACTTTGAGCTTAACAAAACGATTAGCGCTATTAGAGTGGGCAAACAAGAATCAAGCATGGATTTTTGAAGATGACTACAACAGTGAATTTCGCTATTTATCTAAACCTATTCAAGCACTTCAAGGGCTTGATGCGCATCAACGTGTTATTTATGCCGGCACCTTTTCTAAAATGATGTATCCGGGTTTTCGTTTAGGATTTTTAATTGTGCCAAAAATTCTGATCGAGCCTTTTACTATGATGAAATATTACAGTGATAGCCATTCAGGTTACTTAGAACAAGCCGCTTTAGCACAGTTTATTCAAGAGGGGCATTATGCACGCCATGTGCGTAAAGTTCGTAAAGTTTGCTATTCACGCCAAAATGCATTAATTAGTGCAATTAACACCTATTTGCCCCATGTATTTAACGTTGAGCAAACAGATTCAGGGATCCATGCTGTTTGTTGGTTAAAGCCGGGAATTAGTTTGCCGTTTATACTCTCTACCTGCCATCAGTTAGGTTTTGGTGTACAGCCACTGTCTCGTTATTGTATGAATAGTCATGAAAACAACGCTATTTTATTCGGTTATGCTGCACATACTGAAACTGAGATTACGCGTAGTATTATCGCATTGAGCCATGCCCTACAAACAATAAAATAAATTGAGTTGCATAACCTATAATCAATATAACCTAAACGAAAACGTATTATTTAATTTAATACGCGATTTTAATCCGTATTCTCATTGCTGTGACTCTTTGTCAGGGATTACTATCAAACAGAGTTAAAATTATTGAGAGATATGAATAATGACAAATAATACTCCCCCTAAAAACCTCGAGGTCGGCGATATTATCTTTACAAGTATTGGCACTACGTTATTTCGCCAAATAGCGTCAGCCTCTTTATGTTGGAGCAATCATGTTGGCTTGATAATTGGTCATAACGGGCAAGATTATTTAGTAGCAGAAAGCCGAGTACCGCTATCAACTGTCACGACTTTGACTCGCTTTATTCAACGTTCGGCTGGGCAAAGATATGGTGTTCGCCGACTTACTCACCACCTAACGGATGAACAAAAAGCAGCTTTAGTTGCAGAAGTTCCTTCAAGACTTAATAAATTTTATCATACTGGCTTTGATTATCACTCTTCCCGCCAGTTCTGCTCGAAATTTGTATTTGATATTTACCAGTCAGCGCTTTCAATTAACGTAGGTGAAATTGAAACTTTTAAAGATTTATTAAGTAAAAACCCCGAAGCCAAACTTAACTTTTGGAAATTGTGGTTTATCGGTCATATTCCTTGGGAGCGTGCGACAGTGACCCCCGCCAGTTTATGGAGTCATCCGCAATTAGAGTTAATTTACCGCAGTCACGAGGATATTCATTAGTTCGGATTGCGATAATTCTTTGGCTTGTTGGGAATTAACAGTAACCGAAAAACAAACACAAAGTCCTGAGTTTTGCTCATTTACCTTTTGCCCGCCGTCATTGTATCTGGCGGCGGTGATTTGCTGGACTGCATGGAATGCAACCACAATGACCGCTGGTATGAAACCCCGATTGATTTTACTGGTATTGCGCGCTCGTTTACCTTGTCAGCGGCCTACCATCAATCACCGTTAGTGTTTAAGTGTAATGTGATCACCAGCTGTTTTGAACCAACGCCCTATTTATCACGCCCTGACTTCACCACCTTAGCGCAGGATTTTGTCGTTTTTGGTAATGGTTACCTTGAAAAGCGCATTAACCGGCTCGGCGATATGCTGACATTAAAAACCTCTTTGGCTAAGTATACCCACGCCGGTGTGAATGAGGGGCAATACTGGCAAGTGAAGAATTACCAAGATGCCTTATGAATTTCGCAAAAATAGCGTTATTCATTTGAAAAACCCCTGTATTCACCAAGAGATATATGGCGTTCCCGATTACTTGGCGGGGCTTATTTCCGCTAACTTGAATCATTCGGCTACCCTATTTCGGACAAACTATTATGAGAATGGCAGCCACGCCGGTGTGATGGTATATCTTTCCGCGGCATTGGCTGACGACAAGGCCGTCGAGTCATTAAAAAAATCACTCACCGAAGCTCGCAAAGGCAAAGCATTTAAGAATATCTTTGTGTATGCCGCCAACGGGGGCAAGGATGGAATTCAAATTTTGCCATTCTCACAAATCAGCGCCAAAGACGAGTTTGTCGGTATCAAGGACACCACGCGCGATGATTTGTTGGCTATGCACCGGATACCACCACAACTGATGGGGATCATCCCGCAAGGCTCAGGTAGCCTTGGTGATGTTGAAAAAGCCGCAATGGTATTTTGGTTCAATGAATTATTACCACTAATGGAAAGCATGAAATCAATTAACGACATGCTAGGTGTTGAGGTGATCCGTTTTAAACAATATGCGTTGCTGGATTTTTTGACACAGGCTAAGGATAAAGAGCCTAATTATAAATAAACCATTCAATTCACGTGAATCGATACTTCCCCCTTTCAAACGTAATAGAACGGCCTTAGCGCCGTTCTAACTATTTCACATACCCGAAACTATTTTATATCTCATCTAGGCTGTACAGCCTGAATACTCACAAATAACACCACTCATGGACTAATCACATAATAGCCAGCGCGGCTCACATCTACCCCTTTGCGCGCGCTTGCTCCCCCGCATCGCCCGCACACAAAAGGGGGGGGGGAATTTTGTGTAATTGTGAGGAGCACTAAAACCAGCTGCAATACAAGGTACTAAATAGTATATTAGTTAAAGTTAAGTTTGTGCAATTCGATGCATAATTTAACAAAACTACTTTTCGCACAAATTGTATTTAGCTCTTTCACTTCCTCTATATAATCAATAATTATACATCTGTCTGCATACTATTATTAGGAAGTTCTTTACAAACCTTAGATGAAATTGGGGCTATTTCTGATGTTAAGATTGATGAAAATATACATTTATAATTTTCGTCACTATTTTGCAGAAATAAAGTGATTGGATCTCCTAAATGAGGACCCGCCTGTAAAATCCCAGTTTCCAAATCAGGGAAATTCAATGAATTCAATAAATTAACACAAGCAATCCTGATTCCATTTATATCATCAATTAAATCAGACTCATTTGAATATGGATATGCAATTTTTTTATTATTGGAAGATGCAACATATAATCTATAATATGGAAACTCATTTATTGCTAAAATTCTTTTTAAAGTAATAATAACTGAATATATTTCACTTAAAGTCACAATTAGAATATTACCTCTCTCTTCCACATTTATTTTTTTAAAATTATTACCATCACTTCCATTATAGTTAAAAGTTAAAAAGTCGTTAGCATACTTAGCTTTAAGTATATATCTATTTAAATGATCGAATAGATTTCTTATTTTTCTAGAAAAATCCAAATTCAACTCGGTATTAAATTCGCCTTTAGGATTTGATTTCTTATATACTTGATCATAAATATGGCTGGCACTCATAATTCCAGATTCAATAACTTCCTTCTCCCCATTTGAGTTTAAAAAAATTGATTTATATTTAGGTAATGAAATTATTTTATCATTTATATATTTGTTATGAGAAAAATATAAATCTGCATTATTTTTATCTTGTATTAACTCCAATTGTTTATTAACATTATTAATTTGGGTTTGAGTCAGTGATATCTGCTCATGAGTTTGAACAGTTCTATGCATATACATTACAATTGCAACAAAAGGGATGCAAAGTGATAAAAATAAAAATGCTAACTTACTCGATTGAATAAATTTCTCAAAAGCTGGTATGGAATATTCAAAATCCATCTTCATTACTGGGAATTCAAATATAAAAAATAAAGTTACAGGTATAATAATAGCCAAATGGAAAGGCACTTGTTTATATAATGGTTCTGAGTTTAACTTCAGTGTTACTTTTCCATTGTTTGTTTTATTCTTTTCTTTAGTTTGCATTTAATATACCTATAAAATTATTTCATTATATAAATCGATTTGAAGGTGTAATTGATTTTAATTTTGACAATAATCTCCCCCCTTCTTCAGGATGAATCCGCCTTAAATAATTAACATTCCCCATAACACTATTATACATCTTGGTATACTCATTAATTGCAAGCCTATTATCTCCAAAAGCTTTACCACACAAAAAAACAAGCTGTCTAATATCATTTCTTTTTTGTTTAGGCATGCTCGGCATTGATTTATTAACATTCAACTTATGAATAGTTTGCTGTAGATTTCTTGGCATTATTTCTTGTTTTTTTCTATTTGGACGAACATTAATACTCGCAAATAAATTATAAATTCCTTTTATAATTCTTGTTTTTTCACTCTTTGACATTATTCTTTTAGCCGAAACATGAACGTCATCTACATATCTTGTATACGTGAATCCCTGAAGCTTTAATGATTCAACAAGTTTAGACTCTCTAGACCATAAAACTAAATTAGCTAAATAACTACTCGTTTTACATCCTTGCACCATTCGTCCATTAAAAGTAATTAAGTTAGATAATAACTCAGCTACTTCCTTAGAAAAATTAAAAAAAACAACCCACACTTGATAAACAATATTTTTACCTATACTAGGAAAAAAATTTGATATATCACCTTTTACTATTACTTTTTTTCTTGTATGAATTTCAGCATTAGATATATGATCTTTTTTTGATAAAGAACCTTGTAAATAATCAGGGTAATACACTTTTTTAAGAATATTTTTAGTTATCTTATCATGAATATTTTTTAGTTTTTGGCTTACATCATAAATTTCTCTATAACTACCATCGTCTTTTTGAACCTTACTTGCTAAAAAAAAATATTTATCAGCATTTGCCGATAAATATTGAAGCTCTTCAACTGTTGTTTGAAGTGATTTAGCTAAAGAGAAAATTGATGAGATTGGCTTATTAAGGTAACGAGGTTTCATTTATATCACCTAAAAGTTCAGATATAATGTTATCCATTTTATTTTTAAGATTACTACTTAAATTTACATTTTCACTAGATAGAAAAATAAAAAGGCTTAGAGGAATATCAAGAGCGGTACATATTTTCTCAAGAGTATCTAAATTAGGTTTTCTTTCGTTACTAAAAAGACGTGTTAAATAAGATTTTGAAAGCATAGCTCTCTTTGCTAACTCAGCTTTTGAAATGCCCTTTTTTCTTAGACATAGTTCTAAAGCATAAGCAATATTCATTTTATATCTCCAGATTTTAGTGACCTGCTGTAAGTTAGTATTATAACTTAAACAGAAAATTAAGTATTGAAGCTACAGCAGGTATCGACTCAATAACCTTAGAGAAGACTTCTAATAAATCCTTTCGGGTAATTTTTTGATCCTCTTCGTGTTCTTCTAATGCCTTAATTACTTTTTTAAGTTCATCTAATTTACTATTATCCATTTCATCATGCATCTCTATTGAAAGTAGCTTTAAAACTTCAATAGATTCCTTTAAAAGATTTTTATTACTCATAATAAAGTGCCTTCTATCAATCGGTGCCCTATTGCACCAGTCGACAAAACAATATTGAACCGAAAGAAAATGAAATGGATAACACAGGTCACTTTATCTGGGTGAAATATATTTATATATTTCACCCTCCAGTCGAAAAATACTCATTAGATAATTAACTAGAATAGCCGTTAATCACATTTTGCCTCGCCGCCGCGCCGTCGCTTTGGTCAGTGGAGAGCACATATAAGCTTCTCGTTTGGCATAGTAGATTACCTCAATACTGGGTAATCGGTTCGAAGAACCTCGTGCAAGTTCAATATTTAGCAGTCTTTTAAAGAGCATCAGGGTGATTCACCCTGTCCACATAAAGGATAATGCAATATTAACAATATTGTGTCAAGCAAAATAGTTGCCTGCCAGGCAACTATTTTATCGCCTAAAGTCCCCCCCTTCCGGAAATCAGTTACAACGGGTTACAAAACAGGGGTTAAAAAGTCAAATCCTTATAAAACAATAAGTTATATTTTTAATTTGTAACCTCTCAAAACGGTTACACGTAACTACAAAGTAACCCATTTGTAACCTTTTTCTATTACCATATTTCTTTATAGTATCAATAAGATATAAGGCTATTTTAATTTTGTAACCATTGTAACCGCTTTCCGAACCCCTCCCACAAATTCTCTATCTATATAAAAGACACTTAGTAATGCTTATTTATTGCACAACCCATTATGCTTTCACTTGTTTGTCATTCTGAGTATTTATGATATTTAGTTGGTAACTATCTACAGATATAAAAAAGGCTGCACATCGGCAGCCTATAGATGAATAGAGGGGGAAACTAACTCTCACTGTTTTCCTGAAACACCCAGCACTTAATCACTTCAGGCCTTTTAAGCGTACTCCCCGCCGCAAGCGTGCTATTAAACTGGCTGTTCACCGCGCTTCACACCGTCTTAACGCCCACAAACTTACGCATGCGCCCCGCTTTCAATAAATTCTTAATATCCGTATTCAATAGCATAGACTGGCGGTACTCACTGGCCACCTGTGCAATATGGTTAAAATTCACTGCATAAACACCCTTTTCACTACTGTGATTCACACCAAAAGCCTCGTTATCGTGTAAATAATCAAATATCTCCCAAAACTCCATTACTTGCGGTTGGTCGAGTTGGATCGCTTGAACACGTTGTTTGGCCAGCTCAATAATAAAGTCACGCGTTTGGCGAATATAGGCCGCTTTTACAAGAAGAACTACTTTGCAGAGGCTCCTAGGTCACTCGACATTACAGCAAACACTGACCTACGCTCACTTTGCACCGGACTTTCTTCAAGATGCGATTACGTACAACCCATTAAAGGGAGGAACAGAGTTAGCTTAATAGACTGTTCGTTTTAGGATGATTTTGACGACGAAAAGCAATACAAATTTAACTTTTGCATGTCCACAAATTGTCCACACTGGGATGTATTACTCCGCTGTAAGTACCACCAAATCAGCGTTTAGATCGTCCACAAGTTGTCCACACTTGAACACTTTTAGGCACTTTTGAGCCTTTTTTGTAAAGATTATGCACAAAAAAAGGCACTCGCCCCCGAGTGCCTTTGGGTACAACCTACTGAATTAACAATTATTCAGCGGTTCTGGTACTGGTGCGGATTAGGTAGTCAAATGCGCTAAGTGCGGCTTTTGCACCTTCACCGGCTGAAATAATGATCTGTTTATAAGGTACAGTAGTACAGTCACCCGCAGCGAACACACCTTTCACATTTGTTTCGCCACGTGCATCCACCTCAATTTCGCCTATACGGTTACGTGCAACGGTATCACCTAACCAATTGGTATTTGGCAACAGGCCAATTTGTACAAATGCGCCTGCAACTTCTAATAAATGTACACTATCATCAGTACGGTCTTTATATTCAAGACCCGTCATCTTGCTACCATCGCCCTTCACTTCCAATGTTTGAGCATTAACGATAATGTCAACATTTTTCAGGCTACGTGCTTTATCTTGTAGTACTGAATCCGCCTTCAATTCAGGCGCGAATTCCAATACTGTCACATGTTCAACAATACCCGCTAAGTCAATAGCCGCTTCAATACCTGAGTTACCTCCACCAATCACAGCAACACGTTTGCCTTTAAACAACGGACCATCACAGTGTGGGCAGAATGTAACGCCTTTCGTGCGATACTCTTGCTCCCCAGGTACTCCCATGTTACGCCAACGGGCACCTGTCGCAATAATGATACTCCGTGACTTCATTACTCCGCCGGAAGCTGTTTCGATTTGGTGGTAACCACCTTCTTCTGTTGCTGGAATTAACTTAGTCACTGACTGACCATCAATCACATCAACATTGTAGTCATCAACGTGGTTCTTCAGTGCTCCCGCAAATATCGCCCCTTCTGTTTTGAGTACAGAAATGTAGTTTTCGATATCAACGGTATCCATAACTTGGCCACCAAAACGCTCACCGATCACACCAGTGCGAATACCTTTACGTGCAGTATAAACCGCTGCGGATGCCCCAGCAGGTCCACTACCGATGATGAGTACTTCAAATGGTTCACGTTCCGTTAATGCTTTAGCGGCACGCGCGTCAGCATTCGTGTCAACCTTATTAATGATCTCACTTAATGTCATGCGCCCTTGGCCGAACTCTTTTCCATTTAGGAAAACAGCGGGAACGCCCATCACATTACGTTCTTCAATTTCATTTTGAAACAGCGCACCATCAATCGCTGTATGTGTGACATTTGGATTTAATACTGCCATTAAATTCAGTGCTTGCACAACATCTGGGCAGTTATGGCACGATAATGAATAATAGGTTTCAAAATGGAATTCCCCTTCAAGGGCCTTCACTTGATCTAATAACTCTTGTGCTTCTTTAGATGGGTGACCACCAATTTGCAACAATGCAAGCACAAGCGATGTAAATTCATGGCCTAGTGGTGAACCTGCAAAACGCAATCCACTATCAACACCAGGGTTAGTAATTAAAAATGATGGTACTCTTTGAGTATTATCTTGTACTTCACGAACAGTAATCTTGTCTGAAAGCGCAGCAATTTGGTTTAGAAGCTGTTTTATTTCATTTGATTTATTACTGCTATCTAAATTAGCGACTAACTCAACAGGTTTAGTCAATTTTTCTAAATACGCTTTCAATTGCGCTTGCATATTGTTATCGAGCATATGATCCCCTTGGTCATAAAATCGGGTGCATAGCACCCGATAACATCAGTATGTTTTTACTTTCTACTTTCGAAATAAAGTTTTCGATTAGATTTTGCCAACCAAATCTAAAGATGGAGACAGAGTTGCTTCACCTTCTTTCCATTTAGCAGGGCATACTTCGCCTGGGTGGCTAGCAACATACTGTGCAGCTTTAACTTTACGTAGCAGATCAGAAGCATCACGACCAATGCCTTCTGCTGTGATTTCGATAGCTTGGATGATACCTTGTGGGTCAACAACGAAAGTACCACGGTCAGCCAAACCTTCTGCTTCACGCATATTTTCGAAATTACGAGTCAGTTCACCTGTTGGGTCACCGATCATGGTGTATTTGATTTTACCGATAGTTTCTGAACTTTCGTGCCATGCTTTGTGAGTAAAGTGGGTATCAGTTGAAACTGAATAGATTTCAACGCCCATTTTTTGGAATTCTTCGTAATGGTCAGCGACGTCACCAAGTTCAGTTGGGCAAACGAAAGTAAAGTCTGCTGGATAGAAGAAGAATACACTCCATTTTCCAGCCACATCTTTTTCGGTGACTTCGATAAACTTACCGTCTTTAAAAGCTTGATTTTTAAATGGTTTGATTTGAGTATTAATTAAAGACATTTTACGTTCTCCTGTTTGGTTGATTATTAAGTTACTGGTTTACAGCCTTTTTATCCAATCAGTTAATACTATCGATTTGATAGGTACAGCCTTGTAATAATTTTTGAATTGATAGGCACTACATTACAACGCTTACTGAACAATTCAGCAAGCGTTTTTTGACATAATTGCAACAGCAAGGTGTTATGCCATGGTTGCAATGGTTTTACGAAACCGCATTAATGCGAATGAAAAGAAGACGATACCGATAATTAATAAGACAATAAACTGAGGCCAAACGATCTGGAATCCTGCTCCTCGATATAAAATCGCTTGTGCAAGGCTCACAAAATGTGTTGTCGGCATCGTCAGCATAATGTCTTGAACTAACTGAGGCATACTTTCACGTGCGGTCATACCTCCTGAAAGCATATTTAACGGTAATAGAACAAGGATCATCAATAGCCCAAACTGAGGCATTGAACGAGCTAGCGTACCCATAAAGATACCAATTGATGTGGTCGCAAATAAGCTTAATGCCACACCACACATAAATAGCAGTATAGACCCCTCGATCGGCACTTGTAGCAAGGTTTTAACCACCAGCAGAAGCGATACTGCCGAGGCAACCAAAACCACTAATCCCATTGACCAAATCTTAGATAGCATGATTTCAAATGGAGTTAGTGGCATCACCATTAAATGCTCAACCGTACCGTGTTCTCGTTCGCGAATTAGCGCAGCGCCCGTTAACACTATCGAAAGCATAGTAATGTTATTAATGATTGCCATTACCGACCCAAACCATGATTGCGTTAAGTTGGGGTTAAAACGCATACGAACTTCAAGATCTACAGGTAAACTCGCATCACTACGGTACTTAGCAAGAAACTCATTCACTTCACCTAAAGTGATATTTTGAATGTAGCTATTACCTAAAAACGCTTGGCTCATACGTGTTGCATCAATATTCACTTGGATTTCTGGATGGCGACCGGCCAGTACATCCTTCTGAAAATTAGGTGGAATATCTAAAGCAAAAGTATAAGTACCTCGGTCAAGAAGGCCATCAATCTGTTCGGGAGTTACATCCGCCGGCGTCTTAAAATAAGGTGCATAAAAACTATTGATAATACGGTTCGATAACTGTGATTTATCCTGATCAGCAACCGCAATCGGTGCGTGATGCAAAGAGCCTGGCGTCACTGTTGCCGATGAATAAATCGACACCGTAAAAGCAAAAACAATAAGCGCCATCATCGCCTTATCACGCCCTAAACTACGCAGCTCTTTGACACCTAAATGAAATATGTTTTGTAACTTACGTATCATCAGTTAGGACTCCTGTTTTTTCAGGAAAATAACACTGAGGCCTATCACGATAGGGATAGTAATCAATAGCGGAATAAATGACGCTTGCAAATCAAACAAGTTCAGTCCTTTAGAGAAAGTACCGCGTGTTATTGTCAAAAAGTGCGATGTTGGATAAACCATACCAACCCAACGACCAATCCCTTCAAGTGAAGAGACAGGGTCAATCATGCCTGAAAATTGAGTAGCCGGGATCAGTGTAATAATTGCGGTACCAAAAATAGCGGCGATTTGACTCTTCATAAAGCAAGAGATCAGCAAGCCCATTCCTGTTGCGATAGTAATATAGAGAAAAGCTGCAAGTGTTAAGGTCAGAAAACTCCCTTTAAAGCTAACGCCAAAAACAAATACACTCAACGCGCAGAGCATCACAAAGTTAAACATGCCTAATAAAATATAAGGAAGCTGTTTACCTAATAAAAACTCCAATTTGGTGATCGGGGTTACATAAAGGTTAATCATTGATCCTAGCTCTTTTTCGCGTACCACACTGAGTGCACTTAACATCGCTGGGATCATCATCAGCAACAGAGGAATCACTGCGGGAACAATCGCAGGTAAACTTTTTACATCGGGGTTATAGCGATAACGGGTTTGAATGTCGATGACAGGCATTCCCGCCACACCAACAGGTTGCTTAGCAGCCATGGTGCTTAACCAAGCGAGATGCATCGCTTGTACATAACCACGAACAGTTTCAGCACGATTAGGCATTGCGCCATCAACCCATACGCCAATTTTCACCGCATGCCCTTTTGCTACATCACGCGCAAAATTAGGGGGAATTTCAATGGCGACAGATACTTTACCGCTACGCAGCGCGGTTTCCAGTTCATCATAATCCTTAATGGGAGGCTGCTCGATAAAATAGCGAGAGCCTGCCAAATTTAGGGTATAACCTTGGCTTAAACCTGTCTGGTCACGGTCAAGTACTGCAAAACGTAAATTTTCCACATCCATACTGATCCCATAGCCCATGATAAACATGAGGATCACCGTACCCAGTAGTGCGAGTGTCGAACGTACTGGGTCGCGCCGTAACTCCATCCCTTCCCGAATGCTATAACTAAATAATCGACGGAAACTGAAACGGCTTTTCAGCGCTTCATCCGTCTGTTTTTTAAGCTCAGGGTCGACATGAAATTCAGGGGCTGTATCCTTGGTCGCTCCGGCTTCTCCCACAGCATCTTGTAGATAGGCGATAAAAGTGGCTTCCAGCGTGTCTAATCCGCGCTTTTTGATCAGATTATCAGGAGTATCACAATCAAGTACCTTCCCTGCATGCATCAAGGAAATACGGTCACAGCGCTCCGCTTCATTCATAAAGTGGGTAGAAATAAAAATAGTGACACCGTCACGCCTTGAAAGGTCAACCATTAAATTCCAGAACATGTCTCGCGCCACAGGGTCTACCCCTGATGTAGGCTCATCAAGGATCAACATTTCGGGGCGATGAATAACGGCAACGGCTAGCGATAAGCGTTGACGAATACCTAACGGTAAATCATCGGGCATCGTATCTCGCACATCATCTAAATCAAAACGCTGGCACATCTCATCAATACGCTGCTTAATTTGATCTTCCGCGATATGAAATAGCTTAGCGTGCAAAACTAAGTTTTGTTCGACACTCAATTCGCTATAGAGGGAAAATGCTTGTGACATATAACCAACGCGTTTGCGCGTTTCGATATCTTTTGGGTCAATTTCTTGCCCAAATAACCATGCTTGCCCTTCGCTCGCTTGCAATAGCCCAGTCAACATCTTCATCGTTGTGGACTTACCGCATCCGTTAGATCCCAAAAAGCCAAATATTTCACCTTTCGGTATTTTAAAATTAACATGGTCGACCGCCACAAATTGACCAAAACGCATGGTTAGATCTTGCGCTTCAATCGCTATCACATCATCGTCTGAGGTATCACGAGGCGGGATAACCACTTTTTTATGACCGCTACGCTTCTCTTCTGGCAGTAACGCAATAAATGCAGCTTCAAGATCATCGCACGGTGTTTGTGCTTTCAGTTCAGAGGCATGTCCTGTTGCCATGACCTTGCCATCATCCATCGCAACCAGCCAATCAAAACGCTCCGCTTCTTCCATATAAGCAGTGGCCACCAACACACTCATATTGGTTTGTCGTTCGCGAATACGTTCGATCAAATCCCAAAATTGTGCCCGTGACAATGGGTCAACCCCTGTGGTTGGTTCATCAAGGATCAGTAAATCAGGGTCATGAATTAGCGCACAACAAAGCCCCAGTTTCTGTTTCATCCCCCCTGAAAGCTTCCCTGCTGGCCTATCTTTGAATGGAGCCAACCCCGTGCTTTCGAGTAAATCGTCGATTCGATACTGGCGCTCTTCTTTGGATTGCCCAAATAGACGCCCAAAGAAATCGACGTTTTCATAGACTGAAAGCGTGTGGTATAAGTTTTTCCCTAATCCTTGGGGCATATAAGCAATTTTAGGACAGACTTCTCGGCGATGTTCTTTATCTGCCATATCACCGCCAAGAACGATAACTTTCCCTTGCTGGATCTCTCTTGCACCGGCAATCAATGAAATTAGGCTTGATTTCCCCACACCATCAGGGCCAATTAAACCAACCATTTTCCTTGCTGGAATTGATAAAGTAATGTCATCCAACGCACAATTATCACCGTAATGTTGGCTGACATGGCTTAAATCTACTATCACATCATCCATCAAATTATGGGTCATTGTGGTAATCTCACCTCAAGGTCAGTTGGCCATTGGGCATTAGGATCTAAACGAACATAAGCTTTGCCAGGTAAACCAGTTTTGACATATTCGAGGTTCTTTTCCAGTAGCTCTGGTGAAATTCGTGCGCGAACACGGAACATTAATTTCAAACGTTCGTTTTGCGTTTCAACGGTTTTTGGTGTGAATTGTGCAACACTGGCAACGAAAGTCGCTTTCGCAGGTATCACAATATTAGGGGCAGCATCTAAGACAATATGCACATCACTGCCTAATGCCACTTTTCCAGCATCTTCTGTAGGTAAAAAGAAGGTCATATAAACATCGCTGAGGTCAACCATATTTAATACTCGACCACCGGCCCCTAATACTTCACCAGGTTCAGCAACACGGTATTGAATACGACCGTTACGCGGCGCTTTAAGCACACTATCATCTAAATCAGCAATAATACGTCTTTCAGTTGCAGTCGCTGCATCAACGCGCGTTTTTGCTTGAACAACGCCTGCTTTTGCAGAATCAATTGCCGCAAGAGAGGCTGCAACCTGAGCTTTAGCCGCTTGCAGCGCGGCTTTTGCGCCTTGTACCTGTGCGGTGTCATCATCAACCTGTTGTTGAGAAACCGCTTTGGTTCTTACTAATGCACGAGAACGGTTAAGTCGTTTCTGTGCCGCATCAAGTTCTGCTTCACGTTGACGAACAACCGCTTGTGCGGCTAACTTTTCACTTTCACGTTGCACTAAACCTGATTCTGCTGTTGATACATTACTAATTGCTTGACGTAATTGAGCTTGTACTTCGTGAAGCTGTTCTTGCAGTGCTCTGGTATCCATTTTGGCAAGAACCTGACCTTCCTTGACAAAATCACCTTCTCTCACCGTAATAGTATCGATCCGCCCTGCCGTTTTGGTTGCAATATCAATTTCGGTTGCTTCTATACGACCATTACTTTGAGCGAAACCTGCAGGTAAACTGCTAGAATTCATACTCCAATAATAAAAACCACCTGCTGCAATAATTAAAATAATAGCGACATAAAAAATGATCTTTCGTTTATTTATTTTCATACCATCCCTTCTCTTTTCTTTATGTGAAAGAAAATAGCTAATTTTTAATTCAATTGTTTAGTATTGCCCATCTTATTTAGTCACACTAAAAAATAATAAAACCAAGAAAATAAAAACTGACTAACGCACATTTTCAACTTAACATCTCAATACAACATTCCTTTTTAGATTAAGTTACTTGCCTGTTCTCTATCCCTTTAATTTAATTCTATTTTATCCCTTTTAACCTTAAGTAAAATAGCACATATATCACAAAATACCATATTCAAAAGTTAAAAAGAGTTTATTGGCACTTATTGCTTAAGATTTATTAAAAAACAAAAAAATAATGCTAACAAAAAAGTTTGTTAGCATTATTTTGTTATAAAATTAACTTATTAGGTATTTAACTTATAAATTCAGCAATTGTTTGTTCATCCATACGGTAACGAACCCATTCATCTTGGGGTTTAGCACCAATACTTTTATAAAAATCAATTGCAGGTTGATTCCAGTCTAAAACACTCCATTCCAAACGCTGGCATTTCCTTTCACTGGCAATCATTGCAATATGCTTTAATAATTTTTTACCCGCACCCGCTCCTCGATAATCAGGGGAAACATATAAATCTTCCAAGTAGATCCCATTATTACCTAACCAAGTCGAGTAACTAGAAAAAAAGACCGCATAACCAGCAGGTTTACCGTCCACATAGCAAATTAAAGCCTCTGTATTTGAATTTTCACCAAATAATGAGTTTTCTATATCGGTGACAGATGCTTTAACTTCATGACGTGCTTTTTCATATTCCGCTAATTCGATGATCATATCTAAAATCAAAGCGGCATCTTTAATTGTGGCTGGTTTTATTTCTACATTCATTTTGGCGTTTCCTATATGTTTACATCTTGATTTTACTCCAAAATTATTACTCACCACAGCCACTAGCAGTTTTATTCATGACACTTTTAATGCCATTAGAATCATTTATAACAATACCTAAACACAATACATCATTGTGATTGATAGAAAGTTGCTAGGTTTGTTATGATAGCGATATTGTTCAACACTAGAAAAAAGGAGGCTTATTATGATGTTGTGTGATCTTATTGACTATTCACACTTCTTTGGTAATCGCCAAAGCTCAGGCTTTCACAGTTATATACTGCGATAACCCTGCCTGAGCGAAGCTCCCAAAAGATACCTTCCTCAGCTTACTGGGTTGTCGTCCTGACTATACCCTGGCATTGTCATGCCTAAAAATTGAGTAAGCTATGAGCACTTTATTATCTGTAAAATCATTAAATTATGATACTTCTACAACCTCTTTATTGAGTGATATTACCTTCACGCTACAAAGTGGCGATCGTATTGGTCTGATTGGACATAACGGAAGTGGCAAAAGTACATTATTGAAGCTTTTGACTGGTCAGTTATCACCTAACAGTGGCAGTATTACTTATGCAAATCAGTGTGTAACCGCTTATATTGAACAGCACCTACCCGAAGAGGTAGCGCATTTGAGTTTAATTGATGCAGTTATGCAGCAACTCCCTGCTCAAGAGCGTCTTTCTGAGCGTTGGCGAGCGGAAGTTTTACTGACTGATTTAGGGTTCACTGAGAAACAATGGGCACAAAAAGCCAATCAAATTAGTGGCGGGCAGCATACCCGATTACTTTTAGGTAGAGCATTAATTCAACAACCCGATCTGATGCTATTGGATGAGCCAAGTAACCATCTTGACCTTCCCACATTGATTTGGTTAGGTAACTTTTTGCAAAACTGGAAAGGCAGCTTCGTTTTAGTTTCTCACGATCAAAATCTGCTTGATAAAGTGACTAACTGCACATGGATATTGCGAGATAAAACGCTACATTTCTTCCGGCTCCCATGCTCATCTGCACGTCATGCACTGAGCCAAAAAGATGTCGCTGATGAAAAACGCCATCAAGCGGAGCAAAAGGAGATTGATCGCATTGCGGTAAGTGCCAAACGTTTAGCTATATGGGGTCAAGTTTATGATAACGAAGACCTTTCTCGTAAAGCAAAACAGATGGAAAAACATATCGATAGACTCAAGGAGGCGCAAACTGAGCTGACTGAAGGCTATCAATGGAAATTAGCGCTAAATGGCAAATCGATCCCCGCAGATAGAGTCCTTGAATTAGATCATGCCAACATTAAGACTCCCGATGAGAAATTGCTTTTCACAACAGGTTTTCATCAAGTCAAAAGTGGTGATCGTATTGCCATTATTGGTGCCAATGGCTGCGGTAAATCCACTTTATTACGTTTATTGTGGCAACGTTTTAAAGCAGATGAACGATACAGTGAGCAATTAAAGTTTCATCCATCGATTAATGCGGGTTATTACGACCAACAACTTGAGCAACTCAATGATAATGACAATTTATCTGATGCTTTACGGCCTTTTGCTAATTTAGTCGATGAACAACGCAAAATGGCATTGATTGGTGCAGGTTTTCCTTATACTCGCCACCAACAAAAAGTGGCAACACTCAGTGGCGGCGAACGAGCACGGTTGTTATTTATTGGCTTGAGCTTGGCGCAATATGAGCTAGTGATGCTAGATGAACCCACCAACCACCTTGATCTTGAAGGTAAAGAAGCACTGAGTGAGCAAATATCACAATTTGCAGGCGCTTTGCTGGTGGTTAGCCATGATAAATGGTTAATTGAAACGAGTTGCCAGCGTTTTTGGTATATCAATAATAATCGATTAGAGGAGTATCTTGACGTCGAGGAGATTTACCAACAAATCGAGCAACAATCGCACCTTCAAAATAACAGCGTAATTAACGAAAAAGTAGCTTCACCCCATATAGACGAAGCCGCTTCTCAATCGACTGTTTATGAAGATGAATTGTTGGAAAAGTTATTGTTACTTGAAGATAAATTACACGCAGATAGGCAACGTAAATTAGCTCATCAAAAACCACTGCTTCAACAACAGTGGATCGATGAAATAGAAAAAATACAGGCGCTACTCAACCTGTAATTAAATCAATCCCCTAATAGCCAAGGTTATTAGGGGATTACATGATAATTATGTAATCCATAAACAGCGTTTTACTATGACCGTTCATTAAGAACAGAAAAATGTTTTGGTAAAATAGGTCTATTTTTTTATTTTCATGGCCTTTTTCCACTAAAATAGCGAATTAAAGTGCAAAAAGTTTTACCATGAATAATAAATCAGCAAAATAACCTATTTTATTATTTAGTACGCTGGCGTTTAGCTCGTTTAAAATAAGATGTCGGTACTTTTGGGCAAACAACCTCTTTAAATTTTTTATCTAATGCAGCCTCTGGTTTTACCTCGGCCGATTCCGTACTTTCGTTAGATGGTATATTAGGTGATGTCTTTACGTTATCTTTCATATATGAAGACTCTTTTGCCTGAATAATATCATTGGTTTTAGCCATGTTCGTGCCCTTCTACTGTCAATACCGAGTTGACTTGTTCAATACGTTCAACAGCACTGTTGATAATTTCAACAACTCGCATTGATTGTTCCTTAGTCAATTCCTGCAAAACAATGTTGTGTCGCAGCAATGATTTAAATCTATCAACAGCAAGCTCTATTTCTTTGGCAAATTGGTTGCCAGCCGTAAGCTCTTGTGCATAACTGAGTTTTAGCTGAACTTCCGCTAAAATATCAGCTTTCAATAATAGAAAACATTTTCCTTCAGGTGTCAGCGAATAACACTTACGCCCTTTTCCTTGCTCCTTATACGCGGTGATCAGCCCCAACTCTTCTAGTAATGTTAATGTTGGATAAATCACACCAGGGCTTGGGCAGTAAAAACCCGCCGTTTCCTGCCCTATCTTTTTTATCAATTCATAACCATAGTTTGCCCCATCAGCCAAGAGATGCAGAATGTAGACACGCAACTGTTTTGGGTTAAACATACGGCTTAAGCTTTTACCATCACAAAGGCACGGTTCCGCTTGTTGTTCATTATTCATTAATACTCTCAGAACCCCTTTAGGTCTTAAAAACCGATATATCTAATATAATAGTGGATTTTTTGAAGATTACCAGTTTAGATATATCTGTTTTTTTGCATAAAATGCTAATGATAATTATTCTTATTGAGATACTAATAAAATGCCATCGATAAAAAAGCATTAGCAATGATCGACGTGAAATAAAAAAAGCCAATCCGTTGAGTCCGTGATTGGCTTTATTGATTTGAATGAAAAGGTCAATTACCCTACGTTTGGCAGTATTTTGAAGGCAATTGCCAATTGAACACCGATCACCACAATACCACACAAGAACACGATAAATAGTGCAGGTGTGCCACCGGTAACTTGATATTTACGCTTATTACACAACCTTGATTTAAATGCCATCGCGCTAGGTAACAATAGTGCAAGAATAGATAATGCAATCGCCGCAAAACCTAATGCCATGACAAATCCTTTCGGATAAAACAGCGCAAAGACTAATGGTGGCAAGAAAGTTAATAATCCTGTTTGCAGGCGGCCCTCCATATTATCTTGGCGCTTAAATAAATCCGCTAAGAAATCAAATAGCCCTAAAGCAACACCGAGAAACGAGGTGGCGAGCGCTAAACTCATAAACATCTGAGCAATAAACTGGGTTCTTTCCGACATCACAACATTGCGGATAGCATCCAGTAAGCCATTTAATCCTGAATTTTCTGCAAGAATGCCGACAAAGGTTGTAGGGTTAATGCTACCTAACGTAGCAATCTGCCATAAAATATAGGCAACTAATGGGATAGCACTACCGATAATAAATATTATCCGTAATTTTTTCACATCACCGCCCATATATTTCACAACACTTGGCACACTGCCATGGAAACCAAATGAGGTAAAAAACACAGGAATAGCCGAGAGGATCAAGACTTTCTCTGTTGGTGCAGACAATAAATTTTGCTGCTCAACATGTGGCATCATTAACACTAAGATAATGACTAGAAAAACAATTTTTGCTGCGAATAAAATACGGTTAATAAAATCAACGGATGATGTTCCAAAGCACACGACACCACCACCAATCACCGTAAAAATAACAATCCCCATCCAATCAGCCATCTCAATAGCAAAACTGTTTTTTAAGTTGGAGGTAATAATTTCCCCTGCACCACTAACATAAGCCGCCGTTAGTGCGTACATCAGGAACATCATACTAAAACCGGTAATAAATTTACCGCCTGAGCCTAAGTAGCGCTGAGCAACAGAGCCGATACCCGTTTCTGAGGACTCATGTTGATAGACTTCGACAAGTAATAATGCGGTGTAACACATCAATGCCCAAAGCACGAACAACATTGCTAAACTTATCGTGGAGCCATTACCTGCTGCCGCTATCGGCATTGCAAGCATACCAGCACCAATCGTAGTGCCAGCAACAATAAAAATACTGCCAAGTGTGCGATTTTTCATATTGAGATCCTAGCCAAGAAGTTTATAGCGTTATTTTTTGTTTTGAATGATTTAATTTATTTTCTTCATCTATAAGCTGTTGCAACTTGCCTTCAAAGATATTTTTCAACTCTTGCCAAAAATCGGTGAAATGCTGCTTATCCCGTAAGCAATGTGTCATGATCGCGGCTCTTAATACATATAATGACTGAGTCTTATCCCACTCTTGATCACTAAAGCCAGCCTCACGACAGAAATTTCGTGGATTATCACCGTACTCTTCCGAGGTTAAGGATGTTGAGGAAGTTAAAAAGTCATTCGTATAAGAGCGGCCTGCGGCATATGAGCACAACTCATAAAGGCGCTTATTCAGTTGATTCTGCTTTTCTAATGATTGATTACCAACTTCCTTAAACATGAAGTTGACCATATGGAAATCAGGCGATGGCAGCGCAATAATTTCGAATTTTCTATCTTCGATTTCAAATGCCTCACAGGTATTGATACTTTCAATGATCCAATTCGCTGTGGTTATTCCTGCTGCTATCACTTTTCCGTAACCGAGAATATTTAGCGGAACTAACCGATGGGCCGCCCAGACCGCCGCCGCCGTGGCTCCAGCTTTTGACCCTTCCATGATTGAAGAGCCTAATAATACGTTTTGTTGCTTTTCTGCTTTACGCCCTTTTTCTGCAACTTCTTCAAACACATAAGCGGCATGATAAGAAATGAGATCAACAATACGTTTATCCTTCATGCAGATTGCTCCTGCCGCATAAGGAATAAAGCCCACTTTATGAGGATCAACCGTGATAGAGTCCGCTTCTTGTAATGCCTTGAAGCTTTGATAAACCTCTGGCTTTGGCCAAACAACATCGGAGGGGAAAATACCTTCCTGATGGTAACGTTTAATCAAAACATCATAATCAAGGAATTGATTATTCTCATCACGGAACATGGCACAGGCATAGCCTGCATAAGCGGCATCGATATGAATATAAAACGAGACACCAAAACGCGCTTCGCACTCTCTGCGCAATTCAATCAGTTTTGCGACATTATCAATCGCGCCCGTTTCCGTTGTTCCTACAACAGCCACTACGGCTAAAATAGGCTCACCTTGTTCAATCAATGAAAACACAATTTGTCTCATTTGCTCAGTATCAGTGCGATAACTGGCATCGACGGGGAGCTGTACGATATTTTGTTGTCCTAACCCCAAAATATCCATCGCTTTCATCCAAGAGTAATGTTTAGATTGTGGGACTAATAGCTTACCTAATTTCCCTTGTTCTACCCCTTCACCACGACAAGTCATATCTCTGACTTCTTCAAATAATCCTTGTTTCTTTAAATCATCGATAAGATCTAAAACAGCAGAGGTCGGCATATTCAGCAACGCTTTCTCACTATCCTCTTTTAGTAATTGACGAGCCTGAGGATGCTTAGCTATTGCCAAAGGTAACGTTTTAATATTTCGAGCAACCCACAACCCCTCATAATTAGCGACAGTGCCGCCTGAAGTAATATGCCCCCATGACTGATTAGTGTCATAACCAAACATTGCACACAGGTCTAACCCTGCTTCTAGCTCGAGTACTGTTGTGGTGGGGGAAGACTCTTGGGCACAGTTATTTGGGTTGTACATCATTGCCATAACGTACGCGAGATTCGATATCATTAAGGTATCCGCATTCATGTGGCCCATATAACGAGGAGAAAACCATGGGATTGATGTTGTTTTTAACTTAGAAGAGAGTTGATTTAAAATACCTTCTGTTCGATATAAAGTATCCCTATATTCCGGTGCATAACGATCGACCGTTGTCACATATTCAGGGTCTTCTGGGTGGTAGCCTGAACGCCAATGCATATGTTCCGTTACCGCATATTCCATCATCTCTCTGAAAAATACTGCATTTTCAGATTTCGGTCCTAGAAATAAAGCATCTACATTCATTTTTGAGTTATTAAAATTTGTCATTATCACTACACCTTTAAATCATGCCCATGCTTTTAATGGCATATTTGATTTAAGTAACTACTATCATTGGAAAGTGATATAACGGATGCATATCTTTAAAAGACAACAATATATTAATGATCTTGTTATCTTTATTATCTTTGGGTTATTTATTGATAGGCAAGCCGTTAATGTGCCAACTTAGCTATAGGTATAATCCATAATTGTTAAAATATTAATAAACTCGTATTTATTTCAATCGGATTTGTGCGCAGGAACAAAATTTCGAAAATTAGTCTGCTGTAAAGAGATATTTACGCTAAAACCACTTGAAAATGTAAACCATTTGTTATAAATGAGCAAGCCAATGAGTCATGAAAAAATTAAATCTTCATGACTCAATAAATCTCAATAGTAAAATAATTATTTGTTAATTAACACTATTTTTCCGTAAAGATCGCCAGATTCCATATGGCGATGAGCATCAACCACTTGGTCTAACGGGTAGGTTTTGTTAATAAAAGGTTTTAATTCACCTTTTTGCAACATCCCCCAAACGTGCTGCTTTAACTCTGCGGCGATGCTGGATTTTTCGGCAACGGTACGTGAACGCATGGTTGACCCTGTGTGAATCAAACGTTTAATCATTAAAGGCATTAAATTGAGGCTCTTAGGGTTACCTTTCATCATTCCTATTTGAATGATCCGCCCGAATTTTGCGGCGACTTGATAATTTTTATCCACATAATCACCACCAACAATATCAACAACCATATCAACCCCTTGAGAACGCGTATAATCAAGAGTGTGTTGAACAAAATCATCGTTTCGGTAATTAATTATACAGTCCGCCCCTAATGATTTTGCGACTTCTACCTTTTCTGCTGAGCCGACTGTTGTGATCACCGTGGCACCAAATGCTTTTGCTAACATGATAGCAACGGATCCAATACCGGATGTTCCACCATGAATGAGCACTGTTTCACCCTTTTTCAATTTACCAATCTGAAAAACATTCGCCCAAACAGTAAAAAAGTTTTCAGGTATAGCCGCTCCATCAACAAATGATAAGTGACCTAATGGTAATGCAATATCTTGATGTACCAGACAATATTCGGCGTAACCACCTCCAGCAACTAACGCACAAATATTATCTCCAATCTGCCATTGTTGAACATCGTCTGCTTTTGCAACAATGGTTCCTGCGACTTCAAGCCCTAAAATAGGTGAGGCATCTGGAGGTGGCGGATAAGCCCCCATACGTTGAAGAACATCAGGGCGATTAACACCAGCAGCCTCAACTTTAACCAATAAATAACCCTCTGATAGTACGGGCAATGGTTGTTCAATTATTTGCAGTTTTTCTGCTCCACCGTGCTCCGCGATATTTATTACTTTCATCGTATTGGGAATATTTAATGGATTATTTACCATTTGATGCTCCTCTGAAGTTTTCATTTTTAAGTCGAATATTGCATTATTGTTTAAATATTATAACTAATGTTAATTTTTAAATTTATCAAAATATATCTTTTAAATAGATATTTAATAGATAACCCCTTTTATCTATTAAAGAAATTTTTACTTAACTTAATGGTTGTTTAAGTTAAATAAGGAATATCATGATGTTATAATGAACTATGTAATTTGATTAACTACTTTGTTTTTATACGCTTTTCTATTTGAGATACTTCTGTTTTATATTTCTACTTATCAGTTGCATTATCTTATGTTAAAATTGACTCATATCAATAATTTTAACTTGTATTGAGCATTTAATATGATCCCAGAAAAAAGAGTTGTTCGTCGCATCCAGTCTGGTGGTTGTGCTATTCATTGTCAGGACTGCAGTATTAGCCAACTGTGCATTCCCTTCACACTGAATGAACATGAACTGGATCAACTTGATAATATCATTGAACGTAAAAAACCGATTCAAAAGGGTCAGGCGCTGTTTAAAGCCGGCGATGAATTACGTTCTTTGTATGCCATTCGCTCAGGAACAATCAAAAGTTACACCATCACTGAAGAAGGTGATGAGCAAATTACAGGCTTCCATCTTGCTGGTGACCTGGTTGGTTTTGATGCAATTATACATACACAGCACCCAAGTTTTGCACAAGCTCTTGAAACATCAATGGTTTGTGAAATCCCATTCGAAACTCTCGATGATTTGTCAGGTAAGATGCCTAATCTACGCCAACAAATCATGCGTTTGATGAGCGGCGAAATAAAAGGCGATCAAGAAATGATCCTTTTATTGTCTAAGAAAAATGCGGAAGAACGTTTAGCTGCATTTATTCTTAACCTATCTCATCGCTTTGCAGAGCGCGGCTTCTCTCCAAGAGAATTCCGCTTAACGATGACTCGTGGTGATATTGGTAACTATTTAGGCCTTACCGTTGAAACGATTAGTCGACTTTTAGGACGTTTCCAAAAAAGCGGCATGTTAAGTGTTAAAGGCAAATATATCACTATTGAAGATATGGAAAAACTGACTGATATTGCAGGTAAAGTCTCCACTGTCTCTTGTTCATAATTCTCGGTGGGTCACTATTTTGTGACCCATCATTATTATTTTTCATCAAATCTTGCCTATTTTTCCTCAATACCTTAGTTTATCTTTAGTAGGGAATGTCCAGCCGTTATGAGGATTTTAATATGGCAAACTATAGAAATCTCCTAGTTGCAATTGACCCAAATCAGGATGATCAACCAGCATTACGACGTGCTGTCTACATAGTGCAACGTAATGGTGGACGGATTAAAGCATTCTTACCTATCTATGATCTCTCTTATGATATGACCACGTTGCTATCACCTGAAGAGCGTGATGCAATGCGTAAGGGTGTCATTAATCAAAAGGCTGCTTGGATTAAACAACAAGCGCATTTCTATCTGGAAGCAGGTATTGAGATAGAAATTAAAGTGATTTGGCATAATAAACCTTACGAAGCCATCATTCAGGAAGTGATTAGTGGTGAACACGACCTGCTTCTGAAAATGGCTCATCAAACAGATAACTTTGAGTCGATTATTTTTACGCCGCTGGACTGGCACCTTTTAAGAAAATGCCCTTCTCCTGTATGGATGGTTAAAGATAAAGTCTGGCCAGATCATGGTTCGGTTGTTGTGGCCGTCAATTTATCAAATGAAGAATCCTATCATGATGACCTCAATATTAAGTTGGTTGAGAAAACGAAGGATTTAGCAACACGTATTGTGAAAGATCAGGAAATTCATTTGGTCAGCGCATACCCTATTGCGCCAATGAATATTGCAATAGAACTACCTGATTTCGACCCAAGCCTTTATAACAATGCACTACGTGGGCAACATCTCATTGCCATGAAGGAATTACGCCAGAAATTTTCGATTGATGAAAAATACACTCACGTCCGTGAAGGGTTACCTGAGAAAATCATCCCTGAAATCTGTGAGGAGTTACATGCCGGCGTCGTTGTCCTAGGTATATTAGGCAGAACTGGGATTTCCGCAGCTTTTCTTGGGAATACAGCAGAACATGTTATCGACAAATTGAAATGTGACCTATTAGCGATTAAGCCTGATGGTTTCGTTTGCCCAATCACAGTTGATGATGATTAATTTTATCGCTCAACCTTAAGTAGATTTATTTTAAAGTGGCAAAAGCGCTGTAGGTAACTCAGCGCTTTTGCGATAAATGAATGCACATTCAGTGCTTCAATGCGCAAAAATTAGTATCCCCACTATTTTTGCCAGCAGTATTACTCATAAAATTTGTATATTGGGTAATGTAAAAACTATCTAATTGAAAATATCTCTAATTTACCTTCAGCAGAGATATTAACAGCTACCCCCTCATCGACTCACTGTAATACGTTATTTAATTCCCAATGCTAACCCATTATCAATGTCCAATCCTGAAGCAAATCCATTGGTAATCGTGAGGAAGCCTTATTTACACAGTTGAGAGCCATAATATTGGCCTCCTCGTTATGATTAAAGTGAATAAAATAGCATCATGTGGACGATAAAATGACGGCTATTTTCTATTCTCCGGTTTTAAAATTAAAATGAAACTAATGTACAACATAATGAGATAGACTGAATTTTTAATAAGATAGTTTCTTATACAACCTATTTTTACCCATAAAAAAGCCCTGTAGTTGCCTACAGAGCTTTTGAGGTTAGCGCATTAAAGCGCTTTTAAAATCGCATCAACGCTGGCTTTTGCATCACCAAATAACATCTGCGTGTTTTCTTTGAAAAACAATGGATTTTGTACACCTGCATAGCCGGTATTCATTGAACGCTTAAATACAATCACATTGTTTGCTTTCCAAACCTCCAACACTGGCATGCCGGCAATTGGACTATTTGGATCCTCTTGTGCCGCAGGGTTAACAGTATCGTTCGCACCAATAACCAATACTGTATCGGTATCAGAGAAATCATCATTAATTTCATCCATTTCCAGTACTATGTCATAAGGTACTTTTGCTTCAGCTAATAAGACGTTCATGTGCCCAGGTAAGCGCCCTGCTACAGGGTGGATACCGAAACGCACATTGATGCCTCTCTCACGCAACTTAGCCGTAATATCGTGAACAGGATATTGTGCTTGAGCAACCGCCAATCCATAACCTGGAGTAATAATGACAGAGGTTGAATTTTTCAATAATTCTGCCACTTCTTCCGCCGTTGTTTCACGGTATTCGCCCATCTCCTCTTCATTACCCGTTGAGGAGCCATCTGTACCAAAGCCTCCAGCAATAACACTGATAAAGGAGCGGTTCATGGCTTTACACATAATATAAGAGAGGATAGCACCCGACGAACCGACCAGTGCTCCTGTCACGATGAGCAAGTCATTACTCAACATAAAACCTGCCGCAGCGGCTGCCCAACCTGAATATGAGTTCAGCATTGACACAACAACTGGCATATCTGCACCACCAATTGAAGCAACTAAGTGCCAGCCAAATGCCAAAGCAATAACCGTCATGATCAGCATGGCAAAGACTTGTAAGCCAACACTATTTGTTTTAACAAAGATCAGCAATAACACAAATGAGACAACGAGCGCCGCTAAGTTTAGTTTGTGGCGATTAGGTAGCATCATCGGTTTCGATGAGATCTTACCGGACAATTTTCCATAAGCCACCACAGACCCTGTGAAGGTGACCGCACCAATAAATATGCCTAAGAACACTTCCGTCAGATGGATATTTTCCATCACCGCGTCTGCATGACCTTCACTGGCAATAAAACTATTAAAACCAACCAAAACAGCCGCTAGACCAACAAAGCTATGTAAAATAGCGACCAATTCTGGCATTTCGGTCATTTCAACTTTTTTGGCCAGACGAATACCAATCACTGCACCAATGACCATCGCAACAATCATCCAGCCAATATTGGCACTATCTGGGCCAAAGATGGTAGCCAGTAAAGCAATCGCCATACCGGCAATACCATAAGTATTACCACGCTGAGAGCTTTCATGGCGTGATAACCCTGCTAGGCTGAATATAAATAGGATAGCAGCAACAATATAAGCTGCCGTTACAATTCCACTCGACAACATACGTTACCCCTTATCCTTTACGAAACATTTTTAACATACGCTGGGTAACAGTAAACCCACCGAATATATTGATACTTGCAATCAATATGGCAATGAAAGATAAGAAACTAACCCATCCTCCCGAGCCTATTTGCAATACTGCACCGACAACAATAATGCCTGAAATTGCATTGGTGACAGACATCAATGGTGTATGCAACGCATGTGTTACGTTCCACACAACGTAATAACCGACAACGCAAGCGAGGGCAAATACCGTAAAGTGTGATAAGAACTCTTTTGGCGCTGAGTTTGCAAACCAACCGAATAGAATGATCGCTAATGCCATTAAGCCATACTTAACTACAGGCGACATTTTCTTCTTCTCAGGCGCTTTTTCTTTTTCCGCCACTTGAGGCTTCGCCTGCGGCTGAGCAGATACTTGAATGGGGGGAGCAGGCCACGTGATTTCACCTTGTTTAATAACGGTAACACCGCGGATCACAACGTCATCAAAATCAATATTGATTTCGCCATTCTTCTCTTTGCACAGTAACTTCATCAAGTTAACAAGGTTTGTGCCATACAATTGCGATGATTGAGTCGGTAGACGGCTTGGTAAATCGGTATAACCAATAATTTTGACACCATTATCAGTCACAACCAATTTATCCGCTTGGGTTAACTCACAGTTCCCCCCTGTTTGCGCCGCTAAGTCAACAATCACACTACCGGGTTTCATTGACTCAACCATCTCTTTGGTAATTAATTTAGGTGCTGGACGCCCAGGAATAAGTGCGGTAGTGACGATAATGTCGACTTCTTTAGCTTGTGCAGCAAATAAAGCCATTTCCGCCTTAATAAACGCTTCGGACATGACTTTCGCATAGCCATCGCCGCTGCCTGCTTCCTCTTTGAAATCTAACTCAAGGAATTCGGCCCCCATACTTTGCACTTGCTCTTTAACTTCTGGACGCGTATCAAATGCACGTACAACCGCTCCCAAGCTACCAGCAGCACCGATTGCCGCCAGCCCAGCAACCCCAGCACCAATGACCATCACTTTCGCTGGCGGTACCTTACCGGCTGCTGTAATTTGACCAGTAAAAAAACGACCAAATTCATGAGCAGCTTCGACAATTGCACGATAACCTGCGATATTTGCCATTGAACTTAAGGCATCTAATGATTGCGCACGGGAAATCCGCGGCACTGCATCCATAGCGAATACATTGATGTTTCTTGCTTTTAAGGCATCCATCAATTCAGCATTTTGCGCTGGCCAGATAAAACTCACCAGCGTTGCACCTTCTTTCAGTAATCCAATTTCATCGTCTAGTGGTGCATTGACTTTAAAAACAATATCGGCTGAATAAGCGGTGTCACGATCAACAATCTCAGCCCCCGACTGCTCATAAGCCGCATCCTCAAAACTCGCTAAATGTCCTGCTTCACTTTCGATACAGACACTGAAACCTAACTTAATCAGTTGAGTCACCGTCGAGGGTGTAGCAGCAACACGAGCTTCATTGGCAAGTCGTTCTCTAGGTATACCAATACGCATAATGTTCCCTTTTCAAAGCCAAAGTAATTTTGTATTTGTTAAATTTGCTAAAAATTAACCATCTTAGATAGAAAAGTCCTATTTTTAGCCGAAAACAGTTCTATGGAGTTCTAATAACCTACTGAAAATAACCTTCTTGATCCATAATTGATCTCGATTCTTAAACAGTAAATGGAATTCGCAGTGAAAATCTTAGTTTTAGGTCAATAAAATACTGGATAGCTAAAAAAATCTGGTAATTATGACTAGTCAATGAATATTTATTTCTTATAAAAAATAAAATTATGAGACAACTTGATTGGTTACGTGTAATAATCATAGCCATGTGATACAACTAAAGTTCAGCACTTTTAAAATAAATTGCGCAAGTCGGAAGGATTTTGTATGAAGCTGAAAACTACGGCCATCGCAGCCGCGGTGTTATCATTAACCAGTATTACTGCTGTACAGGCAGCTGTTGAACTGACGCCCAAACAGGCTGAAGAGTTAAAACCTTATGAGCGCATAACAGTGACTGGGCGCTTTAATGCTATTTATGAAGCATCCGATGCCGTCTCACGCCGGGCTGATAAATTAGGCGCTTACGCTTTCTATATCCAGAGCCTTGATGATGTGGGTGATAGCGGTAACATGCGCGTTGTTGCAGATCTTTACCAAAAAGATGCAAAATCTGTGGAAGAAAGCAAACGTCGCGTATTTGGTGGCGTTGAAGAGATGTCAAAAGCAGACGCAACACAGTATGAACCATTTGATGCTGTTACCGTCAGTGGTTTCTACCCTTCTCAGCCTGATCTTTATGAAGCTATTGCGAAGAAAGCAAAAGAAAAAGGCGCAGCATCATTCTATGTTGTTCGTAACATCGCTGTAAATGATGGTGGAAATACCCTAGCTACCGCTTATGTCTATAAAAAAGATGCGCCTAAGCGCCAAGTTCAGCTAGAGGAAGCTGTCGTACCAGCAGATTCAGAAGCGGGTCAAGCATTATTAGCGGAAGGTGGTGAAGCCGCCAAAAAAGTACGTATTCCTGGCGTTGCTTCATCTGAAGAACCAACTACTGCCGTTGGTCGTTTCTTTGAAACATCAAGCAGTGCACCAGGCAAAACCAGCGTAACATTGCCAAGTGGCTATGTTATCGAAGAAGTTAATAAAACCGCTGCTGCACAAATGGTTCCATTTGATTCGATCACTTTCTCGGGTTATTACACCAATACACCAGAAGTGCGTTATCAAATTGCCAAACGTGCTGAAGCTAAAGGTGCCAAATACTTCCATATCACACGTGAGTGGCAGTCAAATGGCGGTAGCGTAACCATCAGCGCTGACCTCTTTAAGTAATAAGTATACTAACTAACCAAGCCAGCTCCATTTTCGAGCTGGCTTTTTTATTTCTGAAAAAAACGTTTGACTGCTGATTTTCCCACTGAATAAAAATCTTATCAAACTGAATAGTTTTCCATTGCATAACCGTCGTTTCATTCGTAGAATCCCCCTCACTTTATCAGTACGACAGATAAACAATCTATAATTTAAAATTGTTCCAGCTTAAATACATTATAAAATTGTAGATTTAACGTTATTTTAACTTTTGATTGTAGAATAACCAGGACATACATTGAAACATACACTCAGTCTTACAGCACTCACCGCATTAGTTCTCAGCTCAATGGTGGGTGCAGGTGTCTTTAGCCTTCCACAAAATATGGCTGAAGTTGCCAGCCCTTTGGCACTTATCATTGGCTGGTCAATTACAGGCATTGGCATTTTATTTTTAGCTTTCTCTCTACTGCTACTTTCTCGTATACGCCCAGATCTTGATGGGGGCATTTTTACTTATGCAAAAGAAGGTTTCGGTGAACTGATTGGTTTTTGTTCCGCATGGGGTTATTGGCTATGTGCGGTTATCGCTAATGTCTCTTACTTAGTTATCGTTTTTGCGGCCATCAGCTTTTTTACTGATACACCCGATAGGATTATTTTTGGCGATGGTAACACTTGGCAAGCCTTAGTTGGTGAATCCATCTTATTATGGATTGTGCACTATTTAGTGTTGCGTGGTGTTCAAACGGCGGCGGGAATTAATAAGCTAGCCACTATGGCAAAATTAATCCCATTAGGGCTATTTATTATCCTAGCATTTGTCGCTTTCAAACTTGATGTGTTCGATGCAGATTTTAGTGGGATTTCCCTCGGAGTGCCTGTTTGGCAGCAAGTTAAAGACACTATGTTGATCACGTTGTGGGTGTTTATTGGTATCGAAGGAGCTGTCGTTGTCTCTGCTCGCGCTAAAAACCGCCGTGATGTTGGCTTAGCCACTGTTTTCGCCGTTAGTTCTGCATTAATCATCTATATCCTAGTGACACTTCTCTCGTTAGGCCTTATGCCAAGGGCTGAGCTTGCTGAAATAAAAAATCCATCAATGGCCAATTTAATGGTAGGTTTAATTGGTTCAAGTGGTGAGATCATTATCGCAGCGGGGCTTATTATCTCTGTGTGTGGAGCATACCTGAGTTGGACAATTATGGCTGCCGAAGTGCCTTATATCGCAGCGCAATATCAATCATTCCCTAAAATATTCAATAAACTGAATAAGAATGATGCTCCATCCTCCTCCCTGTGGTTAACAAATGGTGCCGTACAGCTTTCTCTAGTCTTAATTTGGCTAAGTGGGAGTAATTACAATACGCTCCTAACAATCGCTTCTGAGATGATTTTGGTTCCTTACTTTTTAGTGGGTGCTTTTCTCATAAAAGTCGCTTTTGAACGCCATAATAAGCTGCTACTGATGGTTGGAATGGTGGCCAGCCTCTATGGTCTTTGGCTGCTTTATGCTTCTGGACTGATCAACCTTATGCTGTCTGTCGTTTTATATGCGCCTGGTATACTTGTTTTTTGGTATGCGCGAACTCAGCAATCCCAACAAGCTCCACTTAATATGGCTGAAAAGATTATCGCTCTGGCTATTATCGCGGGGGCAGTGCCCGCAACCTACTATCTATTTTAGCTTCAACTACAATCACTACACTGAAAAGGCTCTAGTATTCAGTGTAGTGATCTCATCGATACTTCTTCCTTCATTAGTTCTAGCAGCGCTTTTTTAAATCATTTGTAAGTGAATCATATATTATCTAATGATTGCATTCAGGAGGTAACATGCACTTAATATTACGTAATGAACATTCATATACCATAACCAAAAATGAGAGAATTCAATTATCACAAGACATTGGTTTTAGCGCTAAAGTTAAAAAAATCAATAAGCTTCATTTTTCGAATAGTGCCTGTGCCAGAAAAATTAGATGTCGCCAGAAATTAAATGAGAAAGGCTCAAAGGAGTTACACCCATTCTCTTTAAATGCCGTAAAAACCAATGGCTCGCCCTATTTGCATAGCGTAACAAGTAAAACACTGTAGTGTTTTGCTCATTTTCCATACAGACAGTTTGTGTTTTTACTCTCTCTGCTAAAACTAGCAAAGGGAGTAAATAGAGACTCTGATTTACCATTTCCCCCCTATTCACCCTACCTTGGATTGATTTCCCATTTAATTCTTAGCTAGCCTAGTCACGTTATCTTTTGTATTGGCGCTGTTGTTTCATTAGGTACTCTCCAAACAATTAGTATGTTGTAACTAAAGCAGTATGTTTTGATGCTATAATCGTTAAAAATTTAACGGTTATACCCTACTCTTAATTTTTAAGAACAATAAACGGAGTATCATGCTGAAAATCATTTTCATAATGCAAATGTTAAAAACAAAATTTTAGAATGAAAAAGAAAGTCGATATCAAATCATTTGGTTTTGTGCACGCCAATTTACCCCTTTTTAACATAAAAAATAGACTTATTATATTGCGCTCAATCAGCAACATATACTGATAGAAATCACACAGCAAATAATTTACAAGGTCATACAATGAACAGTTTATTAAAATATATATTACTTATTTTATTTTTTAATCATTCTATTTCTTTTTCAGCAGATGGTGAAATAAAGTTCGTTGGCAGTATAATTCCAACGGCGTGCTCTGTTGATACTAATTCTGTACATAAAGTGGTAAATATGGGGAAGGTTTCTGTAGCCGCTTTTACTAATAAAAATAGTGCTGCCGCAGCAACACCATTTAGAATAACATTATCTAATTGCCCTACCGATTATAAGAAAATTCAATTTAAGTTTGATGGTAAAAGTGATAGTGCTAACCCTTCTTTATTAGGATTATCACCAAATGCAACCTCACCTGCTGCAACAGGTATTGCAATAGGCCTTTATGAAGAAAATAGTGTTCGCCGTATACCACTAAATGGGGGAAGCCAGTTTAAAGAAATAACCCCAAGTAAAACGGTAGAAATGAATTTTGTGGCTAAATATATTGCAACCAGTGATCAAATCATTCCCGGCTCAGCAGATGCATTAGCGCATTTCAGCATTATTTATCAATAAAAGAGGAGATGAGAGAGAGGTTTTCTTCTCTCTCATTAATTATCATGAAAATAACAGTCACCTTTTTATTATTGCTTCCTTTTCTCTCTTATGCCGGAATTATTATTAATGGCACGCGGTTTGTTTATCCTGAAAACGATAGGGAAATATCATTATCTATTGAGAACCCTGAGGAGCAAACGACTTACCTTATTCAATCATGGGTTGAAAAAGATAATCAACGGTCTAATGATTTTATTATTACACCACCACTATTTAAGCTAAAACCTGCCTCATTAAATAAATTAAGAGTGATAAAAGTGGCGCCATTAAACCAAACTGTTCAAGAGACTCTCTACTGGTTACATATCAAGTCTCTTCCTGCCATTCATGAAAATACAGAAAGTAATTTACATATTGTTGTGAAATCCAGTTTCAAGCTATTTTATCGGCCTGAATCTTTAAATAGCAGTGCCGAATCTGCATTTAAAGAGGTCACCTTTAGCTATAATAACCAAAAAGTAACGGCAACAAATCCTACTGGGCACTATATTACGCTGCGAGAACTATACCTTAATGGTAAAGAGATTGCAGAGCCTGGCATGATAGCCCCCTTTGGGCAATTATCTTGGAAAATAGTATTGCCTCAATTGAATTCTGTTTCTTGGAGCGCATTAAATGATTATGGCGGTAAAACACAATTAATTTCTCAACAACTCTTTAATGATGATGAAAAAAAATAATATCAATTTATTAATGCTGTTTTTAATCACGACTCCTCTTTTGGCATATGCTGAATATTTTAATCTTGAGGCACTTGATAACATTGAAAATATTAATGATATTGAAAATATTATATTAAATCTAGATAATCAACCCGAAGGGATTTATGCCGTTGATGTTATTGTCAACAATGTTAGACTATTTACTGAAAATGTAAGTTTTCAATATATAGATCAACAGTTAGTACCAATATTCAGTCGAAATCAATTATTAAAAATTGGCCTGCATGAAAAAACATTAAATACAATGGCGTTTGATAAAAATGACAACCTAGCTAGCCACCTTTCAACAATTATCGAGGGTTATTCTCATCATTTTGACTTTAATCACTTAACGTTGGATATCAATATCCCTCATCATTACTTAAATAGTGACACTAATGAGAATAACCTTCAATCACAATGGGATGATGGCGTAACGTCAGCTTATATTGATTATAACCTATCCGGAAGTTATAACTCGAATAAGTACATTAATGACAATAATAGCTTTAACCTGTCATTGCAAAATGGTATTAACTATCTAGGATGGCGCCTAAGAAATAATTTAGTCTATTCAAACTCACACCAACAATGGGAGAGTTATAATACAACTTTATCCTACCCGATTAGGTCATTAAAAAGTCAATTTATCTTAGGCGAGTATTACCTTGCCTCCTCATTTTTTATCCCATACTCTTTTAAAGGGATCTCACTCTCTAATGATGAATTAATGTTTCCGGATTATGATGCATATTATTCCCCCATATTACAAGGTATTAATCATAGTCCGGCTCAGGTGACCGTAAGGCAAAATAATATTATCATTTATAATGATTATTTACCTGCGGGGCCATTTACACTAAATCAATTGAAACCATTAGCCCATAAAGGCGTCTTAGAAATGACGATCACTGAGTCTAGTGGTCGAGTTCGTCAATACCAATACCCTTTTTCTTCTTCGCCACTGATGATCAAAAAAGGCCAATTTCGCTATGCCTTAAACAGTGGAATGGTCTCTAACCGCTCACGCTCTGCACCACCTTATTTTTTTCATAGCGAAATAAAATATGGTATTAACAATAATATCACTGCGTATACTGGTTCTATTTTCTCATCACCTTTTAAATCACTGATATTAGGCAGTTCATTTTCAGCCAATGAAATTGGCGATTTGACTATTGATTGGACACAATCCTACAGTCAGAAAAATAAATCAAATAGTTATCAGTTTGAATATTCAAAGTTAATCACGCCCACCGCAACTGAGTTTACATTTAATGTTCAATGGACCGATAACCCTAAGTTACGGCAGTTCACTGATGTATTGGATAAAATAAACTTATCTAACACCGCCTACCCTCAACAGATCATTAAGCTACATTTATCACAAGGGTTAGGTTATTTTGGAAATATATCATTATCAGCATCGCAACAGAGGTTTAGAGAGCAAAGAGAATATCAGTGGGCCTACAATCTCAATTATTCAGGCAATATAAACGAATACCATTTTAGCCTTAACTGCCAGTCAAATTATTCTATCATTGAGCAAAAACCAGAGTATATCTTTTCTGCTTCCATAATTATTCCAGTGAACGCTTGGTTGCCTAATACGCATTTTAGTTACCAATCACAATATGCGCCAAATAACTATCAAAGCCAGCAAGCAACATTAACGGGAGCCATCCTAGAAGATAATTTTATTTCTTATACTCTACAGCATAACTCTCTAAATAACCGCTGTTGTATGAGGCCGAAAAATGAATCAGACACACGATTTTATACTCAGTATCATCATAATAAATTTATTTTAAATGTGGGTTATGGCTACAAACAAGAGCATCAATTGCACTATGGGCTTCGAAGTTCAGTGGTGGCTCATCCGTATGGCATCACGCTAACACCGAGTCGTGGGGAAACTTCCGCTTTATTGGTTGTACCTGATACGCAAGACGTCCGTTTGGATGCTCAACTCAATACCAATACCGATAGCAAAGGCCATGCGATTATCAATCAGCTACAACCTTATCGGCGTAATAACTTTGTTATTGATACACAGACCTTACCTGTAGATACTGAAATTGAAACGAGTTTTCAATCTATTTTACCAACGAAAGGGGCATTGGTACTGGTTCACTTCCCCGTCAAACGGGGCAAACGCTCTTTCTTTACTATTCGGCTTGCGGATGGGAAATTGGCCCCTTTTGGTGCGCTTGCCAGCCTCGTAACAGAAAAAGGAGAACTAACAAGCAATGATATTAATGTAGGGATTATTAACGATATGGGCCAAGTCTATTTAAGTGGGCTTGAGCCATCAGGCACAATAAAATTGAAATGGGGAGCAAAACAATCGCAGCAATGTGAATTTCAATACCAACTATTAGAAACAGATCTGAATCAAGGGTTTTACCATGTTCCGGTGATTTGTCAGCGCAAGGAAGCTTTATGATGACTTTAATTTCTCGTTTATGGCCTTGCTGTATATTCGTTACACATAACGCTTATGCTTCTCAATGCCAATATGTGCCAAATTTCACGCCACATCATACTGTGTTATCCCTCGGTACGGTAACTGTACCTCATCGATTAGCGGTGGGGTCAGTGATCCAAGAGGTGACCTTAAACAGTCTTAGTGACAATCCAATCATGGTAGATTGTCGCTCACCCGTTCAAGCAAAATGGGAAAATAGCCAGTTCCCATTACTATCAAATGATTATAACTCAATTTATCAAACAAATATTGACGGCATTGGCCTTCGCTTCATCCCACAGGGAGTGGCATTTAGCCGAGATAAGTTACCTTTTGTTAATGACTCACCCAATGCTTGCCACATTACCTCTCATCGTTATAGCTATTGTGGTAATGCATTAAATGGGATCCGAGTACAATTGGTGAAAACAAAAAACATCACAGGTTCAGGGATACTTAGCTCTCATCGTCTGATTGAAGCATCAATTGGCCATTTACCTGTTCAAAGTTATCGTTTCCTAAATACAAAGATTGTTACGCCTAGCTGTGAACTGCTCGAAAAACATAAACGAGTAAAAATGAAGAAAGTCAAACAGAGCCAGTTTAGGGGGATTGGTAGCCATTCCGCCCCCGTCTCTTTTTATCTTACGCTAAATTGTAGTGGAGAAACCCCTGTGGGCATTATCCTTAGTGGGCGAGCCAGTCACAGTGCAGATCATTCTGTGATTGCACTAGATAAAAGACCTGATAGCGCCCAAGGGATTGGTTTACAACTGCGTTTTCAAGGTGAGCCAATCCCTCTAAATAAAGTCTTTAATTTAGGAACTAGCTTTGACCGCTCCCCCTATGCCATTTATTTCGAAGCTCAATATGTGCAAATCCACCCCTCTGTTAGTGCGGGAAAAGCCAATGCAACTGCGACATTACAAATTGTTTATCCATAACCGATAACGATAAAAAAACCCCATCTTTAGCATCATGATGGGGTTTTGAAGGTTATCATCTAACTCTGTATTTTATCAAAGTGACTGACTTAAATTTTCCATTGATTGAATAATCCGTTTATCCGAAATCGGATACGGCGTACCAAGCTGCTGTGCAAATAGGCTTATACGCAACTCTTCGATCATCCAACGGATCTCTTGTACTTCCGGTAATTGTTGTTGTACTGGTGTCAGTTTCGCCTTCCATTGCTGCCACATTTGTGTCACATGCTCCACTTTACTCATTTGGGCACGGTCTCTATTAGGATCAATCGCCAGTTTTTCTAATCGGCGCTCAATACCATTCAAATAACGGAGCACGTCAGGAAGCCGTTTCCAACCATGTTCAGTGACAAAGCCTTTAAAGACTAAGTTAGACATCTGCCCTTTTATATCCGAAAGTGCCATTGCCATCGCAAAGTCAACGCGTCCTTTTAAGCGTTTATTGATTGCAAATACCGCAGTGAGTATTTGCTCAACTTGTTTCGCGATTTGTACAACTGCATCATTGAGTTCAGCCCGCACAAACTCTTGTAACTTGCCAAACCCATCTTCCGTCCACACAGGGCCACCATAAGTCGCAATGAGTTGATCAACACCACAGGCGATACAATCATCGATTAACTCTAAAACTTTTCCATACGGATTAAAATATAATCCCAGTTTAGATTTGTTCGGGAGTTTTTCATGTAAGTATTTAATTGGCGATGGAATATTCAGTAACAGTAACCTACGTACACCACCCCACATCGCTTGTTGTTGTTCAAATTCGGTTTCGAAAACGCGGATCCCAACACTGTTTCTTTCATCCACTAAGGCCGGATAAGCCTTAACAGAATACCCTCCTCGTTTCTGTTCGTAACGTTGAGGTAACTCACCAAAGCTCCAGATATGTAAGCCGCTTTGTTCAATGCCATCATCAACCACTTCGGAAAGGGTTTCTTGTACCTTTTCTTTGAGCCGATTTTTCAATTCATCCAGATCTTGACCTTCAGCGATGGTTTTATTTTTTTCACCCACTACGCGGAATGTCATTTTCAAATGGCTAGGTAGTTGGTCTAATTGCCAAGCATCACGTTCAACAGTCACCCCTGTCATGCGACGTAATTCACGCTCAAGCTTATCAAGTAGGCTACCATCTGGTGTCGGTACTCTTTCAAGAAATGCCGCGGCATAATTAGGTGCAGGCACAAAATTCCGACGTACAGGCTTAGGTAATGATTTAATCAACGCAATAATCAGTTCTTGACGTAACCCCGGAACTTGCCAATCAAAACCAACATTGTGTACTTGGTTTAAAATGGCTAATGGGATATGCACTGTCACCCCATCTGCCTCCGTTCCTGGCTCAAATTGATAACTTAAGCGGAATTTCAGCTCACCTTGATGCCAAAAGTTTGGATAATCTAGCAATGAAACGTGCGCCGCATCCTCTTTGATCAACATATTTTTTTCAAAGTTCAGGAGGTCGGGCTGCTGTTTTGAAGCAACCTTCCACCACTTATCAAAATGGCGAGTAGAGATCACATCATTAGGGATACGCTGGTCATAAAACGCAAACAAGGTTTCATCATCAACCAAAATATCACGACGACGAGACTTGTGTTCTAAATCTTCAACTTCCGCCAATAGCTTACGGTTTTCCCTGAAAAATGCGTGACGAGTAACCCAATCCCCTTCGACCAGTGCATGACGAATGAAAAGCTCGCGACACAATAAGGGGGCGATTTTCCCGTAATTCACTTGGCGCGCGGCGACGATCGGTAATCCATACAAAGTGACCTTTTCAGAGGCCATCACAGCACCTTGCGATTTAGACCAATGAGGTTCGCTGTAATGGTGCTTAACAAGGTGCTCCGCTAACGGCTCTATCCATTCAGGCTCAATAGTTGCAGCCACCCGCCCCCATAATTTTGACGTTTCTACTAACTCGGCGACCATTGCCCATTTTGGGGGCTTTTTAAATAAACCTGAGCCGGGGAAGATAGTGAATCTTGCATTCCTAGCGCCTGTAAATTCTGGCTTTTCCACATCTTTTTGACCGATATGAGATAGCAGCCCAGCAAGTAATGATGTATGAATACACCGGTAATCTGCCGCTGCACTATTAATTGGAAAACCTTGCTCTTTAACAACTTGCCTCAATTGAGTATAGAGATCTTGCCACTCTCGAATGCGTAAATAGTTCAAAAAATCTTGGCGGCACATTTTTCTAAATTGCGCATTTGATAAAGCGGTTTGCTGCTCTTTTAAGTAATCCCACAGATTAAGGAATGCTAAGAAATCAGATTGTTTATCGTGGAAGCGGCGATGCTTTTCATCTGCTGCTTGTTGTTTATCTAATGGGCGCTCCCTTGGGTCTTGAATCGATAATGCCGCCACAATCACCATGGTTTCCCTGACTGCCCCTAGCTTTCTCGCTTCTATCACCATTCGAGCGAGACGTGGGTCAACCGGTAGTTGCGCCAATTGACGACCAATATCCGTCAATATATAACCGCGTTCACTCTGTTGATGCACCTGAATAGCCCCAAGCTCTTCTAATAACTTCACGCCATCTTGAATATTACGTTTATCCGGAGCTTCGACAAATGGAAATGCGCTAATATCTCCTAAGCCAATTGAGGTCATTTGTAAAATAACAGACGCCAAATTGGTTCTTAGTATTTCAGGATCGGTAAACTCTGGGCGACTTAAAAAGTCCTCTTCAGAATATAAACGAATACAAATACCATCAGAAACACGACCACAGCGACCTTTACGCTGATTTGCTGAAGCTTGGGAGATCGGTTCAACAGGTAAGCGCTGCACCTTGGTTCTAACACTGTAACGGCTTATTCGCGCATAACCAGTATCAATGACATATTTGATGCCAGGCACGGTCAAAGACGTTTCAGCAACGTTAGTGGCTAAAATAATTCGCCGCCCACCATGTGGGTGGAATATGCGATTTTGTTCACTATTCGATAGCCTAGCAAATAGCGGTAAAATTTCGGTATGGCGCAATTGTAATTTTGACAAGGCATCAGCGGTATCGCGGATTTCTCGTTCACCGCTCATAAAGATCAAAATATCCCCTGAGCTTTCCTGCCCAAGCTCATTTACAGCATCAATGATGCCATCGATTTGATCGCGGTCGCTGTCATTATCATCCCCCATAATCGGGCGATAACGCACTTCAACGGGATAAGTTCTCCCCGACACTTCAATAATGGGTGCCTGATTAAAATGGCGAGAGAAACGTTCAGGATCGATAGTTGCTGACGTAATAATGACTTTTAGATCAGGACGTTTAGGTAATAATTGGCGCAGGTAACCTAAGATAAAATCGATATTTAGGCTACGTTCGTGGGCCTCATCGATAATGATCGTATCATATTGCAGCAGTAACCTATCATTTTGCAGTTCTGCTAACAAAATGCCATCTGTCATTAATTTGACTTGTGTATTATCACTCACTTGATCACTAAAGCGAACTTTATAACCAACAATAGTTCCGACTTCGCTTTCAAGCTCTTGAGCTAGACGGGTTGCTACCGCACGAGCGGCTAGTCGCCTTGGTTGTGTATGACCGATTAGCCCTTTAACGCCTCGCCCTAATTCCAGACATATTTTGGGGATCTGAGTCGTTTTACCGGACCCTGTTTCACCCGCGATGATCACCACTTGATGCTGTTTTATCGCATCATAAATAGCTTGTTTTTTCTGACTAACAGGAAGATTTTCTGGATAGACGATTTTAGGTGGATTAAGCAGCTTGTTCGAAATTTTTTGTTTCGCTGTTTCAACATCCGCTTTTATCGCATTCAGTACCGCAACTCGTGATTTTTCATCACGAATTTTAACTATTCCTTGAAGACGCTTTTTCAGTAACCGTTGGTCACGTAATGAAGTTTGTCCAATATCAGCTTCTAAGGCTGTCAGCATGGATTCCACTTTTTAAATCCTTATTATTTAACTATTTTATGCCATTTTGTTGAATATAGGCTGTCATTACCATCATGATAAAAACGCCATCAATACCACAGAATAAATGGCAACATCAATTTTTTTGATATAACTCTTCTAAAATTCTTTCTTTCATTGATGATTAAAATCTGTATTATTAATTACGATATAAATCAATGAGTTTTAAGGTAAAACGATGAAAAAAGTATTGTTGTTGAAATCAAGTATTCTGGCAGACTATTCACACAGTAACAAAATGGCAGATTACTTTATTGAACAATGGCAAGAAAAAAACCCGAGCGATAGCATAACCATCCGTGATCTTGTCAGCAACCCAATTCCAGCGATTGATGCGGAAATTTTAGCAGCTTTCGCACCAGGCGACAGTAAAACTGAACAGCAGAAAGCGCATTTAGCATTATCTAACCAATTGATCGATGAAATCAAACAACATGATGTGATTGTCATTACTGCGCCAATGTACAATTTGAATATCCCTTCCCATCTTAAAAATTACTTTGATTTTATTGCAAGAGCGGGAGAGACCTTTAAATATACTGAACAAGGCTCAGTCGGTTTATTAGAAAATAAACGTGCATTTGTGTTAACCAGCCGAGGTGGCATCTATAAAGATACGGCTTCTGACATTATTGTTCCATTTTTAAAACTGTTCTTAAACTTTATCGGTATCACCGATATCGAATTTATTTTTGCTGAGGGTACTGCATTAGGTACTGAATCGGCTGAAAAAGCACAGCAAGATGCTCGTCAATGCATCGATACGGTTATCGCTTAACCGCAATTGACCTCACAATGATGTGCGTATGAACAAATCATGCGCATATTATTTTTTCTTCAACCATTGACCATTAATACCGCGTACATACTCCCCACTCGCGGCTCTTTCAACGAGTTTCTGCCCCGCTATTTTACCCACATCCCTAGTTTTTAGATTGTTTTTCTTCGCAATTTCACTGTATTTGATTTCACGCTCACGGTTAATTTCAGTGACAAGCTCATCAACTTCCGCATTACCGTGGGTAACTACCGCTAAATAACCCGATAATGTTTCACCAACTAACCCTTGATTTTTTGCCTCATCAACGGTTAGTGCAGCAGCCGAAAAAACAAATAAACCGGATATCATCAACGCTTGGAAAATGGTCTTCATTGTGCTTCCACCTTACCAAAAAGATCACTATTTTCTTTAAGTAAGTCTTCAACTTGCTTATCAGCTTTAATGAGTATTTCGTGCTCAATTTTAACATTCATGTTGATATTAATGGGTTTATCAGGTGTCGCTACCTCAACCCGCAAACAACCTGTCAGCATCATTGCCATCAATGTAAATACACTCGTCGCGATTATTTTCACTGTTAATCCTTATTCCTTTAGATATTTTTTTCCAGCCACTCTTCTAAGTTACTGCCAAAACGTAGGCTACGCCATAATTGGAAGATATTCTCTTCATGTGTGTAATTTAAGTGGACTTCTCTTTTTTTAGATTCTTGAGGATTAAAACCTTGGATAATGGTTTTCATTGTCAACAAGCCTAAATTGGTGATATTCACATCGGTACGGCTGCGAGAAATTTCCAAGTATTGCAACCAACCTATCGCTGCTCCTGCAGACATATTATCAGCCTTAATTGACTCAACAAACTGAGTATCAAGACGCAAGGCCAACGGGCCACTATTTTCTAACCAACCATTTTTAACGATCCACTCTGGATTATTAAGGTAAAAAGGTAATTCCCCATCAACGCGACCAGAGGCCGCAAACTGAGTTACTTTGAGTATGGTAAATAATCGGCTTAATTCAATTTGATGTAGTCTGATTGTGGCTGGCTGTTTTTGTGGCCAACGGAGTAAATCAAGCTCTACCTTCCCCCCTAATAAATTAAAACCAACTTGGCTCAATTTTAATGGCATTGCATCTGTTGGCGGGTAAGTACCTGATAAATCGGCTCGAATATCGGTTAGTTCAAACAAATTATTTAATTGCTTGATACGTAATTGTACAGCCGATTTTTCACCTAACGTCCATGTGCTATTTTGTAATTTCCAAGGTAAAACGAAATCTAAGCCACTCACTTCACCATCTTTAAGCCACATTCCCGTATTTTCTACACGCCAGTGCCCTCCCGCGATAAAACCGGTTTCTGGATCAATCGAAAAAGCGGCTTGTGAAAAAAGTTTTCCTTCACGCAAGATGATCCCTAAATCATTTGGGATCAATGTTTGGAATGCGCTCACTGATTGTTCTGGCCAACGCGCTTGCCCCCGAAAACGTTCGCCATCCCATCGACTAAAAATAACAATTGGCCCTACGTCTTTAGTACTTAAATCAGCTTTTAACTGAAAATCAGCCGGTGATTTACCTTTTAGAGCCGCATTAACAGTCGTTTTAGGCAAATAGCTTGCGGCTCCAAATTGCATTCGGTTACTGGTAAGTTGGAGTTCACCTTGGAAGTTCTCTTTAGCCGGATCACGTTGCCAAAATAAAGGTTTTGTTAAAATAAGGCGTGTTGCCGTCATCGAAAGCAAACCATATTTTATTTGGTCAAACCCAGTGTTTAACGTATTTAGGGTAATTAACGAATCTTGCCAACTACCTTGCCCTTTGATATCCCAATGCGCCGCTAAAGCCGGTAATTGTGCATTTCCCCAATAATTCCAAAACCACTTACCTTTATCAAATATAAACTTATTCGCCTGACCATCTAAATGAATGGCGAAATCCCCCCAATACTGCTCTTTCACTTTTAAAATAGCTTGGAGGCGCCCGGTGATCCCTTCCGCACTCAATGAAGTCCCCGCTAAAGGTAAGCGCGCTTCTTGTAATAGTAGCGTCGGTGAAACACGCCCATAAGCTCGTAAGAGTGAGCCGGGAAGAAATGAAATTGCGGGCGAAATTAATTGACCCGATATTTTTGACGGCAAGTTGATATCTAAAACCATATCATCATATTTCAATTGCCCATTTAGCTGAAAATGAATATCTGCATCGAGTAAATTAATTTTATTAGCTGGTAAATTTAATACTAAATTCGCTTTACCTTTTTGAGCCTCGGTCATCATATTAGTACGCCCACTAATCACCATGTCACTCAGGCCCGACTGCCAATTCTCTATTTGTAACGAAATACCGCCATGTAATGGAACCTCACTCTCTTCCCACTGCCAACGCCCATCCTCAATACGGATCATGTTGGCTGACACTTGCCAAGGCAAATGAAAAATTTCTTGACCACTTTGCTTATCAAATAAAGACAATGTGCCTTGATCATCCAGCCACCGCAATTTCGCATACAGGGATTTGCTTGGCTGAGTTAATAAAAATTCAGCAAAGAGTATGCCTGATGTCGGAAGTGATTCTGTCGTTAGTGGTAAGCTTAACTCGCCATCGAGTTCAAGGCGCTGCTCTTGTTCTGGTAATTGAACGGAAAAATGTTCAATATTGAGTTGATGGTTAGCAGTGATATTGGTTGAAAAAGATAATTTATCACCACGATAATCTAAAGCTAATGGCGTCCCTTCATTTCGATACAGCCAAATACTGCCTTGATACTCTTCCCAAGGCGATACCTTGGCATTTTCAATGACCAATGAAAATGAAGGTAAGTTATCAATCAATTCAATCACCGATAGTGGTGTACTTTCGCTATCTTTTTCATCTGAAGACAACTGACTTAAACATTGATTATCTTCAGTTAACTCATTAATTGCTAAATGTAATGGAAAAAGCGAAAAACGGCTCTTTTTAGCATCAAACCACAAGCAGTCGCCTGCCTTCAATTGTATGCTATCAACAATTAATTGGTCATGACGATATACAGGCTGGCTAAATGACAGCGTCACGTTTTCGGGTAAATAAGATTTTGCAACAATAGGAAGCCAACGGGTTACTGTGACCCATAAAATAGATAAGAGCACAACGCATCCTACAACGCTTAAGAGTAATATTTTAAGTGCCCTTTTCATCAAACAGCTTCCTTGTTTTATCTATATCGATTGTGAATATTGGTGCTAATCAAGATCGTTATATCTTTAAACGACTACAATCACCAATTAAAGCGCAATAAAGGCGCGCTTTCAGTATTTTTTTGATGATTTACTGTAATAATTATCTTATTCTGACCTTAATGCTTGGTAGCCACTTTTTTAGCTACCCCTTATTTTGGGTTCCTAACGAATAGTACACGGAGTTTCTTAGATGAAAATCGTTTCTTACAGTACTAAACAGTATGATCGTAAACATATGGATCAAGTCAATCAAGGATCCGAGTTTGATTTTAATATCGAATACTTTGATTTTCCATTAACAGTACAAACAGCAAAAAATGCTGTCGGCGCTGATGCCGTATGTATCTTTGTTAATGATGATGCTAGCCGTGAAGTATTAGAAGAGCTTGCGGCGCTTAATATCCGCATTTTAGCATTACGTTGCGCAGGTTTTAATAATGTTGATTTAGTCGCAGCACAAGAGCTTGGGATCCAAGTTGTGCGTGTGCCCGCCTATTCACCTGAAGCAGTTGCCGAACATGCCGTGGGGATGATGTTATGCCTTAATCGTCGTATCCACCGAGCCTATCAACGTACCCGAGATGCTAATTTTTCTTTAGAAGGGTTAACGGGCTTTAATATGCATAACCGCACTGTCGGTATTATCGGCACGGGTAAAATTGGCCAAGCCGCGCTGAGGATCTTAAAAGGGTTTGGTATGCGTTTACTCGCCCATGACCCTTACCCAAATCAAATGGTCCTCGATTTAGGTGCAGAATATGTGGATTTAGATACTTTATACAAAAATTCTGACATTATCTCTTTACACTGCCCTCTCACGCCCGAAAATCACCATTTATTAGATGAAAACGCATTTAATAAAATGAAAAATGGCGTAATGATCATCAATACAAGCCGTGGCGCTCTCATCGATTCTGTTGCAGCCATTAGTGCACTTAAAGCACAGAAAATTGGCTCTCTTGGTATGGATGTTTATGAAAATGAACGCGAATTGTTCTTTGAAGACAAATCGAATGACGTTATCCAAGATGATATTTTCCGTCGCCTTTCATCATGCCATAATGTGCTATTTACGGGTCACCAGGCTTTCTTAACGGAAGAAGCATTAACCAGTATCAGCGAAACAACTTTAGGGAACATCCGCCAACTTAATAATGGCGAAGATTGTCCTAACATTGTCAAAGCCTAATAGAGGCAAAATGATAATGAAACGGATAATCCCTTTAACACTATTGGGTTTTTTATTAGCAGCCTGCCAAACCCAAAATGTGAGTGCTGATAACAGCGATAATGTGACTGAGCAACAGTTAATCCATCATAATTTTGTACTAACAGAGGTTGATGGGCACCCCATCGTTGGTAAAGTCGGCGTTCCTAGTTTGTCCTTTGGCGAAAAAATGTTTGTCTCTGCCACTATGTGCAATGATTTTCATGGAATGGGTCGGATCAATAATGCAACGCTTGTTGTTAAGCATCTATCCAAAACAGAATTAGAGTGCGTTGATGAAGACTTATCAAAATGGGATCCATTAATTAAACGTATGCTAACCGAAGGTGCTGATATATCCTATAATGATAAAAAGCTTACTTTGTCACAAGGTAGGTATAAACTGGTTTATGTTTTGAAAGATTACGTTAATTAATTTTTCTTTATTTTCAAGTGACGACTAATTAAAAATCCCATTATTTGTCATGAATAATGGGATTTTTGCTTGATAATAACACGGTTTCAAAATAGCTAACTTTACCTTGCTTGTGAAAACAGCAGGGTTACCCCCGTTATTTGAGCGATATTTTTCATATAATTCAGTATAGTGGTGCTAAACGGTAAGTCATTCACTATTGATAAACTGCGCAATAAAGGGAAGATAATAATATCATCCATAATATTGTTGCTATTACGCGTTTCTAACCATGCATCTAAAGCATCCATATGTGGTTCAAGCTCCACAATTAATGTATGCGTTTCTTTTAATAACGTATTCAGATCACCAAAAGCACTCTCTTCCCTTTCAATATAAGCGGCTCTCGCCTCTGGGGTCCTTAGCTCAGGAAAATCGGCTTGTGTAAAACGTGGAACAACCAATTTATATACTGTAGTTGAAACGGTGTTATACCATTTATCAATCTCTGGAGAAACAGCATGTTGAGCGATTGCTGGCTCTACTAGCTGATCGACATAATGAACTATATCTAGACTCTCTGGTAAATAGTCACCATCATCTTTTTGCAAAATAGGCAACATTTTGCGGCCAATCATTTTGGTTGGCGTCGCTTTATCATCTTCCATCAAAAATATCTGCTCTACAGCGATTTTTTTAAATCCGAATATCATTCTTGCTCTAACACAAAACGGACAATGATCATAAAGATAGAGTTTCATTATAAGATCCTCTTCATTTAAGTGGTGACAATCATATTGATTATTATGTTAGTATAGCGAAAGGCATGGATGTAACAAAATTGTAAAATTCATTAACTTTAAGTAACCCACCACTAAATCTGTTCTAACCGATGAGTTATGCAAGATATTTATCAGCGAACCTCTTCATTTCGCCCTTTTGTGAACATTCAATTTTGTTACAATTTGCAGTAATTCAGGCCAATATCACCGACTTCTACCACTGTATTATACCATATATACAGCATAAAAAACTGGTCTAATCAGATCAATTAGTCTATAACTTCAAAAAACACCTGAACAATGGCGTTAGTTGTTAGTATGCGCTACCAGAAATGTATGTTTACACATTACATCATTTTTAATATTTAAGTTCAGTTATACTAAAACTATAAACACATATTTACCAATAGAGTTTTATCAATTAATTATGGCGAAACTGCTTTCTGTTAGCTTTTTTACATTAATAGTTATTTTTACTATGTCATTAGGGATCTATGATGAGCTTATCTATATCTTGCATTTTTTTGTTATTAAAATGTAATTTATATTACTCTCCTTCTGATTAGAATGAAGAAATAAGTAATTGATTATAAATAGATTTAATAATTACAATCCTTTCTAGCACTCCCCTCTCAAGACCGTAATTACAGTTAATTGATTAATTTCATTATATACTTATTGAATTTTTTCATTCTACTTTATTATTATTTTAATAATGTATTATAAGCATACGTATATTTACCACGTGAATTTTTATTCAATAATCCTCCGTAAAACAGCAATAAACATTAAATTTCCTTAATATTAATTAATGTTAATATTTTTATATACCAATGAAACCCTCAATAAAAATACTTACCGTGAAAATTAATAGCTTTTTAGATACATATCACTAACATCTAAGGTTATATATTAGAGAACGACATATCCATAATCGAGTATCGATAAAAGAAAAAATGAATAAGGTTTATTTAAATATAATCAAGCCTTAAAATAATCAAATACAAAAACTAAAAAACAAAAAGTAAAACAATTAATTTATATCAAATGTTTATATAGTAATATTTCTGTTATAATTATTATTCTCATTTTAATTAACACATGAGAACACTTACTAATATAAATTGTAAGGTCTTTTCAATATATGGCTTAGCTAAATTAAATAACCGATATATTGAAATTAATTGTTTTTTTAAGATTTTATATATTGTATAATTTTATAATGCATTAGCATTATACTCTACAATCCCTTTATCAATCGAGGGTGTCACATGGACATTCATTATTTTATTGGAATTAAGATAAAAACACGGCGAAAAGAATTAGGCCTTTCGGGGGCTGATTTAGCCAAAAAATTAAATATCAGCCAACAGCAAGTCTCTCGCTATGAGAATGGAATCAATAAAATACCTCTAAATCACTTAGTTAGCATAGCGATTGCGTTGAAATGCCCTATAGACTGGTTCTTTCAAGGATGTATTACTGAAGAGGATTACTCTATGCAAGATGAAACAATTAATATTAAGAGTCAAGAGCTAAAATATACAGCAGAGAGTGTTATTATTCACTCTAAAAACTCGCTCTAATATTTCAATCTATATTATTACATTTATGATACATCTGTAATTAGACAATTATATTTCAAACCTAATCACCTAAACAAAAAAAATAACATAGCGATTAAATCGCTATGTTATTTTTATTTAACCTACATGTTTTTATATGTTAATTATACTGGATTTCATATGTCGCATAACTTGCCATCAACCCAGTTGTCACATCACTCGCCTTCTCTGCTGTGTAACCAATATAATATTGGAAAATTGCATCCTTATTATCCGATATTTTCGGCGTGACTTTAAGTTGCTGAGGATCTGCTGGAATAATTTTATTATCAGCATCTAGAATCGTGTTATTATTGATGGATAATGCAAAGTTAATATTTTTTGCACCATCAACTAACATATTTTTCAGAAGCCCCGCAGTTTCAAAGTTTGTTTTCGGCACCAAGTAACCATCCGCCCAAGTTACACTGATTTTATTGAGATCGGCATCAACAACTTCACCATTATGCTCAACAGATTGACATTGTGATAACTTGATAGTAAACATTTTTGATTTTAAATAGGCACCACCTTCACTATTATGAATTTCCATAAGTGAAATTGGAGCAAGATAGATATTCGCATCACTTCCTTGGTCATTCACGGAAACTACACACGAAACATCAACAACTTTACCCGCAAAAGATACCTTGCCTTCATCATAGTTAGTTTCAAAAGTTGGTAATGCATTTGCATAACCTACCGCTGAAAAAAGCATCAGTATTATCCAGTTTTTCATTGGGCTCCCCTATTAATCATAGGTTATGTTGAATTGCATCACAGCCTGCACATCACCAGCAGTCACTTTGTCTCCATACTGGTAATAGCGAGCAATATAGTTCGTATTAATATATTTATCGAGTGCAGTTGTTAACTCCCCAACCTTATAACTCTTACCCCAAGTTAATTTTACTCCCTTGTCGGTAAGAACTTGCACACCAATACCTTGTGCCGGGGACGATTTTGCAGTGTTATCCAGAACCCCATCTTGAGGGTTGGTATTCGGTGCATTTCTTCCATAGAAACTCATGTTTACAGAAACCGAATCGGGAGAAATACTCACTCCACCATTACACATTAAATTAATAGGGAACTTTTTCTCACCCGCAGTAGTTCCTCGACCTTTAAAATCGGTGCGCTTAACCGTATCTAGATGAACATCTTGGTTTTTACCTGTCATAATTTTACAAGATGGCGATACAATGGTAATGGCATCAGCCGATAAATAAGTAATAATCGCTGGTTCAACTGAATTAGGTTTGTAACCATAACGAGTATACTCACCTTGGGTAATTCGCCCTGAGCCTGTATTTTCTGCTGTCTTAATGATTTGTAACTTAAATGTTGAGCCAGCTAAATACACATTGATCTTTTGTCTATTACTCCCACTAACTTTAAACGTATCTGGGTAGGTCATTGCTACAGCCCCCATACGTTGGAAACGCAATCCTATCCCTGGGATATTCGTGTTATAGACTTTATTTGGCCCCTCAGTCAGCCCCTTTGCTGTTATAATGGCATCTAAAACAGTGCCACCATAACACTGTGCCCAATAACTGCCAGTTTCCTTCATCGGCCATGTTTTTTCTTGTATCACACTACCTACAGGAAGATCTGGGGAGACAACCACTCGGCCAAATTGCATGTCGATATTCTCGGCTGGAACCCAACTATTTCGGGTGCATGTAGCATACGCGGGGATACTCGATAGCACTGCTGCCAGTGCTATTCCATTACGTAAAATTGTGTTTATCGACATACACTATCCTTACTGGTTCCTGCTTCCAGAGAAAATACACATTGCCCATTATCCCATTTCACAATAGCTTCTTTGGCATCTTCGTTACTAATAAATACCGTGCCACCTTGTCCGACAACACCAATTGACTCACCTTCAGCGTTAGTCACTTCCGCGCCAAATGGCATTGGCTTTTTATCGAGACGCACAACGTTAAAAGTCCGATTACGTTCAACTTTAGTGCCAAATTTCACCTTAACAATACTGCCTTCATAAGGAACGACTTGGCTTGATGTGTTTTCGAACACGATATCTTCAGCACTGCCTTTAGGGTCAATTTCAATATTATTAATACGATAAGGTCGTACATATGGTGCTAGTGCATAACCACCTCGATTGACGCGTACACCTGGAGCACTGATAATTGAAGCGCCTTCTGCACCTTCGGCTTCAATCAACGCCATTGTCGTTGCAGTATTTGGTGTGAGTACAACGCCCCCTGAATGCACAACAACAGAGCCATTCGCACCAACGCCAAATTGGCGATAACCTTGCCCTTGACTATAATTAGCATTGGTATTGACATAAGGAGTACGATAACCCGTATTTACTGCAACACTGTGTTCACCACCTCTAGCCGTTGAGGTATTTAGCCCATAAGTCCAGTTATTCTCATCATCTAGTGCCCCATTAACACCGAGCTGAGTTGAGCCAAATTTCTCATTATTAAATACGGTGTTTGAGGTTAATGTGGTACTTCTGCTGTCACCAAAATAGAGTGGAATATTTAGGTTTAGGCTAATACGGTCGTCTTTCTTTCCATGTGAGTTATTATTATCCGAGTAGACTCGCATAAAATTAATGGAATAAGAGAGGCGCTGATATTGGTTGTTATAACTAAACTGATACTGTTTCTCAGTGCCAGAACGTTCCCAATAACTTGATATACGACCTGTAAAATACAGCCCACCAAATCCATCCGGTAAGTTTTGGTTTACTGTATAGCTAAAACCATTTTTTTCACGCCAACGGTTATTTGAAAGACCACGTTTATCATAATCGATCGCATACAGCGCATCGTTAACATTAAAATAGTCTTTCGTTGAATAACGATACGCAGCCAATGAAATATTGGTATCAGTTTGCGATATCAGTCGGTTAAAAGTGATACGATAACTTTGGCCATTATCGGTTCGATGTTTTAACGCAGTTCGAGATTGCGTCACGTCCAGTGCTAACGCACCAATCCCCGTATTAATACCAGTACCAACTAAATAAGCTTGGTAGTCATCAAATGCCGTAACACCACCATAAAGTGAAAACGTATTATTTAAGCCGTGTTGGATCGTACCTTGCATAATATAAGGGCGATGATGCAAACCATCGGTATCAGACTTACCAGCAGCGACTTGATAACGTGTAAAGCCCGGACGTAACAGTTGTGCTAACGATGAATATGGCACACTGAAAGTACTTTCACTGCCATCTGCTTCCTTAACGGTGACGTTTAGGTCATTACCGTAACCGGATGGATAGACATCATTTAAAATAAACGGCCCTGGTGGTACTGAAGTTTGATATATGATCGAGCCATTTTGGCGTACAGTGACTAATGCGTTACTTTGGGCAACACCACGAATTTCAGGTGCATATGATGTCATTCCATCAGGATACATGCTGTCATCTGTCGCAATTTTTGCACCACGCAAGCTAATACTGTCAAACAGATCGCCATCAGTATAAAACTGACCTGCGGTCATTTTTGACTTCATACTTGCAATAGGTCGTTGTAAATAAGTTTGGTTGCTGTTCCAACTGGTGCTTCCTGAACGTTGCCAACTTAAGTTACCGATATGTTTTAACAACCAGCCATCGAATGATAACCCTGCATTTAATCCTAAATACGCACTGGCATCATTTTGCCCCTGAGCTCCGCTCGTATGATTATCATAATAGTTAGCCATATAGGCTACATTAAGTGCTGGTATTCCTTTTTCCCAGAATTGTGGCGCAACATACCCGCGTGATAAACGTTGTTCATAAATTTGGGGTACTGAAATATCTAGACGTAAATTAGATGAGTGAAATTTATCATTCACTTCACTCAAATTATTCCACTCTTTAAGAGGTAAGCAGGTGGATTCTTGTGAATTTAGTTGTGGGTTTAATTTTTCTGCATCAACACCAAAATTGCTCAACATAGCTGGCGTATAGCACACACCTAAATTCCCATCTTTTTGTTGAACAATATTTAAATCATAGCGTCCTTTCCAATTATCATTGGTATACACATCAACAGAATATTTACCTTCACTAATTGGAGCAGTATTGAAGCGTTCTAAATCAACATTATCTTTGCTGCCTACTATGAATCCACTGTTAAACTCGTAGGTTGTGCCTTCCGCCCCCCACGCGTAAAATGTTGGCATCATACATACAGTGACAAAGCAGGTCACAGAGAGTGTATTACTATATTTATTTATTAACTCTCGCTGTTTCATTTTTCTGTCCTATTTAACAGTTGTTTTAACTGCTATGTCCGCCCCATAATCATTGATATTGTTCAAAACAATGTTTTCACCTGCTTTAATTGCTTTTTTCAATACCACTGAGCTCTGGCTTTTTGGTGCCACCATAACCGCTTTATCAGTTAACCCATTTTTTCCATCTGTAGAAATTTTTGTAATGGTAATAAAAAATGGTGTTGGGTTATTTATAGTCAGATTATTTCCATTAGCACTCACAATTAGTTTTTCAGGTGCTAATTCACGGCTACCTAAACCTACAGGACGATAAATAAATTTAAAACGAGAACGAATTGCCAGTTGTAAAAAGTTTTGATCTTCTTTTCCTGCAGTTCGGACTGTCGGTGGAATATCTAAAATATTCAGCCACCATAAACTTTCCTTATCTTGTGGTAGTCCATTTTTATCCATTAATTTAATACGGAGAGTTTGACCACCCTTAGCATCAATACGAGATATTGGAGGCGTAATTTGAAATGGTGTTTTTATTGTATCTGGTGTTTCAGATGCATCACCGGTATCTAACCATGCTTGTGCGACAGCTGGTCTATCCGCGGTATTATTTAACTGCACTGTAATTTCTTTTTCATTTCCAGGATAAATAAATCGTGTGCCGTTAACAATAATGTTGTTCGCTAATGAAGATGCACTGAAAACGAAGCAGAAGAATAAAACAATTGCTTTCATTTGAACCTCTAAATAAAAGCGGCAGTTAACCTACCGCTTAGATAAATATTACTTTTAAATTAATTTAATATTATTCGTAAGTAATTTCGTAAGTTGCATAGCTTTCTACGATACCGCTGCTAACAGTATCTGGCGTAGAAGTTGCGTAACCTACGTAATAAGTGAAACGTGAACCGTCAGCAATATCAACTGTTTTTGCTTTAGGTTGAGTAGCACTAGTTGGGTTGATTTTGGTTTTTAAATCAGGATCAGCATTAGTTGCTAATACTAATTGAATATTTTCAGCACCCGTTGAATCAGTGTTAGCTAAATAACCTTCGTTTGCACCAGAAGCACCTACTAATACGTTACCACCAGTCCAGTTAACATTTAATGTAGTGTCATCAGCTGTACCTTGACAATTAGTCACGTCAATAACAAATGATTTTGGTTTCAGGTAAGTATTTGCACCTGCATCTTTAACTTCTTTTACTGAAACAGGAGCCAAATAAACTTTAGCGTCACTACCTTGGCCGTCAACAGAAATAGTACAAGAAACATCTGTCACTTTACCGTAAAAATTAACTTGGCCACCACCAGCGTTTTCAGTTGCAGCGTAAGCAGAAGATGCACCAATAATTGCAGTAGCAATTGCAGTCAGTAATACTTTTTTCATTGTCATTTCCTAATATGAGGGTTTTTATTATTACACTAAACAGAACTTATTAAGCACCTAGTCTTTTAATAAATAATTAGCGTAGGGTGTTGACCATATGTTTAATATGGTTACACATTTATTTCCGTGTATTTAAGCTACTGCTAATAATTTAATTAAAAATATAGTTCTATCTTAATCAGTCCATTTTTAGAATTAATAATCATAACGTGGTCTATATGATTTCGGAGAGAGGATACATAAAAACTTAAATTACATCAAATCGTTTTTATCATGAGATACAATAAAATTTAATAGCCTTAGCCTATCAAACAACTGCTATTAATCGAAAAACCTTATTGAATATACACGATGTATTACTCGTTTTACGCTAATTTATCAAATTGATTGTTTGTTTTTTATTTTTATGTTTTTAACAAATTCTAAAAAATGATCTTATAGTGATATTTTATAAAAGAGATAAATGCAAAAACTATTCTAAATAAGATTATCCTTATTGTGACTACTTATTCTAAATTTATATACTCAAAATAAATATTAGTCTAAATATGATATTTGGGTTTTAAATAATATAAATTAATTTTATGTTTATTCATTGATGGAATTAATTCTCATTTGAGAATATATTTATGATATAACGGTAATACATCATAATTGGATTATTTACTCATGTAAGGAGTAAAACAATATGATTATATGGATAAAGGTGTATTTTTAGATTAAAAGCAAAACTTAAGCGATAAATCAGAAAGTAATAGGCTTTATTTTGATCTAGTAAGTAGAATAATTACTTGTGATTTGACTATATTTCAAAAGTTCTTTTTATTTCGCTATTTTATTCCTTGCCTAGCACCCAAAATGCGCTAATGAAGAAATAACAAAGGTTACTTATTGTTAGTAAATGTTATCAATTAATTTGATGTATGCACATTTTTTCTTCATATTTTTTGATCTATTCAATTTTTTTTAAATGTGTAACCATTTGATAACTAATGTTAAAAAATAATTTACCCTCCCCTCTATTGAGACTTAACTCAGATATCAAAACCATCCTTAAGAATAGTCCTAAAACTCACCTAAAGAGTATAAATAGCTTTTTATTTCACCAGCGCTGAACAAAAAAGATGCTCAGTTAAGGTTAGTTAGATCACTTTGCGCAATAATCTATCTAAAGATAACAAGATTAATGGAGCGAATAAGCCTGTTTAATGCAACTTATTTAGACCATAACATAAAGCACACATCGTATATTGAATATCTGTTATCGTAAGAAGTGAGAGTTAGATCTCTTTCAACTACACACACCGATCAAACTTTAATCGACATTGTTGTTAAGTTACTACTTTCATATTGTTAGCGACCAATCAATTAAAACTACCGTTAACCTCTTTAACAGCACCTTACAAAATTGCTGACTTAAACTGCTACATTCCATTAATGTGAATGCAATTAACCTACTATTAGCCATAAAGTTAATTGCATTCAACGCCTTTATTGACTGAGATATACCATGCAAGCCCATTTTGTAGAGAATAAAATCATTACTCCGCTAGGCGGGTTTACCTTCAATATTCTTATTGTCTGGGTTATCGGGGGCTGCAAATGCGAGCTCTTTTAACCAGTCTGAGAGAATGGGCTTAGTTTTCTTAGCGTCAAGCTCTGCTCTTTCTTGCTTAGTGAGTCTAATAACCACAACTTCTGTTTTCATTTGATGCATTTTGGTCTCCTCCCTTTAGAGGCTTTACCATGCCATACTCAAGAAAAAGATAGGTCTTAATTACTTAATTTTACAAAAATAGAAGATAGCAATACAAACGACTACCAGAGTGGCATATTGATGTTGCTATACGCTGGTTATGTCATTTTCCGAGTGATAGGTTGGCGGGGCAATCAATGATGCTCAAATAGAGATGATGGAAAATTATAATAATTCTCAGTAAGTTATTCGTTGAGTTATCAACTTATACACTGTATGAATATGATTAATTTATAAGGTGAGATCGTCTAATGCCAATTTCTTTGCCCCAAACCCGAAGTGCCTTTTTACTTTCTCTATGGGTTATCGCTCCATGGTTTATTGCTATCCTCTATAAGCAACCCATGTTAGGGACTTTGATCTCTTTTGGTGCATATTTATTAGTTGTATCATTTCCTAAACTCCCCACGAAAAAACCTATTTATGTTTTACTGCAAGGAGCCTGCATTTTATCTGCTCTTGCGGTAATCGGTGTTAATGTCACCCTTGGTAGCCTTTTATTCTTTATTTGCTCTGGACTTGGCGCTTTTTTTCAAGGCTATGCCGAATTGCGGTCAACCTATCTACGTTTACCAATCGCCCTTGGCGTTTTAGCTTATTTCCTATCAATTGGTCAGGTCCCCGTTCAGGGTAGCTTATTTTATGGCATCGCATTTACACTCGGTACATTTTGGGGCGTCATTATTGCTTATATTCTGTTGCCCCGTCATGACCTTCCCGCACCAACAACTCAAATTGATATGCGCACTCCCGCAGTACAGCGCTTCTCTGTGGCAATAGTTCTCGTTGCGCTCATCGGGAGTGCTCTTGCAACCCTGCTCCCTAGCTCTCATCCCTGTTGGTTACCTGCTGCTGGTTTAAGAGTGATGAAATCTGAACGGACAGCAACTTGGCAAAGGCTAAAACAACGTGGTGCAGGCACTCTGCTCGGTGCTGCTGTAGGGGGGCTTTTACTTGGTTTATCAAATAACCCACTCTTACACGTTTCCTTAGTGGGCCTATTGTTATTCGCCATGTTAATGATCGGTGCGAAACGTTATGGCTATTGGACATTTTGTTTAACCGCTATCGCATTAACATTTAACTTAACGGCCACTGCTGGGCCTATTGTATTAGCGATTGACCGAGTGTTACTGATGGTTTGCGCTTTGGTCATTGCCATCATGATGTTATTGCTACTGCCCAAATCGACAAAATAAGTTCTTACGCGGTGATATATTGGGTACAGTTTTGACATCTATCAGGAGACACTATGATCCCATCATATGAATTACTCGATGGATTCCAAATCCCTCAAATTGGTTTTGGAACATATTCATTAAAAGGTTTACATGGGGTTCGGGTTATTGAAAGTGCGCTATCACATGGCTATCGTTTATTAGATACTGCATTTAATTATGAGAATGAAGGTATTGTCGGCAAAGCCATTAAAAATAGCTCAGTTCCTAGAGATCAAATAACCGTCACATCGAAATTACCTGGCCGACACCAACAATACAATAATGCCATGCACACTATCCAAGAATCAGTGGCTCGATTAGGTTTAGATTATGTTGACCTTTATTTGATCCACTGGCCAAATCCGAAAAGAGGAACATTTGTTGAGGCTTGGCAAGCATTAATCGATTCACAACGTTCAGGTTTAATCAGAAGTATTGGGGTGTGTAATTTTCTCCCCGAACATCTAGAAACATTAGAAAAAGAGACGGGCATACTTCCCGTGGTCAATCAAATTGAGCTGCATCCTAATTTTAATCAAGCCAAACAGCGTCAGTATGACCAATCTAAAGGGATCATTACGCAATCATGGAGCCCATTAGGTCGTGCTGGTGATGTGTTATCTAATCCAACCTTACTCAATTTAGCGAGTCGCTATAATAAATCGGTATCGCAAATTATCATACGTTGGCATTTACAGTTAGGTGCATTACCAATACCGAAATCGGCGCATTCGTCACGCCAAATTGAAAATATTGATGTTTATGATTTCGAATTATCGCCGGAAGATATGCAAGCAATAAATAACTTATCTTCTGCTAATGGTCGATTACGCAATCAAGATCCTGCTGTTTATGAAGAATTTTAATACGTCACTGTTTTAAAATACGACAGCCCTATAAAATAGGGCTGTCGCGTTATTCAAACATATTGGCTAAATCAAGCTTATCTGATTAAGATGATGTTCTATCTACTGGCCGATTCATGATATGGTCTTCCCAATCCACCACATCTTTTTCTCTAACCGCGATATGGCGAACAGAGATCCGCTCACTGTGCATTGCCGCTTTTGACCCCGTTTTAAGAGGATGCCATGCAGGTAAGGTTTTACCTTCTAGCAATAAACGATAAGCACAAGTGTGTGGCAACCATTCAAACGTTTCTAAATTGTAGCGATTGAGCTTGATACAATCTGCCTCATAACTGAAACGATCTTCATAATGCTTACACTGGCAGGTCTTGATATTTAATTGATTACAAGCCACGTTAGTAAAATAAATTTCATCCGTGTCTTCATCCATCAGCTTATGTAAACAACACTGACCACAACCGTCACACAGTGATTCCCATTCATCGTCAGTCATTTCATCTAACGTTTTTACCTGCCAGAAAGGCTGAGACATAATACTTATCAATCCTATATCATTAGATCACTCGAGTCGTTAACGAGTGGTCATTAATTGAGAGCTTTAACATATCACCCGATGTCAACGGCCCGACACCCTCTGGTGTTCCCGTTAAAATAATATCCCCCGCACGCAAAGTAAAAAAGCGAGACATATAGCTAATCAGAGGTAATATTGGCGTGATCATATCACGAGTAGAGCCTGACTGGCGAATTTCCCCATTGAGCTCCAGTGAAAGCTGGGCACTTTGCGGATCACCAAAGTTATTAACCGGAATAAAGCCTGAAATAGGACATGAGCCATCAAACGCTTTACTTTTTTCCCATGGCTGCCCTGCTTTTTTAAATTTTGCCTGCAAATCACGCAACGTTAAATCTAATGCCACAGCAAAACCCGCGATTGAGCGAGAAACTCTATCTTCATCAGCATTTTTTAAGGGCATACCAATCAAAACCGCTAATTCTATCTCATGGTGTACAGAGCCAAGATCTTTTGGAATAACAATCGGTTGGTTAGCGTCACATAATGCCGTTTCAGGTTTGATAAAAATCACAGGCTCTTCGGGGTGTGCTGAGCCCATTTCTTTTATATGTTTCGCATAGTTACTGCCAACACAAACCACTTTGTTTGCAGGGAAATCCAGTAAGGCACCTTGCCAGTCACGATGTTGGTACATAGTTGTAACTCCTATTATCGTTATTGTATTTTTTGAGCAACGCCATCAGCCATGAGGCAAACGCTCAAAGCAAAGTAATATGAACGATTCCAATGCATGATCGTGCGGAAGTTTTCAGTTACTAAGTATGCACGCCCTAACGGATCATCAGGGATAACAACCCACGTTTTTAAATTGGGTGATAACTGCGCAGATGCAGGGAGTTTAACGCCAAGTTGCTCCCACTGTGCAACCGTTTTGCCCTGCTCTGCTTTCACGCCTTCCAGTTGCTTATCAAAGTCGGTAGGTAGGCTCACTTGATAGCCCCAAGGTAGTGCAGACTGCCAGCCTTCCGTAGACAGGTAATTGGCAATTGAGGCAAACACATCCGCCTTATTGTTCCAAATATCCATTTTGCCATCGCCATCACCATCCGCCGCATAAGATAAATAAGACGTCGGCATAAATTGGCTTTGGCCCATGGCGCCTGCCCAAGAGCCTTTTAACTGCTGCTCTTCCGGTATATAGCCTTTATCCATAATTTCCAGTGCAGCCAGCAACTGTTTACTGAATAATGCTTCACGGCGGCCTTCAAATGAAAGCGTAGCTAATGCTGAGATAACATCTTCTTTACCTTGGGAGCGACCAAAACCACTTTCTAGCCCCCACAACGCAACAATATATTGGGGCGGTACGCCATAACGATGGCTAATCGCATTTAAGAGTGACTCATTTTCCCAATATTTTTCCGCGCCTGCATTAATGCGTGATGCAGGTAGCACATTCTTGAGATAACTTTCTAAAGTCACCGTTGCTCTTTTTTCCGGTTGCCCTTTATCGGCCTTAACAACGCGTTCAATAAAATGAATATGGGCGAAACCACGTTCAATAGTTGCAGGTTGAATACCTTGAGCTAATGCATGCTCTTTTAACAACTCCACATAAGCAGGGAATTGCGATGGTTCACGCTCTTCGAGTGGAAAAGCTTTATTTAGCGCGATCACCTCTTTTGCAATCATGGCATCTTGCTCAGCCTGTGGTGTAACCAAAATAGGTTGTTTTGCTGAGCAGCTAGCTAAAAATAGGCCGCTAATTAAAGTAAATAATAACGTTGGTTTTATCACATCACCTCCCCAAGTAAATTAACATCTAAGTATTATCCTAATTTTATTCGCTGTAAGACTCTCGATATTCAGCGAGTAGGTTTTCAACTGGAGGTGGAAATTGCAGATAATACCCAACTTCAATTAAATCAGCTTTGACTTTCTCAATGTCTGCATTTGCCAGCTTGTCGCGGTTTGCAAGGGAAAGGGTCATCGCAAATTGAGGAGTACCAAATTGTTTCATGAGTTCTTCAGGTACACGAGAAAAATCATCCTTCTTCTCAATATAAAGATATGTTTGTTCACGGTTAGGACTACGATATATTGCACAAATCATTATATTTAACTCTTTTTCTTAGTTCATTGGCTTGCTTGAAGAATGTAGTAACTATAACATGCTATTGTTTTACAGAATATCGTCACCCGAAGTTTGTTTCGGATATTTTAATTTGCTGAGCCCGGATAGATGTCACAGTCGCCAATAGAACTCAAAGGCAGTAGTTTTACTCTTTCTGTTCTTCACTTACACAGTGAAGAACCCAAACTCATCAAAAAAGCGCTACAAGATAAGGTTAGTCAAGCTCCTGACTTCCTTAAAAATGCGCCAGTGGTTATCAACATTGCTGATTTAACCACAAATGCTGATTTATACAGTATTCACAAAGCTATTATATCGGTTGGCTTAAGGGTTGTCGGAATAAGCGGATGTACCGATCCTTTGCTACGTAAGAAAGTCAATGATGCAGGCTTACCGGTTCTCAATGAGGGGAAAAGCCAAAAAGCCGTTGATACTCAACCTAAGGCTGTTCATACACCGGTTGAGGTAGCCACTCCCGCCGAACCTGAGTTTAATTACCGGAAAACACGAATTATTAATGCCCCTGTTCGTTCAGGCCAACGAATTTATGCACCAAATAGTGATCTCATCGTAACAAGTAATGTGAGTGCAGGTGCAGAATTGTTGGCAGATGGTAATATTCATATATATGGCATAATGAGAGGCCGAGCACTTGCAGGTGCTTCTGGCGATACGGAAAGCCAAATTTTTTGTGTCCACTTGCAAGCAGAGTTAGTGTCTATTGCAGGTGAATATTGGCTGAGTGATCAGATCCCGTCTGAATTTCTCGGCAAAGCAGCGAAACTTTGTCTCGTTGACAACAGATTAAATATTGAAAACTTAATTTAGACCTTATTTACAAGGAATTATTCATGGCACGCATAATTGTTGTTACATCTGGTAAAGGTGGCGTCGGTAAAACCACTTCAAGCGCGGCCATAGCTACAGGCCTAGCTCAAAGAGGGAAAAAAACGGTTGTGATCGATTTTGATATCGGTCTACGTAACCTCGACCTGATCATGGGATGTGAACGCCGAGTAGTGTATGACTTCGTTAACGTCATTCAAGGTGATGCCACATTAAATCAGGCACTGATTAAAGATAAACGCACCGAGAATCTTTATATTCTGCCAGCATCACAAACTCGTGACAAAGACGCACTGACACGTGAAGGCGTTGAAAAAATACTCGACGAATTAAGTAATGACTTGTCTTTTGATTTTATCGTATGTGACTCCCCAGCCGGTATTGAAAGTGGTGCATTAATGGCACTTTACTTTGCAGATGAAGCGATCATCACCACGAACCCTGAGGTTTCTTCTGTTCGTGACTCTGACCGCATCTTGGGTATTCTCGCCTCTAAATCACGCCGCGCCGAAAAAGGGCTCGATCCTATCAAAGAGCACTTATTATTAACCCGCTATAACCCGGGTCGTGTGACGCGTGGTGATATGTTAAGCATGGAAGATGTGCTGGAAATACTTTGTATTCCATTAATTGGTGTGATCCCTGAAGACCAATCTGTTCTACGTTCATCAAACCAAGGTGAACCGGTCATCTTAGACGCAGAATCTGATGCAGGTCAGGCATACAGTGACTGTGTTGACCGTATTTTAGGTGAAGAGCGCCCTATCCGATTCATTGAAGAAGAGAAAAAAGGTTTCTTGAAACGCCTATTTGGGGGGTAAATAATGGCTTTATTGGATTTCTTTCTGTCGAGAAAAAAGTCGACAGCAAATATCGCAAAAGAGCGATTGCAAATCATCGTTGCAGAACGTCGCCGCGGTGATAGTGAACCTCCTTATCTTGCTGATATGAAAAGAGATATTTTGCAGGTTATTTGTAAATACGTGCAAGTTGACCCTGAGATGCTTTCTGTACAATTCGAACAAAAAGGTGATGATATCTCAGTACTTGAACTCAACGTTACGTTACCGGAAGGTGATGAAATCAAGGCTCCTGAAAAATAATCATAGCAAATAGCCGTTGTTTTTAAGTTGTAAATAGCGGCTTGCTTTTTTATTTGTTCAACCAATTGAATTTAAATAATCATCAATGGAATGAATATTTGTTCTATGTGGTTTGGGTGTCTATTGCCAAAAGAAATACAAAATCCCCCAACTCTCCGATACGCCTCTGCCGATAGTTAACTTTCTGTCGAAACCGTAGCAGTGCAGTAAATAAATCGATTGATTAATGAGTGGGTGAGCTATTCAACGCTTAAGTGCCGTCACTATTCACTAGGCAAAAGGTTAACATTTCACTCCTAGCAAACCTAGGAGTGAAAATAGGCCATTAACGCGCTTGTTGAAGGAGCTTTGTAATTGGCTCAGCAAGCATTCTTCCTCGCCAACCATCAAGTAATTCAGGCTGATTAGGGATAGATTTGATCCCCCAATGTACCGAGAGCAACTGGTTTATTTGTCGCCTTGAAGCAAGCAATTCCGCATTGAATTTCTCATGCTCTGCAATTTCTTTAACAACACTCTTTATCTCTTTAAATAACGTTTTATATTGAGGTTGCTCATTCAAATTCGCCACTGTGGGGGGATATTCACTCTCATCCATTTGTTTGGCTTTTTCAACAATACTGAGTAACCGCCTTCCATGACAGCGGATCTCTTGCCCCGTCAGCCCTAATGCGTCTAATTCACCTAATGAACCGGGTAAATAACGCGCCACTTTCCAAAGATGCTCCTCTTTAACCACAAAGTTAATCGCCATATCACGCGCTTTTGCTTGATTTAGCCGCCATTCCGCCAGCATTTGCAAGCAAGCCAATTGCTCATTCTTTAACTGACAAACACTGGTGATATTACGGTAAGCTAATGCAGGATCAGTCACATTTTGTCTGCGTTCAACCGTTCTTTGGCACTCTTCTAGCGCAGCAGAAAGGTAGCCTGACTCTTCCACTTTCTGCATCAGGATCTTGGCTAGCGGCAGCAAATAAAGCACGTCTGCCGTCGCATATTGGCACTGTTTTTCACTTAATGGGCGCGCTAGCCAGTCGGTTCGAGATTCACTCTTATCAAGCTCTATGCCTAAGTATTCAGAAACTAAAGAAGCGAAACTACAGGAGATTGGATAACCCAAAAAGGCTGCAATAACCTGTGTGTCGACCATCGGTTCAGGCACACACTCAAAATCATGCAAAAACACTTCAAGATCTTCACTACCGGCATGTAAAAACTTAGTGAGGCTCTTATTTGTCAGTAAGGCTTTAAACGGTGAAAAGTCGCTAATAGATAACGGGTCAATCAGTGAAACTTGTTTTCCATCATAAAGCTGTAGCAAACCTAATTGTGGATAGTAAGTTCGAGTACGGACAAATTCGGTATCCAATGCCAACCAATCGGCTTCACTCGCCTGCTGGCATACCTGTGCAAGTTCGCTATCAGTTGTAACTAAACGATAATTCAAAACAAATTTCTCTTTTTATATTCTCATCACAGTAACGCCGGTAAAAACCGGCGTTACTCATAGGGGTGCAAACCGATATGACAACGTTACGCTGTTGATTTATCTTTTTGCTGTTTCTCTTCATCACGTAGTTCCCTACGCAATATTTTACCAACGTTCGATTTTGGTAGCTCGGTTCGGAACTCAAATAACTTAGGTACTTTATAGGCGGTTAATGAGCGGCGACAAAATGTTTTCAGATCATCTGACGTTAGATTAGGATTACTACTAACAACAAAGACTTTAACTGCCTCCCCTGTACTCGTACTCGGCACACCAATCGCGGCACACTCTACGACATCAGGATGAGATGAAATCACATCTTCCACTTCGTTTGGATAGACATTGAAGCCCGAAACGATGATCATGTCTTTTTTACGATCGACAATGCGGATATAACCTTCACTGTCTATTTCAGCAATATCCCCCGTCGCTAACCAGCCATCATGTAAAATTTCCGCGGTTGAATCAGGGCGGTTCCAATACCCTTTCATCACCTGTGGACCTTTCACCCACATTTCCCCTGGTTCCCCAAGTGCAACCTCATTTCCATCATCATCAACCAGCTTGATTTCTGTTGATGGAACCGGTAACCCGATACTACCACTATAAGCCGTCAGATTATACGGGTTTCCAGTGACAAGTGGCGAACATTCCGTCAATCCATACCCTTCTAATAAATGCTTCCCAGTCAGTTTTTGCCATTTTTCAGCAACTACTTTTTGAACAGGCATCCCGCCACCAACCGTCAACCTGAGTTTAGAAAAATCCAGTTGTTGAAACTCTGCGTTATGTAACCATGCATTGAATAAGGTATTAACACCCGTAATCGAAGTGATCGGATAACGTGCTAGCTCTTTAACGGTACCTGCCACATCACGAGGGTTAGTAATCAATAAGTTCACCCCCCCGACATTAATAAACAGGAAGCAATTTACCATAAGAGCAAAGACGTGATAGAGCGGTAGTGCCGTAACAACAAATTCTGAACCTATTTTTAATACCGGACCATAAGCCGCTCGAGCTTGCTCGATATTCGCTAACATATTACGGTGCGTTAGCATTGCCCCTTTCGCTACCCCTGTCGTCCCTCCGGTATACTGAAGGAACGCAAGGTCATCGCCATTGATCTTTGGCTTGATATATTGCATGCGATAACCGTAATGCATCGCACGTCGGAAAGAGATAGCATCTGGTAAATGGTATTTAGGCACCAACCGTTTAACATACTTGACGACAAAATCCACTAATGTCGCTTTCGGACGAGAGAGTTGATCCCCCATCCGAGTTAAAATAACGTGCTTAACCTTGGTATTAAACACCACTTTTTCAAGGGTATGAGCAAAGTTAGACACAATGACAATGGCCGTTGCACCACTATCATTTAACTGGTGCTCTAGCTCCCTTGGGGTATAAAGTGGGTTAACATTGACGACAACCATACCCGCGCGCAAAACGCCAAATAGAGCTATCGGGTATTGCAGCAAGTTAGGCATCATCAACGCGACGCGGTCGCCTTTTTTTAACCCTAACCCATTTTGTAGGTAAGCGGCAAAAGCACGACTTCTCTCTTCTAACTTGCGATAAGTCATCACCGCACCCATGTTGATGAATGCAGGTTGGTCAGCATATTGCGAAACCGAATTTTCAAGTAACTCTGCTAAAGAAGCAAAGCGATCAGGATCGATCTCTTCCGGCACATCGCTTGGGTAATTTTTCAGCCAGATTTTTTCCAAAGTATGACTCCTGAATTTTAGTATAGTAATATAACTCAAACACTCTTTTAACAAATTATTAACTCAGCGTACCAGTTTGAAAAATACCCTGTGCTAAGGTTGAGAGGTCTATCACTAAATAAATTTCATTCCTTCGAAACAAAAATAGGCGGACTATTCCGCCTATTTCGTTTTAGTATGTTATTCCAGAACGATATCTGGTGTAGATATCATAATAATACACTTTTTTGAATCATTTTTGGAAAAATTAACATATTTCCCACGTATAAACCTAATAAATAAACTGACTAAGCTCATTGCCGAATAAATAGCCTTTCACTTCTCATTTTATTCGGTTAAATAGGTTTGTACTGGAGCAACGCCCCCCGGATAGCCATAACCATAGCCATATCCGTAACCCCAAGGATAGTTATAGTAATAAGGGTTTCCGTAATACCCATAACCCCATGGGCCTGCTGGCGGCAAAATTACACTTTGCGCTAAATTCCAACGTTGGTAACCTGTTACGTCTAGCGTGACATACTTATAGGGGATATCACCAATTTTACCAGGCTGCTCTCCGGTAATTTTACCCACCACTGTGATGTAACGACCATTATAGTCAGCAGGATCAAGGAACCCATTAACAAAGGCATAAATACGACCAGTTGATGCCGTATTTAATTCTGGTGCTGCATCATATTTATTCAGTGGGATCACGGCAATTTCTAATCGCGTTTTATTAGGCTGATTAAAAACAGAGATTACTTTCCCACCAAAACGCCCTTCCTGCCCAATATACATTTCAGGCGCATTTTGTACTGACGATAAGTTAACCGCTGGATTAGGTGACGAGCCTTGAATTGAGGCTGGGATCGACACACACCCCGTTAACGTTAATATGCCGACAAATAAAACCGCATTAAATGTCGAACGGCTGTTAATTTTTATACCCATATACCACCTCCATTTAGCTTTAATTATAAATTCAGACGGCAAGGATTAACATTAATATCAACTAACATAACACGATATGTTCAATACTTTGAGAGATAAATACACGAATAATTCAATTATAGACTGATAAAATAAGGCTTGATGAGTCTCGATGCTAATTTCAATCATCGAATTAAAAAAAACATCCATTTAAGACAGTAAATATTGGTAGGAAAAAAGCGTAAAACAGAACTTGGCTATGCCTAACTTAACAATAAAATAAGCATAGCCAATCTAAAAAATATACCTATTCACGACCCGGCAGTTTTTTCCACGTCACTTCGTTACGTAAATATGTTGGTTCAACGTTTTCGACGGCTTGTACCTGACCCGCACGCCATAAACGTTCAGCAATCGGTAACATATCTTGTGCCGCTGGCAATGTGATCCCACTTTCAATCAACGAAAGCGCGCTGTCTTTTAATTGCGGATAAGCTTGCCAACCTGTTCCTGCTAGGCTCCATTGCCCTGCCAACTGAGCGATTGAATCTCTAAATAGCTCCGGCGCCATAACAGCTTCGGTATCCTCACCGAGCCATATGCCCTCTGCTGTACGCTGATATTGAGCGCAATATACCTCTGTCATGCGCGCATCAATCGCCGTCAAAACCTGCTCATGTCCTTGCGTTCGATATGCCCCTTCTGCCAGTGTCATCAATGATGAAACACCGATCATCGGTAAATTGGCGCCGAGTGCTAACCCTTGGGCGATACCGACCCCGATGCGAACGCCCGTAAAACTCCCCGGTCCACGACCAAACGCTAACGCATCCAATTGGTTTAAAGTGACCCCCGCTTGAGATAATACCTCGTCCACCATTGGCAACACTTTTTGTGTATGCTCTCGAGGCGAAACGGCAAAACGCGAAATAATTTCTCCATCGCATAACAATGCGACTGAACATGCTTCTGTTGCTGTATCAACAGCAAGAATACGGCTCGACATGCCACAACTCCGGCAAATGATTAGATTTGATGCCACTGTACCTGTACAGTGACCTGAAAATGACGTTTATAGTAGCATAAACTCAAAATGAAATAGCAGAAAAAACCGCTTATGACCTTGGTTTAATTGCTATTATTATGTTCTATTCGTTTTTTCTCAAGAAACTCAATTGCTTTAGATAAACTGCGAGTTCTTGGTGACGGCGGTAAACTATTCAAAAAAACCTTACCATATGGACGTGTTACTAAACGGTTATCGCAAATCACAATAACGCCGTAATCACTGGTATCACGGATCAAACGCCCAACACCTTGCTTTAAGGTGATCACCGCATCAGGAATTTGAACATCCGCAAATGGGTCACCGCCTCTTAATTGGCAATCCTCAATACGCGCCCGTAATAATGGGTCATCAGGGGCTGTAAACGGTAATTTGTCGATAATCACACATGTCAGTTCATCCCCTCTGACATCTACCCCTTCCCAAAAGCTACTCGTTGCAACAAGCACTGCATTTCCCGCCGCAATAAATTGGGCAAGTAACTTATTTTTACTGCTTTCGCCTTGCATAAGCACAGGTAACACGAGTGTTGTTCTCAGCTCTTCGGCTAATTCACGCATCATCATATGTGATGTACACAAGAAAAAGCAGCGCCCTTGGTTTTTTATAATCAGTGGTCGCAACATATTCGCAAGTTTTTGTGCCACCCCTTTTTGGTTTGTTTCCGGTAAAAAACGTGGCACACAGAGTAAAGTTTGGCTTTGATAATCAAAAGGGCTCGCCAATAGCAAGGTTTTCGCTGACGTTAAACCCAATCTATCGGTAAAGTAATTGAGTTGTTCATTAACGGATAACGTTGCCGATGTGAATACCCAACTTGCTGGCGTACTGGAGACCATTTCACTGAATTTTTCCGCAACCGTCAGTGGTGTTATCGCTAATAAAAAATGCCGGCCATAGCTTTCAAACCAATAGCTATAACCTGGAATTGTGACATCTTTTAGCCGATTCAAACGATTACGGTAGAGAGTCACCCGTTCAAAAACGGAATCTAATGTTTGCGAACGCCCTAATGATGTCTTGATCACTTCATAACATAACTCGAGAGAATCATCGAGTAATGTCAACGCGCGCTGCACCACAGGGCTTTTCAATAGATCACGCAAATTACCACGAAAGCTGCTCTCACCTAAATTTAAGCGAAAATCCAATGTGCTTTGGGTTAGCCTATCTGCACTTTTTTGTAGCTGAACCAGATCTTTTAGCTCTGTGCGATAGGCCATAACCATATCACGTGCGAGATCAAGAAGCTGGCGGCTACTGAGTTGTTGACCGAAATATTGGCTAGCAATATCGGGGATTTGATGCGCTTCATCAAAAATCATCACATCAGCTTGTGGCATTAACTCCCCAAACCCCGTATCTTTAACAACACGATCAGCCATAAAGAGATGATGGTTAACAACGATAATGTCAGCATCTAATGCTTTGCGGCGCGCTTTTAATACAAAGCATTCTTGATAACGAGGGCAATCACTGCCGAGACAGTTGTCATTAGTGCTGGTGACTAATGGCCAAACGGGATGATCTTCCGCGATATCGTGACAAGTGCTGATATCCCCAGACTCCGATTCAATGGACCAGTTGCGTAAGCGGACAACGGCAGACAATATTTCTGGCTCAAGGCTACCCCCGCCTAATGACTGCTGATCTAAACGCTCTAAGCAAAGATAATTTGAGCGGCCTTTTAATAACGCTGTCCGCCCATTAAATTTCATCGCGTCTATAATCGTGGGTAAGTCACGGTGATAAAGCTGATCTTGTAACGCTTTCGATCCAGTCGAAACAATCACTTTTTTACCCGAACGTAAGGCGGGCACCAAATAAGCGTATGTTTTGCCTGTTCCTGTTCCCGCTTCAGCCACTAGCACATGCTGTTTTTCAATTGCCTCCGTGACAGCATGTGACATTTTGACTTGGGCTGCTCGTGGTTGAAAACCTGGGATTGTTCTCGCCAAAAAGCCATTAGAAGAAAAATCGTCGTGCACCGCAAACCTATTTATTGTTCTCTTTGAAGGCGTCTACTTTATCATGTCTTGATGTTGCCTGCTGAGCTAAATCATCCAATCGTCATAGAAAGGATTTTTCATCAATAAAGCAAGCTGTTATCCTTAAAAAGACTCACTAATGAAATGAACTAAGGAATAATGATGACGATTGAAAGAATTGACCCTGACAAACGTTGGTCTGAAGCGGTTATTCACAACAATGTTGTCTACTACACCAGTGTACCGGATAACTTAGATGCTGATATTATTGCTCAAACAGCGAATACCCTTTCAGCGATTGATATTCTTTTACAACGCGTGGGTTCTGACAAAAGTAAAATCCTTGATGCAACGATTTTCCTTGCTGACAAAGCCGATTTTGCGGGAATGAATCAAGCATGGGATGCTTGGGTTGTTGAAGGCAGCGCACCGGTTCGTTGTACTGTACAAGCGGCGCTGATGAAACCGGAATATAAAGTCGAAATCAAAATTGTTGCCGCTATTGAATAACGACACCTAGCAAACGATTTATCATAAAAAAATAGAGCGCCAATCATCAATTGGCGCTCTATTTTTTAAGACATTTTAATAAGCACCATCCCCAACAATAACAGGACGATACCTCCCCAACCTTTATAATTTAGCCGCTGATTGAAAAGGATCCACCCCGCGGCTACCGTCGCAATAATACCAAAAGCGCCCCACAACGCATAAGCAATCGACAATTCGATACCTTTGACTGCTTGAGCCAACGAGCTAAATGCGCCTAATACTGCCACTAAAGATAAAATGCCTAACCAGTAACGTTTAAAGCCGTTCGACATTTTTAAGAGGATGTTTGCAAGAATTTCCAGTACCACAGCAAGAACTAAAAATGCGCCGTGCCACCATTCAAATTGGACGTCCATAATCAGGCCTCCGTTTTAGCACGTTCTTGTGCCAAACCACCTGATTTAACCGCAGAGACCGCACGCCCCGCCGCTTCTTTCACTTTTTGAGCAGACTGAGTGACGGTCGATTTTTTAGTACCTGATTTAATTAACCCAATTCCTGCGATTAACAATACTAAGCCACCAATTTTCATAGGGGAAAGCGACTCGCCAAACCACAACACACTAAACGTCGTGATAAATAGAATACCGATCCCTTCCCATAAGGCGTATGCAACCCCAAGGGCAACTTTTTTCACAGCAACAGCCAGCAAAATGTAAGAAGATGCAATCATGACATACATTACTGCCATCCCAGTAAAATCACCACTCACGCTGGCGTGTTTCATCGATAATGTACCGATCACTTCGGTAATGATAGCTAATGCTAAAAATATCCAATATATCATTATATAATCTCTCTATGGATAATCGCACGACTGCTTATTTTTCATACAGAAATAGCAAACTTTTCGGCTAAGAAAAATTTTGTGCAATTATAAAAAACAAATAAATATCAAAGTGATGCTGATTTTATTCAGCAAAATGAATAATAGAGAGAGACGCTATAATGCACCGCACCAGTGGTGTTCACTGGAAAGGATCGCTGAAAGGAAAAGCCGATGGGTAGTTCTTCTTTGGGACTTACTGATTTTAATGCTATTCACGCTAAGCATGATATCTCATTCATTTCATCGGATGGACATCCATCCAAGTTACTCCGAACCCTCATATAATTGTTGATTACAGGTTATTTTTATCATGCCAAAAATATTAAGTCAATGAATATAAAAAGCTTTTTTAAATGAATATTTCTTGCATAATTATGCAAGAAATAATCAACTAACCTTGACCTATTCTCAAGTGAAACGAATAATCAACCACAAACTTCTCACTAGATAACCATACTTTTTATTGAAAAAAATAAATTTTTCATTGTTTTCTTTTATTACGTAGTCCTATCCATTGTTTATGATTGACTTCAACGGCAAACAGGCATCTTATATTAGCTAACTGCTTAATTTTGGCCGAAAGAGAGATAAATGGACACCTTTAACCTCACCTCTAACAGTTTTCAAAACGATGCAAATGCCACGCCGCTGCCTTATGATGTCATCTCCATCCAGTCGCAAGTTATTTACGGCAGTGTCGGTAACAGTATTGCGGTTCCGGCACTGATGAAGCAAGGGCTAAGGGTCGCTGCTGTACCGACAGTGATTTTAAGCAATACCCCCCATTATGTGACATGTCACGGCGGCGAATTACCGGGTGAATGGTTTCGAGGCTATCTGTCTGGATTAGTTGAGCGCGATTGCCTTGGCAGTGTACGTGCGATCCTAACGGGATATTTAGGCTCTAGAGATAAAGCCCATGATCTTGCACAATGGTTATCAAGTGTACGTCAGTCATACCCTTCTATACCTGTCATTGTCGATCCTGTTATGGGGGATGAAGATAGCGGTTTTTATATTCCCCCAGAAATTGCCGATGTGTATCGCGATGAAGTATTGCCGCTTGCAACAGGTATCATCCCCAATAAATTTGAACTCGCGACACTAAGTGGTCAACAGATAAAGACCCTTGATGATGCAACTCAAGCTGCTCGTTCATTACTAAAAGGCCATACACAATGGGTGATCATTACCAGTGCATTCCAACCCGATGATGAAAGTATTGAGGTCGTGTGTGTCACCAAACAGGATGTCGCGGTTATTCGCCATAAACGTTACCCTGTCACGCCAAAAGGCACCGGCGATCTATTTGGTGCAGAGTTAACAGCTCAATTACTCGCGGGGCTGTCTGTTCCCGATGCGGCTAAAATGGCTTGTTTACGGATAGAGCAAGGTATTATTCATATGGCGGCGACAGGAAGAAGTGAGTTAGTGCTGTAAGATGCTCTCGCACCATGGATAAAAATAAGGCCAGCTTCCTTCTAGAGCAAGCTGGCCTACGAGATAAATCAACTATAGTTTATTCAAATTCGTTCCAAGAACGCCCATCACGAGTGATCATCGCAACCGATGCGATAGGCCCCCAAGTACCCGCTTGGTATGGTTTAGGGGCTTCATTATCCATAGCCCACGCATCCATAATGGAATCAACAAACTTCCAAGCCTCTTCAACCTCATCACGGCGTACGAACAGCGCTTGAATACCGCGCATTGCTTCAAGCAATAAGCGCTCATAAGCATCCGCAAGGTGTGTTTGATTAAAGGTTTCTGAGAAACTCAAGTCCAGCTTAGTGGTTTGCAAGCGATGTTTGTGATCAAGGCCCGGTGCCTTATTCATGATCTCAATATCAATCCCTTCATCCGGTTGCAGACGAATAGTGAGCTTGTTTTGCGGTAATTCCTGATAACTTTCAGAGAAAATATTCAGTGCTGGCTTTTTAAAATAAACAACAACTTCAGAGCACTTAGCAGGTAAACGCTTACCTGTGCGTAAATAAAAAGGTACTCCCGCCCAGCGCCAATCATCGATGTCAACGCGTAGCGCAACAAAGGTTTCTGTCATACTTTGTTTATTAGCGCCTTCTTCTTCAAGATAACCGGGGACCTTATTACCTTGAACAAAGCCCGCAGTATACTGCCCGCGAACCGCTTTTTCTCTGACATTAGTGTGGTCAATTCGACGTAATGAACGTAACACTTTCACTTTTTCATCACGGATCCGGTCAGTGGTGAGATCAGCAGGTGGCGACATCGCGATCATGGTGAGAATTTGTAATAGGTGGTTTTGCACCATATCGCGCATTTGACCTGCCTGATCAAAATACCCCCAGCGCCCTTCTATACCCACTTCTTCTGCAACGGTGATCTGCACATGGTCAATGGTGCGATTATCCCAGTTGTTGATAAATAATGAGTTAGCAAAACGTAGAGCCAGCAGGTTAAGTACCGTTTCTTTACCGAGGTAATGGTCGATACGATAGACCTGACTTTCATCAAAATATTTCGCTACTTCATTGTTGATTTCTTGAGAAGACGCTAAATCTGTACCTAACGGTTTTTCCATCACAACACGGTTAGGCTGTTTATTTAAACCTGCATGTCCAAGTCCATGGCAAACTGCCCCAAAAGTGCTCGGCGGCATAGCAAAATAGTGGATAGCGGGATGGCAGTCTTGCTTCAACATTTGTGCCAAGCTATCGAAATTTTCGGTTTGATTAACATCCAAATTGCAGAAATCTAAACGCGCACTGAGCCTCTCCCAAAGTACTGGGTCGAGATCTTCTTTTAAAAATTCGCTGAACGCCTTTTCAACAAACTCAACATAATCGCTCTGGCTCCACTGCGCACGCCCTACACCGATGATACGGGTGTCTGGGTGAATGTAGCCTGCTTTCTCCAACTGATAAAGGGATGGAAGCAACTTACGACGAGCGAGGTCTCCTTTGGTGCCGAAAATAATCAAGTCACAGGCTTGAGCAGCATTATTTACCGCCATATTGGTTCTCCTCAATTTGCGGAATTTATTGTAATTTTGTTACAAAATTAGCCAGATGTTCCGCTAATGTACCCTTTTGAGGGTATTCAGTAAATATTGATGATACAGATCACAGTTTTTATGCTGAAAAAAGCAGCAAACCTAAACCATGTCATGTTAACTGAATGGTGACAGCATTTGTAATAAAATGACAAAACAGCTAACGAACTTACTGATATGAAAATTAGATACAGCTCATAGTTTTGTAAAAAATTACATCACAAACGCCTCTCATTCAGATAGGTTAGCCATTACCCATAGTATATTCCTTTTATATACACACTGCCTTCAAAACGATATTAATAAAATACAGCGTATCTTTATGGCAGAAAAATTTCTCCTTTTGATGAAATAGGCACTTTCGTTATATGAATATTTTAGAACAAATGAAGAACAGCCTCGATTATTTAAGTAAATCAGAAAAGAAAGTTGCCGAAGTGATTTTAGGTATGCCACAGCGAGCTATTCATCTTAGCATTGCGAGCCTTGCTCAACTTGCTGATGTGAGTGAACCCACCGTTAACCGGTTTTGCCGTAAAATGGATACCAAAGGGTTTCCTGACTTTAAACTTCGATTGGCGCAAAACCTCGCTAACGGCACCCCTTACGTGAACCGAAATATTGAAGAGAATGATACGGTTAACACCTATACCCATAAAATTTTCGAATCAGCAATGGCGGGTTTAGATAATGTCAAACATACTTTAGACATTGCGGCCGTTAATCGTGCGGTTGACCTTCTCACTCAAGCAAGAAAAATCAGCTTTTTTGGCTTTGGCGCATCGGCGGCTGTAGCACATGATGCGATGAATAAATTTTTCCGTTTTAATATTCCCGTCATTTATTTCGATGATATTGTCATGCAACGAATGAGTTGTATAAATAGTACTGAGGGGGATGTTATCGTTTTAATCTCGCATACAGGAAGAACGAAAGCCTTAGTTGATATGGCTCGCCTAGCCCGTGATAACGATGCCACTGTGATTGCCATCACCTCAGAAAACTCTCCATTGTCTCAAGTCGCTACCCTTTCAATTATTATTGATGTACCAGAGGATACCGACGTCTATATGCCAATGGTCTCAAGACTTGCTCAACTCACAGTGATCGATGTCCTCACAACGGGTTTTACCTTAAGAAGAGGTGAAAAATTTAGAGATAACTTGAAACGGGTCAAAGAAGCATTACGTGATTCGCGGTTTGATAGTGTGTAAACGTTAAAAAGTATTCTTTTCTTGCTGTGGGCTTTAATAGTTTTACAGACCTGATAGCATAAACGAATTAGCAGTATATAATAGCTGTGCTCGTGTCAGCATGACGACTTGTCGTAAAAAGGTCTCGAAAATACGCTAAATGATTCAAGTTGTATGTCGACATAATATGATAGGGGCTTACGCCACGAGCACTACATACCGCTTGAAGTATGAAAAGATTTCACTCAATAAATCAACACCATTACAGGTCAACGGAGTAATACATGACTAGACGGCTTAGAAGAACTAAAATTGTTACTACCCTAGGTCCAGCTACCGATCGTGATAATAACCTTGAAAAGATTATTAACGCCGGCGCCAACGTTGTACGCCTAAACTTCTCTCACGGAACTCCAGAAGACCATATTCTTCGTGCTAACAAAGTGCGTGAAATCGCAGCTCGTTTAGGTCGCCATGTTGCGATCCTTGGCGATTTACAAGGCCCTAAAATACGTGTTTCTACGTTTAAAGATGGCAAAGTATTCTTGAATGTTGGTGATAAATTTATCCTTGATGCCACTCTCGGCAAAGGTGAAGGTGACCAACAAAAAGTGGGTATTGATTATAAAGGTTTACCTGCTGATGTTGTACCTGGTGACATTTTATTGCTTGATGATGGTCGTGTACAACTGAAAGTCCGTGAAGTCCAAGGCTTACAAGTTTTCACTGAAGTAACCGTTGGCGGTCAACTCTCCAATAATAAAGGCATCAACAAACTTGGTGGTGGTTTATCGGCTGAAGCACTAACCGATAAAGACAAAGAAGATATCATCACCGCCGCTAAAATCGGTGTCGATTACCTTGCCGTTTCCTTCCCTCGTTCAGGCGAAGATTTAAATTATGCGCGCCGTTTGGCTCGTGATGCAGGCTGTGAATGCCAAATCGTCGCGAAAGTAGAGCGCGCTGAAGCTGTGGCAACCGATGAAATTATGGATGAAGTTATCCTTGCATCGGATGTTGTCATGGTTGCTCGCGGTGATTTAGGCGTTGAAATCGGTGACCCAGAATTAGTTGCGGTACAAAAGAAACTGATCCGCCGTTCACGTCAGCTCAACCGAGTAGTGATCACCGCAACTCAAATGATGGAGTCAATGATCACAAATCCAATGCCGACTCGTGCTGAAGTGATGGATGTCGCTAACGCCGTTCTAGATGGTACAGACGCCGTTATGCTATCAGCAGAAACCGCTGCGGGGCAATACCCAGCTGAAACTGTTGCTGCCATGGCACAAGTCTGTTTAGGGGCTGAAAAAATGCCTGGACTGAATGTCTCCAAGCACCGCTTAGATGCCGAGTTTGATTCACCTGAAGAAGCTATCGCGATGTCAACGATGTACGCTGCTAACCACCTGAAAGGGGTCAAAGCCATTATCGCGATGACTGAATCAGGCCGTACTGCTCGTATGATGTCACGTATCAGTTCTGGCTTACCTATTTTCGCTATGTCGCGCCATGAAAAAACACTCAATCAGTCTTCACTGTACCGTGGTGTTACACCTGTTTTCTGTAGCACTCACACCGATGGTATTGCGGCTGCGAATGAAGCTATCACACGCCTACGTGATAATGGTTATTTAATGACTGGAGATCTCGTTCTCGTTACTCAAGGTGACTTGATGGGCACAATTGGTAGTACGAATACTTGCCGTATTTTGGAAGTCGAATAAATCAATATTGGTGTAAAGGGAGCATTTGCTCCCTTTTTCAATCGATATAGATAATGCTGTATGCTTATTTAGAGTGAGTCATTTTCCAATTATTAAATACAGCAGCAATCACCGAAGCTATTTTGTCATAGTTTTCCCAAGAATTTTCAACATGGTATACTGATGGCAATGCTTGTGCTAAAACACGATGATAGTCATCAAAATAGCTCCCATTCTCTGTTGAATAATAAAATTCAGTAAATGCCAATCCATTCGGTCCAATGCCACCAAGTTCTCCTACGTTCGTCTTTGGCATCACTAAAATAAAAATAAGCACAACATTGTAATAAATATTGTGCTCATCATAATTTATATTGAATAGTTACCGTTTAATCTGTCCGATTTTTCTGGGAATCAATGATATTGCAAATTAAACTGTAACGTTCCATTAGCTTGGCCAGCTTGTGTATCATTCGAAGTTTGAATATACGCTGCTTGTAATGGAATACTATAATTTTCCGACGATACATTTTTTTCTTCGATCGTCATCATTTGATTTATTTTAATGGGGTCATTTTTATACTTAACTTGTATACCATACCCTTTCGCAGTATTGACGTCTGTTGGATTATTTAATGCGATTGTTCCGGGTGTCATACTATTATTGACAGGTGTTCCAGTAAAGGTGATTTTTATGGGTGACACGGGGTCACAACTAAGGTTGATTTGAAAATCTTTCACCCTATTTGGGCTAACACTCCCTACCCCTGAAAAACTCGATTTATCAATCTTATTAAAAGGCACAAGAATATTTTTATTCAGCACTTCACAACCTGTCGAAATAATATTAACCGGCCCTATACTAACCTTAGGCTCCATATTACCGTAGCTATCCGATGTTTGAAATCCATTATTATAAATAATTAACATCGCCGCTCGGCTAGCAGGTAGTACTTGCGTTTTTACGTTATCTTTGAGCTTATAAAAAACAAGTTTTAAAGAAACGGTATACACACCTGAACTCTGGGTAGTGCTACAGATCATCCTATTCGCATTATTTCCATCAATGGTATTAATTCCATCAACATAAGCACTACCTGTGCAAGGTGTTGACACTGTCCCATGTAGCGCATAGCCCACACCAGAATTATTAATTTCTTTAATGTATCTGTTATTATAATATTGTTTACTGCCATACGTTTCAGGTAAATAAATTCCCACTTGAACTTCGTCTGTTATGTTACTCCAACTCCAAGCGGTATAGCTTCCTAAATCAATAGTTCCGACTTCTGATCCAATTGGTGCTGTTCTTGAAACATAAATAGGTTCATTCACTGTATGAGATAATTCATTAAATAATGCTCTAAATTCGGCTAAAGCGGATTGTGAAAATAGAAGCGTCGAAATACCCCCAATTAAAAATAATTTATTCATGTCTGCTCCTATTGGCAAATTCGCTCAATAAATTGAATTTTGTCGTTACTTAAATCAAGCTGAAGTGGCAGTTCACACTGCTGATCCGCATGACTTCCCCATTTGACAACAATACGACTCTGTTCAGGTACACCACTTAAATAGACTTCACCATCATTAGCGACAATACCTGTTGTAACTTCTTCTTTATCAACTAAAACAGACACTTGTGCTCCAAATGGAATGAGTTGATCATGGTGAGTTAATTTAAGCATGACTCTCGCACCACGTTTACCTTTAAAGTCGGCTAATACGATAGCACCACGAGTTGGTACAACTGTTGTCGTGCTTAACCCAACATCGTTATTTCCTGTTAATGTTGAAGGGTCAACGCTGATCTTATTCCTTTCATAACGTGTAGCACTCGGTACAACAGCATATCCCCAAGAGTTAGTATAAAGCGACTGCGCATTATTGACTTTCAGGTCATTAATATCATTGGCTTTGACTAAAACCGCAGAGTCATAAATCGCTCGAGCTGGGGTGATACCACCAGAGTGTAATAGTAACGCGCCAGTTGCCCCGATATTAGCGGACTGATAACGTGGGTCATAACTATAGCCCCCGTTATACTCTCCTGATGAAACAATATAATTACCACTCACCGAACCGCTATTTTCATGTCGGCTATGGTTATAGTTTTGCGTGATATCAAATTGCAAATTGTTATCTTCTAAACGTGTACCACTCACACTGACCGAACTAATCGAATCACCATTCTGGCTAGTATTGTAACGATAATTGACCCAGTTATTTTTTTGTCCAAGCGTAAATGGAACACTAAAATTGATAGATAACATTTCGTTTTTACTATTAGTATGTTCCTGCTTAGTATAAGAGTAAGAAATACCATAGTTTATTTGTCGATAATTAGAGTTAAAGCCTACGGTTAAATTTTTATCGACGCCGCTTCTATCCCAATAATATTGTTGATAACCATTAATGGATAAATAACCAATATCTTTTAATGACTGAGAAATAGAAGCTTGGAACTGCTGTTTCTTTCTTCCGCTCTCATAAGGGTCATTATTTGATGCAGAAAAATCGTAATATTCTTTTGTCGAATAGCGATAAGATGCAAGAGAAAATGACGTACCTGTTCCTGGCATATATTTCGAATATTGCACTCGATAGGACTGACCTTGCGCATTCGTTTTATCAAGTAGTTCTGTTTTAGATTGAGTCACATCGGCTGAAATTGCCCCAATACTCCCCAAGTTGATCCCTGTCCCTGCGGTATAAGCTTGGTAGTCCTTTGATAAAATAAAACCACCATAAACCGACAAGTTATAAGGCAAACCATAAATAGCAGAGGCTTGCGCAAAATTAGGTTTCCGAAGCGCGTTATCAACATTGTATTTACCAATATCAATGCTGTATTTTAATGATCCCGCTCGCTGCATCATAGGAACGGCAGAAAAAGGTTGAATAAACGAACGGATCGTTCCATTTGCTTCTTCTATTTGTACATCCAAATCACCACTATATGACGTAGGATAAAGGTCATTTATTTCAAACTCGCCGGGTGGTACTGTCGTTTGATAAATCACGCTACCATTTTGGCGGATCGTCACAACAGCATTCGTTTGAGCAATGCCTTTAACTACCGGCGCAAACCCACGTTGACTTTGCGGTAACATACTTTCATCGGAGGCTAGCTTTACGCCTCGATAAGGGTTACTTTCCATAACACCGTTATCCGATGCTGTTTCACCAATCGTTAAGTGACTTTTTAATGGACGAATATCCCTTTCCACATAAGTTTGTAGATTATTCCAATCCGTTTTCCCTGAAGTCCGGCTATAAGTACTGTGGTTTCTCAATCGCCACACATCAAAATTAATACCGCTGCGTAAGCCAATAAATGTGTTATTGGTATCGTCACGATCTTTATACCAATTTTGGCTGTGCCGGATATTATAATTTACGAAGGCGGCATTAATACCATCATCCCACTCTTTAGGATCAACGTAACCGCGGCTATAATTATCTAACCCTATTTGAGGGATACTGATATTAAGGCGGCCATTCCCAAAGTCATATTTATAGAACGCACCGGGTATAGTCGCTGCGATATCAGTGATTGCTTGATCATCTTTTGCATCGCTAAAAGCTTGGCTCGCGGTATTTTTAACCCCCCAGCTTAATAGCATCTTCTTTGCTATTTCAGGAACAAGCTTTTTATTTTGCTTATCAAAGATAAAGCGTAAATTTTGTTCATCAACAAATTTGTTATTAATATAAATAGCGACATGATAAGTTCCGGGTAGCTGCCCTCCCGAATATGACAGATAATCTAAATTATTTACATCCGCAACGTGGCTTTCAATCCCTGTATTGATTGCATTAATGTCAAAAACATCATCTGCTTTAGTATTGTTAGAATATAATATAATACTGACTGCAATAAAAACTTTTGAGTGGTATAAACTTTTATTTTTAAAACATGAGGCAGACATTTTTTATACTCTTATTTAGATGTTTTATCAATAATCGCGCCATAGTCATTAATAAATTTAACAACAACTTTTTGATTATTATTTATGCTGTGTTTAACAATGTATTCTTTTGTATGAGGGTAAACGAGATCACCGCCTTGGATGTTTTTCCCGTCTACCAATATATCCCTAACTGATAAATGATAGGGAGTATCGTTATTAATAATAATACCGTCAGGTTTTTTGATAATTTCAACTTTATTAAAGTCAAATGGAACAATATCTTTTGATCTTAAAAATAGTTTAAACTGAGAGTTGATAACAATCTGTAATTGATTTTCAATTTTAACGTCTTTAGGTGGTATTGATTTTACATTA
>NZ_JAMPQI010000010.1:0-188261 GCF_028482365.1 Providencia sp. PROV122 | reverse complement strand
GTAAATTAAATTTAAGTTATGTTTTTATATAAATTCAACTTACTCACCATTGGATGATAACAATTTATAATATTGAGATGCCATTCACAGTAATAGAATAGTAATTATATAAAAAATAGTACTTTTTATATTGGATTTTTGTCGCCACAAAATGGAAAATCGATTTGTTGGATGAAATAGATTTATTGTTTTATTCAAAGTTTGACTGTTTTAAGTTAATACATGTATTTCATGTATTTATTTAATGACGATATCATTTACGTAATGGCATTTTCTGATTGGTTGGGAAAGGTTCATTTATTAAACGAAAAACAGCCTAAAATTATAATCATAGAGAAGCATTGTTCTTTATGGCATGCATCTTGCTTTCATTAAGTATAAAATCCATTAATAAGACATGATTGAACAAAAGCTACACTAATAACAACTAGGTAAGCCTTTATAGGGGTTATTGTGATAGTTATTGAAGACTCGTCTTATGGAACTTATCTCTTTTGAGATGATAATACCTTAGCTGCCTGTTATTGAGGCAATATAAGCTAAGGCATTGTGGTTTTAGGTTGGTTAGATAAAAAAATAAGAGAGTTGACTCGTGGACACCGCACAATTTATTGCTAGTCTTTTTTACGTTTTTTTGTTCACGTTAGTGTTTATTTTTATCGCTCGAGTTGTGGCAACGAAGATCGGGCTGGTTGATAAACCTAACTTCAGAAAAAAACACGTAGGTCTGGTCCCTTTAGTTGGGGGGATAACGGTCTTTTTTGGTATCTGCTTCGCGTTTGTTATTACAGAAGAATATATACCCCATAAATGGTTATATTTAATCTGTGCAGGCTTATTGGTATTGATTGGTGCGTTAGATGACCGGTTTGATATCAGTGTTAAGTTAAGAGCAGGTGTACAAGCCGTAGTCGCTGTCGTCATGATGACCGTGGCTGACTTAAAACTAGAGTCATTAGGTCATGCGTTTGGGCCATGGGAGTTAGTGCTTGGGCCATTTGGTTATATCGTGACACTGTTTGCTGTTTGGGCAGCTATTAATGCGTTCAACATGGTTGATGGTATTGATGGGTTACTCGGTGGGCTATCTTGTGTCTCTTTCGGTGCATTAGGCTTTTTGTTATATCAAAATGGCAATTATGGATTAGCATTTTGGTGTTTTGCCTTTATTGCAGCTATCCTTCCTTATATCTTCCTAAATTTAGGTGTACTAGGTCGTCGTTTTAAAGTCTTTATGGGTGATGCGGGAAGCACACTGATTGGTTTTACAATTATTTGGATCCTAGTCGAATCAACTCAGGAAGCAGGGCGTCCAATCAACCCTGTGACAGCATTATGGATTATTGCGATCCCATTGATGGATATGGTGGCGATTATGTACCGTCGTATCCGTAAAGGTATGAGTCCATTTTCACCTGACCGTCAGCACATTCATCACTTGATTATGCGTTCAGGTTTTAGCCCAAGAGGGGCTTTTGTTCTGATTACACTGGCAGCAGCCATTTTGGCATGTATAGGAATTATTGGTGAACGCTTAACATTTGTGCCTGAATGGGTCATGTTGGCATTGTTTTTGCTTGTATTCTTTATGTATGGTTACTGCATCAAACGGGCATGGAAAGTAGCTCGTTTTATTAAGCGCGTCAGACGTCGTATGCGTAGAGGTGGTGCAGTACGGTAACGACAAACGGAAATAATAGAGGTTCTGTGCAGTGAAAAACTCAGAAACGCAACCTAATCAGTATCAGCCGCCGATAGAACCGGAATTGGATATCCGTGGTTTATGCCGCTCTTTGTGGCAAGGTAAAATTTGGATCGTGGCATTTGCGGTGATTTTCGCCGCTATTGCGTTGGGTGCATCCTATTTTATGCAGCAAAAATGGAGTTCAACCGCGATCACAGACCTGCCAACCGTGAACAATTTGGGTAGTTATTATTCGCAACAACAGTTTTTACGAAACTTGGATTCCCGTATTAACTCGACGGGTCAAGAAGGGCAATTGCCAACGATTGCGAATGAGGCTTACCAAGAGTTTATTAAGCAAGTGGGTTCTTATGATACCCGTCGTCAGTTTTGGTTAACGACGGATTATTATAAGCAGCGTTTAGAGAATGACCCTAAAGCAGATGCGGCGTTATTGGATGAATTGATTAACAATATTGAATTCACGCCCGCGGATAATCTAAAAAATCTCACTGATAGCATTAAGTTGATTGCGGAAACGTCCACGGATGCTAATCAGCTTTTACGTGAGTACATACAGTTTGCTAACCAACGTGCAACAGCCAACTTGAATGATGAAATTAAGGGAACGTGGGCAACGAAAATGCAATCAATGAAAGCGTTAGTGAAACGCGAAGACATGGTTGCTCAAGCTGCGTATGAAAGACGCTTAAATTTACTCGAACAAGCATTGAAAGTTGCGCAAAAGCAGGGAATTTCGCGTAATCAAAGCTCGGCACCAGTTGATGAAATTCCTGATTCTAAAATGTTCCTATTAGGGGTTCCATTACTTGAAGCTCAGATTGAAACATTAAAAGCGACAGGCCCTGATCACGACACTGATTATGACCAAAACATCGCAATGTTATCTACACTGAGTGTTGGTCCCACTCTCCAAGACAGTTTTCAGGCTTATCGCTATTTGAGAACACCTGAAGACCCCGTCAAACGTGACAGCCCACGTAGAGCCTTTATGATGGTTCTATGGGGAGCTATCGGTGCATTGGTTGGTGCTGGTGTGGTACTTGCACGCCGTCGCCCGTCCTGATTTTGAATAGGTGGCTGTCGATGATGTCAGCCACTGTGTAATGTCATTATAAATAAAAGCAGCTAACTGCATTAGATAAATATAAGAGAGTCACTGTGAAAGTATTGACTGTATTCGGCACTCGACCAGAAGCCATTAAGATGGCACCGTTGGTTCATGCACTTGCTAAGGATGCGGCTTTTGAAGCCAAAGTCTGTGTGACGGCCCAGCACCGAGAAATGCTCGATCAGGTACTGAAGCTATTTGAGATTACTCCCGATTACGATCTCAATATTATGAAGCCAGGGCAAGATTTAACCGATATTACGTGTCGTATTCTTGAAGGGTTGAAAAACGTATTTGCCGATTTCCAACCTGATGTGGTGTTAGTGCATGGGGATACTGCGACGACAATGGCAACGAGCTTAGCGGCTTTCTACCACCGTATTCCTGTTGGCCATGTGGAGGCAGGCTTACGTACAGGTAACCTCTACTCACCATGGCCAGAGGAAGCGAATCGTAAGATTGCGGGGCACCTTGCAATGTACCATTTCGCGCCAACTGAAAATTCGCGTCAAAACTTACTAAAAGAGTCTATTCCCGACAATCATATTTTTGTGACGGGAAATAGTGTGATTGATGCTTTGCTGTGGGTTCGCGACAAAGTGATGAGCGACCAGCACATGGCTGATAAATTGGCGGCGAATTACCCGTTTATTGATCCCAATAAGAAAATGATTTTAGTCACAGGCCATCGCCGTGAAAGCTTTGGTGGTGGATTTGAACGTATTTGTCATGCTTTGGCTGAAATTGCACAAAGCCATCCTGATGTTCAGGTGGTTTACCCTGTGCATTTAAACCCGAATGTCAGTGAACCCGTAAAACGTATTTTACATGGCATTGATAATATTATTCTGATTACTCCTCAGGAGTATTTACCCTTTGTCTATTTGATGAACCATGCCTACCTGATCTTGACCGATTCTGGCGGGATCCAAGAAGAGGCGCCATCACTAGGCAAACCTGTTTTAGTTATGAGAGATACCACAGAACGCCCTGAAGCTGTTGAAGCTGGAACAGTGCGTCTTGTGGGTACAGATACACAAAAAATTGTTGCAGAAGTTAACCGGTTACTGACAGATGAAGCGGAATATCATGCAATGAGCCGCGCGCATAACCCCTATGGGGATGGTCATGCTTGTCAGCGTATTCTTGAAGCACTAAAAAGCAATCAGGTGAAATTATGAGTTTTGAAACTATTTCTGTTATCGGCCTTGGTTATATTGGTTTGCCAACAGCAGCCGCTTTTGCGTCACGCAAAAAGCAAGTGATTGGCGTTGATGTCAACCAGCATGCGGTTGATACCATTAATCAGGGGAAAATCCATATTGTCGAGCCAGAGCTTGACCTCGTCGTAAAAAGCGCGGTTGAAGCAGGTCATCTGAAAGCTTTTACTAAACCACAGCCTGCCGATGCCTATTTGATAGCAGTGCCAACCCCATTTAAAGGTGAACATGAACCTGATCTTACTTATGTAAGAGCAGCCGCAGAGTCTATCGCTCCGGTATTGAAAAAAGGGGATTTAGTCATTTTAGAGTCTACTTCTCCTGTTGGCACGACTGAACAGATGTCTGAATGGATGGCTCAAGCGCGTCCTGATCTCACTTTCCCTCACCAAGCAGGGGAAGCGGCGGACATTGATGTGGCTTATTGCCCTGAGCGTGTATTACCCGGTCAAGTCATGGTTGAATTGATTAAAAATGACCGTGTTGTTGGTGGTATGACGCCAAAATCATCATTACGTGCGAGCGAGCTGTATAACATTTTCCTTGAAGGCGAATGTGTTATCACGAATGCAAGAACCGCCGAGATGTGTAAGCTGACAGAAAACAGCTTCCGAGATGTGAACATCGCATTTGCAAACGAACTCTCACTGATTTGTGCCGAACAAGATATCAATGTGTGGGAACTGATCCGTTTGGCGAATCGTCACCCTCGCGTCAATATTCTACAGCCGGGCCCAGGTGTTGGTGGACACTGTATTGCCGTTGACCCATGGTTCATTGTGGCACAAAACCCACAACAGTCTCGTTTGATCCACACCGCGCGTTTAGTCAATGATGGCAAACCAATTTGGGTTGTTGATCAGGTCAAAGCTGCGGTGGCAGATTGTTTAGCTGAAACAGGTAAAAAGGCGAGCGAAGTGACTATTGCCTGCTTTGGTCTATCATTTAAACCCAATATTGACGATTTGCGTGAAAGCCCAGCGATGCATATCACGAAAATGGTGGCGAGCTGGAATAAAGGTAAAACGTATGCGGTTGAGCCACATATCCATGAATTGCCAACGGCACTAAAAGGCATTGTAGAGCTGGCATCGATTGAAGATGCAATCACCAATGCTGATGTGATTTTAATGCTGGTGGATCATAACCAATTTAAAGCCATTCAAGGTTCATTGATTCAGCAAAAATGGGTTGTGGATACCAAAGGAGTTTGGCGTTGAAACGCATACTAATCACAGGTGGAGCCGGTTTTATCGGCTCTGCGGTTGTTCGTCATATCATTGAAAATACTAACGACAGTGCGGTTGTCGTAGACTGTTTAACTTATGCGGGCAATTTAGAGTCACTCAGTGAGGTGTCAAATAGCGACCGCTATGCGTTTGAGCAAGTGAATATTTGCCATCGCGCTGAGTTAGACCGCGTTTTTGCGAAATATCAACCCGATGCCGTGATGCATTTAGCCGCAGAAAGCCATGTTGACCGCTCTATTGATGGCCCTGCCGCCTTTATTGAAACCAATATTGTCGGTACATACACGCTATTAGAGGCGGCTCGTCATTACTGGATGGGCTTAGATGCCGCGAAAAAAGCGCAATTCCGTTTCCATCACATCTCAACTGACGAAGTGTATGGCGATTTGGAAGGGCCGGACGGTTTCTTTACTGAAACCACGCCTTATGCGCCAAGCAGCCCTTATTCGGCTTCTAAAGCATCGAGTGACCATTTAGTGCGGGCTTGGCAGCGTACTTATGGCCTGCCAACCATGATCACCAATTGCTCAAATAATTATGGGCCATACCATTTTCCAGAAAAACTGATCCCACTGATTATCATCAATGCGTTAGCAGGTAAGCCATTACCTGTTTATGGCAAAGGTGAGCAGATCCGCGATTGGTTATTTGTTGAAGACCATGCTCGCGCCTTATATTTGGTGGCAACGACAGCACAGCCGGGTACCACTTATAACATTGGTGGTCACAATGAACGTCGTAATATTGATGTGGTCGAGACTATTTGTGAGCTACTTGAAGAACTTCATCCGCAGAAGCCAGAAGGGGTTGCACATTACCGTGACCTTATCACTTATGTGACGGATAGGCCGGGTCATGACATGCGCTATGCCATTGATGCCGATAAAATCGCACGTGAATTAGGTTGGACGCCTCAAGAAACATTCGAATCAGGGATCCGTAAGACAGTGCAGTGGTATCTGAATAACGAAACTTGGTGGCGTCGTGTGCAAGATGGTTCTTATGCAGGAGAACGCCTTGGTTTAGGCGCTTAAGGGGGGATCATGAAAGGGATTATATTGGCTGGTGGTTCGGGAACGCGTTTGCATCCGATTACACGGGGCATCTCGAAACAGTTATTACCTATCTATGATAAACCGATGATCTATTATCCATTGTCAGTACTGATGTTGGCAGGGATCCGGGAGATATTGATTATTTCTACTCCGGATGATCTGCCCATGTTTAAACGCTTACTTGGTGATGGACATGAGTTTGGCATTCAGCTGAGTTATGCCGAGCAGCCTTCACCGGATGGCCTTGCTCAAGCGTTTATTATTGGTGAAGAGTTTATCAATGGTGATGCATGCTGCTTGGTGCTAGGTGACAACATCTTCTTTGGTCATTCATTTAGTCCAAAACTGAAATCCGTTGCGGCAAGAACACAAGGTGCCACGGTATTTGGTTATCAAGTTATGGATCCAGAGCGTTTTGGTGTGGTGGAGTTTGATGATGACTTCAAAGTGTTATCCATCGAAGAAAAACCGAAAAAGCCGCTTTCTAACTGGGCGGTGACGGGGCTTTATTTCTACGATAATCAGGTCGTTGATTTCGCTAAGCAGGTGAAACCTTCAGAGCGAGGGGAGCTGGAAATTACCTCTATCAACCAAATGTATTTGGACAAAGGTGAGCTAAACGTCGAACTGTTGGGGCGTGGCTTTGCATGGCTAGATACGGGCACTCACGATAGCTTAATTGAAGCGGGTACTTTTGTACAAACAGTTGAAAAACGTCAAGGTTTCAAAGTCGCCTGTTTAGAAGAAATTGCATGGCGTAATGGTTGGTTGTCTGATGAGCAAGTTCAGGCATCGGCAAAACAACTGAGTAAAACGGGTTATGGCCAATATTTAGAGGATCTCCTCCGTGTCCGTCCGCGCCAGTATTGATTGTCTACAATGGGAGTCTGATTTTTTCGGACTCCCTACGGCGAAATTAGATTTCGCAGCGCCACACGCTGAGACGGTTCTTGCAAGCCAATTAGACGGTTATGCTATTACTCAAGCCAAGATACTTGCTAGTGATACTGAGCGTTTAGATGGGCTAATGCAGCTTGGTTTCTCTCTCGTCGAAGGTGAAATTGATTTTGCGCTGACTATTGGCACAGAAAATGCTTATTTAAAAAGTCGATTAGTGGCAACAGATCGGGTTGAACCCGCTGTTGCGGAAGATATTCCTGTATTACGCCATGCGGCGGCACAAGTGTTTAGCCAAAGCCGTTTTCGGTCTCCTTGGTATCGTGAAGGCGACAGCGGGCGTTTTTATGCACTATGGATAGAAAAAGCGGTTTTAGGCACATTTGACCATACTTGTTTATTAGTAAAAGACGCGTCGGGGGATATCTTAGGCTTTGTGAGTTTGAGACACCTTGATGATGACACAGCGCGTATCGGCCTACTCGCTGTTATGCCTAGCGCTACTGGGCGAGGAATTGGCCGTAAATTGATGTCCGCAGCCGTTGTCTGGTGTGAGCAACACGAAAAAAGACAGTTAAATGTGGCTACCCAAATCAGCAACATTGCGGCATTAAATCTTTATTCACGTAGTGGTGCTTCGGTTGCTAGCACTGCTTATTGGTTATATAGGGGACAACATGATTCCATTTAATAAACCACCCGTTGTAGGAACTGAATTAACGTATATGAAGCAAGCCATGGAAAGCGGCAAGCTATGTGGTGATGGTGGTTTTACAAAACGTTGTGAAGAGTGGATGGAAAAGCGCTTTGATTGCCCTAAAGTCCAGTTAACACCTTCTTGTACCGCTTCGTTAGAGATGGCGGCGATCCTAATTAACATCAAGCCTGGTGATGAAGTGATCATGCCAAGCTTTACCTTCGTTTCTACCTCAAATGCGTTTGTATTAAGAGGGGCTACCATTGTTTTCGTGGATGTACGTCCAGACACCATGAACATGGATGAAACAAAAATTGAAGCTGCAATCACCGAACGTACTCGTGCTATCGTTCCAGTCCATTATGCGGGCGTCGCTTGCGAAATGGATACCATCATGGCTATCGCGAAAAAACATAACCTATTTGTGATTGAAGATGCGGCACAAGGTGTTATGTCGACATACAAAGGCCGAGCATTAGGTACTATTGGTCATATCGGCTGCTATAGTTTCCACGAAACGAAAAACTACTCGTCAGGTGGTGAAGGCGGGGCAACACTGGTCAATGATAAGTCGTTGATTAACCGTGCCGAAGTGATCCGTGAAAAAGGAACTAACCGCAGTCAGTTTTTCCGTGGTCAGGTAGATAAGTACACTTGGCGTGATATTGGTTCCAGCTATCTCTTGTCAGATTTACAAGCGGCTTATTTGTGGGCTCAGCTTGAAGAAGCTGAAAAAATCAATGATCGCCGATTGCTACTATGGCAACGCTACTATGAGGCGTTATCACCATTAGCGCAGGAAGGTAAACTTGCATTACCTATCGTGCCCGAAGGGTTAGTGCATAACGCCCATATGTTCTACATCAAGCTAAAAGATGTTGAAGAGCGTACTGCTTTTAATGAATACATGAAATCAAATGGCGTTTTAACGGTGTTCCACTATGTTGCGTTGCATACTAGCCCTGCTGGGGAAGAGTTTGGACGTTTCCACGGTGAAGACCGTTATACGACCAGTGAAAGTGACCGTTTAGTGCGTCTGCCTATGTTCTACAATATGACAGATGATGAACAACAAACGGTAATTGCAAAAATTAAGGCGTTTTTTGCCTAATGTCGTTAGCCAAAGCTTCAGTTTGGACTGCTGGGTCTACCCTGATAAAAATCGGGGCAGGCCTACTTATCGTCAAATTATTAGCAGTCACGTTTGGCCCGAGTGGGGTTGGTCTGGCGGGGAACTTCCGCCAGTTAATCACAGTGTTGGGTGTTTTATCGGGAGCGGGTATTTTTAATGGTGTGACTAAATATGTCGCAGAACACCATCAAGACCCTGAAAAGTTACGTGCGGTATTAGGGACATCATCAACACTTATTCTTGGTTTTTCGACATTATTAGCGCTGATATTCCTGTTTTTTAGTGGCCCAATAAGTGAAGGGCTATTCGACAGCAAGGACTATCAATCTGTTATTCAGGCGGTTGCCTTTATTCAGATGGGCATTGCTTACGCTAACTACTTCTTGGCGATCCTTAAAGGTTATCGAGACGCATCGGGTAATGCTCAATCGATTATCTTTGGGAGTATAATTGGTGTAGTTGCCTATTATTTATGCTACACATTAGGTGGTTATGATGGCGCTTTAGCTGGCTTGGCATTGGTTCCTGCATTAGTGGTTTTACCTGCTGCCTTGATGATGATTCGCCGTAAGCGGTTTGCATTATCGATGTTAAAGCCTGCTTGGGATAAAGCCGTGGCGACTAACCTAGGCAAATTTACCATTATGGCGTTAATTACGTCGGTGACTTTGCCCGTTGCCTATATCATGATGCGGAATTTGCTCGCAGCACAATATAGTTGGGATGATGTAGGCTTATGGACAGGGGTTAGCACAATTTCAGATGCTTACTTGCAGTTTATTACCGCGACATTTTCTGTGTATTTGCTGCCTACACTCTCTCGGCTACAACATAAAAATGAAATTTCTGCTGAGATCCTTAAGACGTTAAAATTTGTGTTACCTGCTGTCGCCGTAGCCAGTTTTATGGTGTGGCTATTACGTGACTTTGCGATTTGGTTGCTGTTTTCTGAAAAATTTAATGGAATGCGAGACTTATTCGCATGGCAATTAGTGGGCGATGTGCTGAAAGTCGGTGCATATGTCTTTGGTTATCTTGTGATTGCGAAGGCAGCATTGCGTTTTTATATTTTAACTGAGGTGAGCCAGTTTATTCTCTTAATGGGCTTTTCCCATTGGCTGATACCTATGCACGGGGCTGTAGGGGCAACACAAGCCTATATGGCGACATATATCGTGTATTTTCTCCTCTGTTGTTGCGTATTTTTGATTTACCGTAGGCGAGTATGACAACCTTAATACATGTACTGGGATCTGAACTCCCTCACCATAATCAAACGGTGTTGACGTTTTTTAATGACGTGATCTGTAAGGAAAATACAGCGTCACAAAAACCCCATTTTATGGTGGTTAGTCGCGATACTCAGCTTGCGGCTGCATATCCAAAGCTGAATATCGATGTTTTTGAAAGTAAAAAAGCGATAGCGAATGCGGTGATCCAACGTGCAATGGCAGATCGCCGAGAACGTTTTTTCTTTCATGGTCAGTTTAACGCGCCGATTTGGTTAGCCCTCCTATTTGGTAAAATTAAATCTCACCAGTTTTGGTGGCATATTTGGGGGGCAGACCTGTATGAAGAGTCAAAATCATTAAAGTTTAAGCTTTTTTATGTATTGCGTCGTTTGGCGCAAAAAAAAGTGGGGCACGTTTGTGCGACCCGCGGTGATTTATGTTATTTCCAGCAATCTAACCCAAAAGTACCGGCCTCAATTTTATACTTCCCAACACGAATGGATCCTGCTCTGACGTTAAATGAGCGTCCAGCGCGTCAGGGCGAGACATTGACAATCCTATTAGGTAACTCAGGTGATCAATCAAATCGTCATATAGAGGCTCTGGGCGCGATTAAACAGCAATTTGGTGAGCAAGTTAAGGTCATCGTACCGATGGGGTATCCGGATAATAACCAAGCTTATATCCAACAGGTCGAGAAGGCGGCTCAAACGCTATTTAAGGCAGACCAAGTCAGTATCTTAAAAGAGCGGATGGCGTTTGCGGATTACCTCGATTTATTGAGGACATGTGATTTAGGCTATTTTATCTTTAATCGCCAACAAGGGGTGGGAACGCTGTGCCTGTTGATCCAGTTTGGTATCCCGTTTGTGATCAGCCGACAAAATACCTTTTGGCAGGATTTAACGGCACAGAATGTGCCCGTCTTTTTCTATGGCGATGAGCTATCGTTAGGCCTTGTTGATGAGGCTCAGCGGCAAATGACGTTGCTGGATAAACAACATATCGATTTTTTTGCCCCTAACTTTACGGATGGTTGGAAAACGATTTTAGGTGTTGCGGAGGAGCAGGCATGACCTTAGCCGAGTTAGGGGGCTTATCGCTTGTCTATCTAATCTCCATTATCTTTATCGGAACACTGCTCTACACAGAGTTTCGACGTGTACGTTTTAATTTTAATATTTTCTTTTCGCTGTTGTATTTACTGACATTTTATTTTGGTTTTCCGCTGACTTGTGCTTTGGTTTTCCAATTTGATGTGGCAGTCGTTCCGGCTGAGTACTTGCTCTACGCTCAACTGGCGGCAACCAGTTTTTATGCTATTTATTATGTTGCTTATAAAACACGCCTAACCAAAAGTGCGACCACTGCTAAGCGACCGCTCTTCACCATGAATAAAGTGGAAACGAACCTAACCTGCTTATTGTTGATTGCGGTTGCGGTGGTGACAGTAGGGATCTTTTTCTTACAGAATGGTTTTTTACTGTTCAAACTTAAATCGTATAGCCAAATATTCTCCAGTCAGGTTTCAGGGGTCGCGCTAAAGCGCTTTTTCTACTTCTTTATCCCTGCAATGTTGATTGTGTACTTCTTGCGGCCATCACAAAAACGCTGGCTTTTCTTTCTCGTCAGTACCGTTGCATTCGGTTTTCTGACGTATGTGATTGTTGGCGGAACGCGAGCCAATATCATTATTGCATTCGCCCTATTTTTGTTTATTGGTATCGTCAGAAGGTGGATCACACTTTGGATGCTAGTGGCGGCAGGTGTCGCGAGTATTATTGGTATGTTCTGGCTAGCGTTAAAACGCTATGGCCTAGATGTGAGTGGTGCAGAGGCGTTTTATACCTTCTTATATCTGACCCGAGATACCTTCTCACCATGGGAAAACCTTGCTCTATTGTTGAGTCACTATGACAAGATAGAATTCCAAGGTTTGGCGCCTATTGTGCGTGATTTTTATGTCTTCATTCCATCGTGGTTATGGCCTGAGCGACCTGACACGGTACTGAACTCAGCAAACTACTTTACTTGGGAAGTGCTCAATAACCACTCTGGATTGGCAATTTCGCCTACATTGATTGGTTCATTAGTGGTGATGGGGGGCGTGCCATTTATCCTACTCGGCGCGATTGTGGTTGGGTTAATCATTAAATGGTTTGACTGGATCTACGGCATGAGCCTAAAAGAGTCAAATCGCTATAAAGCCGCCATTATGCAAGCTTTTTGCTTTGGGGCTATTTTTAACATCATTGTGTTAGCACGTGAAGGGGTCGACTCCTTCGTGTCACGCGTAGTCTTTTTCTGCCTCATTTTCGGACTTTGTTTGATTCTGGCGAAATTACTGTACTGGTTATTTGAAAGTGCGGGGCTTATTCGGGCAAAAACAGCTTCTTACTTAGGAAGCCAACGTCGCGGAGACCGCTAAAGGAGCATTATGGAACAGCAATCTATTCCACAATATAGTATCAGAGGTCACCAAATATGGGGCTTCAAAGATATGACGCATTTTCTGGATCACCTATTTGCAGACGGTGAAACAAAATCAGGTACGCTGGTGGCTATCAATGCTGAAAAAGTGATGACAGCAGAAAAGGATGCGGCATTAAATACGTTGCTTGGGCAAGCGGAATATCTCTATGCAGATGGTATCAGTATTGTGCGCGCTATTCGCCGTAAATACCCTCAAGCGCAAGTCTCTCGTGTAGCGGGAGCTGATCTTTGGGAAGCGTTAATGGAACGCGCAGGGAAAGAAGGCACGCCTGTTTTTTTAGTCGGTGGTAAGCCGGAGATCCTTGAGCAAACAGAGAATAAGCTACGAGCACAGTGGAATGTGAATATTGTTGGCTCACAAAATGGCTATTTTACGGCAGAGGATAGAGATGCTCTGTTTGAGCGAATTCGAGCCAGCGGTGCAAAAATTGTAACAGTCGCGATGGGGTCACCCAAGCAAGAGATCTTAATGCGCGATTGTCGAAAAGTTTACCCAGATGCACTCTATATGGGCGTTGGTGGCACTTACGATGTCTTTACTGGGCACGTAAAACGCGCCCCTAAAGTCTGGCAAAATTTAGGGTTAGAGTGGTTATATCGCTTATTATCTCAGCCGACCCGCATTAAAAGACAGTTTAAATTGTTGAAATTTTTAGCTTACTACTATGGTGGCAAGCTGTAGTTTGGCATAGCATGTCACGGCGTAAGTTACCTTTATTGCGCTGTGACATGTCACCATCTTGTCAATTTTCACCTCCCTTTAATAACATAAACGTTACTTCTGGTCTCTTTCTTCAATTATTCCTATAATTCATCAAAAATACATGTAAGTTACGAGCTTTCGGTTCAAACACTGAAATATGTCATTTTTTTCGACTGATAAAACAGTCTTTTTATGAATATTGATTGTGCTTATTACTATAAATACTCATAAGCCATGATTTATCTTTTTTGTTACGACAGGGGAATTTATGGAGAATTCACAGCAAGGGCTACAGCGAGGCTTAGAGGCACGTCATATTGAGCTGATTGCACTAGGTGGAACAATCGGTGTTGGCCTTTTTATGGGATCAGCGAGCACCTTAAAGTGGGCAGGTCCTTCAGTATTGTTAGCCTATATTATTGCAGGCATTTTTGTCTTTTTTATTATGCGCTCAATGGGGGAAATGTTGTTTGTAGAGCCTGTGACAGGCTCTTTTGCTGCCTTTGGTTATAAATATTTAAGCCCATTTTGGGGATGTTTAACGGCGTGGGGCTACTGGTTTATGTGGGTGGCTGTGGGTATCTCAGAGATCACCGCCATCGGCTCTTATGCTTCCTATTGGTTCCCCGATGCACCTCAGTGGGTATTTGCCTTAACCGCTGTTATCTTGGTGGCCTTAGCGAACCTTGCGGCGGTTAGGTTGTATGGTGAGCTAGAATTTTGGTTTGCGATGATAAAGGTGACAACTATTGTTGTCATGATTTTAATCGGCTTAGGGCTAATATTCCTTGGGATCGGTAACCATTTTGAGCCAATAGGCCTTGGTAATTTAACAGAGCATGGCGGTTTTTTTGCGGGGGGTTGGAAAGGGTTCCTGTTTGCATTATGTATTGTTGTCGCTTCTTACCAAGGGGTAGAGCTAGTGGGGATCACCGCCGGTGAAGCTAAAAATCCACAGGTTACGTTGAAAAAGGCGATCAATAATATTCTATGGCGTATTTTAATTTTTTATGTCGGCGCCATTTTTATTGTCGTGACTTTGTTTCCTTGGACTGAAGTTGGTCAACAAGGTAGCCCATTTGTACTGACCTTTGCGAAAGTTGGTATTGTTTCGGCGGCGGCTGTCATTAACTTTGTCGTACTAACTGCCGCGTTGTCCGGTTGTAATAGTGGCATGTACAGTGGAGGGCGAATGCTGTATGCGTTAGCTCAAAACAAGCAACTACCACCTTCATTATTGAAACTCACACGTAATGGCGTGCCAGCGCGCTGTGTTGGCTTCACGATACTGTGCCTATTAGTCGGCTCAAGTTTAAATTATATTATTCCTGACTCAGAGAAAGTCTTTGTTTATGTCTATAGTGCGAGCGTTCTACCCGGTATGGTGCCTTGGTTGGTTATTTTGACTAGTCAGCTCCGCTTTCGTCAGCAAAACAAAGATAAGCTAGCTCAACACCCATTTAAATCCATTTTATTTCCTTGGGTGAACTATGCCACCTTACTGTTTTTAGTTTGTGTGTTGGTAGGGATGGCGATTAACCCTGAGACGCGGTTATCGTTAATTGTTGGCGCTATCTTTTTAGCGGTAGTGTCTATCCTGTACTTTTTGCTCCGGATCATCAATCGTGGTAAAGGCGATAGTACAATCCACTCTTGATGATATTTTTATTTAACATTTTCGTGATAAAGAGAGGAAAAATGCTCTCTTTATCGACAAAACGAGCAAAAGGCAAGCAATCGATATTTTTATTGAAAAAAGGACTAGACAGGGAGTGATTAAATCCGTACTATCCACACCCGCAACGGCGTTAAGCGCCCGTAGCTCAGCTGGATAGAGCGCTGCCCTCCGGAGGCAGAGGTCTCAGGTTCGAATCCTGTCGGGCGCGCCATTAAATTAGCGTGCGGCTACGGTTGGCAAGACAATGTTGTATGTAGTATAATAGCAACACTTTGAATAAAGTGAAGTTATGGTGGCTATAGCTCAGTTGGTAGAGCCCTGGATTGTGATTCCAGTTGTCGTGGGTTCGAGTCCCATTAGCCACCCCATTCTTTTGTGACATTGCGAGGGTGGCGGAATTGGTAGACGCGCTAGCTTCAGGTGTTAGTGTCCTCAGGACGTGGGGGTTCAAGTCCCCCCTTTCGCACCACGAAAAGAGTGAAGAAAATTCAAATAGTATCGGCGAGTAGCGCAGCTTGGTAGCGCAACTGGTTTGGGACCAGTGGGTCGGAGGTTCGAATCCTCTCTCGCCGACCAAATTTAGAAAACCCCGCTTTGAATAAGCGGGGTTTTTGCTTTTTAGCGCATACCCATTATCGGCGGAATCAATCCTTTTCCTCTCCTAGCTTATCTAATCTTTCGCACTTGATTGTTGTGTGGTCATTATCCCTCGACCTGAAATGTTGTTTACTTCCCTATGTTTTTCACTGTTTTTAAATGCAGACTGGACGTGCTATTTGGGGGGAATAAACTATCTCTAATTAATTGCTTTTATTGGTTATTTTTCATTGATAATAGTTGATGTCGTAAAATAGATACAAAGCTATATTTTGCTGTCTCCAAATGGAGACATATAACATCATGATTTATATTAATAAATAACTAATAGTTATTTGGTGTCTCTGAATTGAGACAGCGAAGTCGGGCTGTCGTCATGATGGATAGCGAGTATCGCTGGCTAAAATAGTGGATATTTGAAAAAAACGATGTCATCTCGCAGGCTTGCTAAAAAAACGGGATAAAAAATAGCCATATTTCTGTTTTGGAAAAGTTGGCACGCATCCTGCATTACTTATTATGTAGATGCTCATTCCACTCATTATGATAGCAATGCTTCATAAATCTAGGAATGATGCAAAGCCGATTATCGGTGCCTATTGTCCAATATAGATGAACAAGAGCTCATCCTCTTCTCATCAACCCATGGACGAAACGTTGAGTGAGGCACCATCCGTCTGTAGACCTGATTGTATATTTACACCTGTCATTGTTGGCAGGTGTTTTTTTTTTGCATGCGAACTCATCAGCCAAAACTGATCCCCTCTTGAACCGTATTTTGTTGCTTGAGGAAATCAGTTCACATCATACATTAGATTAATTTTTTCTGTTACAGAACCATTTGCTAAACCAACGAGTAATGTAGGTATAGCAAAGAATAATGAATGTAATGATGAAGATGTCTTTGTTTAAATCAACGGTATTGAAACCGATAATCGTGATAAAAACAAAGGGTGACAAAATGAGAAGTAAAAGATCAAAAAATATTTGCAGTCGATTTGGGGTTGCAATAATCCAGCACCAAATAGTTTTAATTACATTCATGTAGATATCCTGAGTCCGGTTAAATCAAAGGCAATGTATTATTTATACACTATGTAAATGATATATTACAGAACAACAGTTGCTTTGTTTGATGTTATGCGAAAATCAATTATTTTTCAGCTTTATTTGTGCGCTTTTAATTTCATAATGCACAGTTAAGTTCTTTTTTAGATGGGTTTAATAAGTAGGTTGGCTATTAATCATAAGATGGTTAATAAAAAATATTCAATTAACTATGATTCTTTTTAGAAGGAATAATAACAAATAAAAAGCTCCGCATATGAACGGAGCTTTTTTATTATAAATATTTATTGCTACGGTTATTAACTTCGATCTTTCTTCAGTGAATGTAGCAACGCTTCTTGGCGAATTTTTGCAGCTTCTTCGGCTTTATGTAGCTTATCTAGCGCATCGGCTAGCCAAGCGGCGTCGTGTGCATCGAAACGCTGTGCTAATGCTGCTTTGAAATAAGACTCCGCGTGTTCCCATTGCGCATGCTGCAAGGCGATTTGCCCCATTGTGCTATTGAGTAATGGCGTTGCTCCAGATTGTTTAACCAACTGTTTTAACACTTTTTCCAGTTGCTCTGGTTTATCACTACGTAGCCTTGGGGCTAACAGTAATAAGCGCTCATCATATTGTTGCTTTAAGCCATCAATAATAATTTTCTCAGCGCTTTCCATGTCATTACATTCAATTAAATGTTCAGCTAAGAAAGATTGTAATGCGATTTCATGGCGAATTTTACGCGGCTGTGCTTTCCACCAATCTTTAAGACCTTCGCTACCGTTTTCTGCCATACACTGGTTCATTAACCCCTTATAAGCTTTGAGCTTTAAGGCTTCTAACTCATCTTCACTGTGCAGCTGGACTTTTGCCATGACAGGCAGTAGCTCAATCAGTGCTTGATAAGCGCCAGAACGTAGATAGGCTTGCTCGGCAAGGCGTAAAATCTCAGGGTGTCTTGGGGCTTGATCAAGAAGTTTGTCGATGCCAGTTCGAGCCGCATAGACCTCATCTTCCGCTAATTGAATACGAACACGGCTGATATCTACAGGCAGTTGATCACTGCCAGCCACTTCTGCGGCTCTATTGAGATATTGGTGAGTTCGGTATTCATCACCACGCTGTTGCGCGGCTTCAGCAGCCAGTAAGTAGTTGATAACAGGCTGTTGAGAGAAGTCAGCATGCTTACTCATCAACTTTTCGACTTGATCGAAATCCCCTTCAGCTAGCTTTAAGAGGGCTTTTTGGGTTTGCGAGTGCGCTTTATGGTACTTACGACCACTCACCCAGCCTTTAGTCCGAGAGGTTGTGCTGATAAAACGACGATAGCACCAACCTAAAAAGAGCAATACGAATTGTAGTAATATAAAAGACAGAACTAAACTGGTGATACTGGTCGTAATGTCATAATTATCTGTACGGATGAAGACATAGCCTTGGTGACCGGCTAATAGCGGCCCTAAGATAATGCCTGCGATCAGAACAATAAAGAGGATGAATACTTTAATCATAATTACCCCTTCTGCTCATTAGTTGGTGCTGTAACGACCGAACTTTCTGATTTTTCGGGTTTAGCCTCAGTTTCAGAAGGTTGTTTTTCCTCCTTTACTGCGGGGGTTGCTGACGCTTTTGCACTTTCCTCTGATTGGGCAAGTAGGTTACGAACACGTGCCTGCATAACTTTTTCAAGTTTTGGCTGACTTTCTAATGTATCAGGCATTTCAGTGTCGATTGATTGATTAAGTAACTCATCAACTTCAGCAAGGAAAGCTTTGGTTGCCGGTGCATTCACATCAAAATAGGCACGTACCCAAGTAGAGACTTGCTCTAAAGATTGCTTATAGGTCTCTTCTTGATAGCGAGGAACCGCTTGTGCAGCAATGAGTAATTGAGAACGAATGTTTTCACGTAAATAGATGTCCTGATTTGGCGCAAGCAGTGGCGCTTCAGAGCCATCACGAGCACGTACAGTAATAAAATCACTGGTAAAGCTTTTCCAACTGCGTGATAAGTTCTGTTTCCAGTCGGCAATATCACCGGAGACCTGTTCGTCATCATCAACTTTGGCATCACCGCTATTGATATCGTTTAGGCGCAAGTTGTCAACTTCATTACTTAACTGGTTCAAACGTAGAATAATACCGTCGTAATCGACTTGGTTGATAGCCGCTAAGCTAGCAATATCATTTTTAATCGCTTTACGAATATCCAAAAGGCTAGGATCATTCATCTCTGCAAGGCTGGAATCGGCGCTTTTCAAAAGTACGGCGGCAGTAACTGGGTCGTGATCATTCCACAATTTTCTGCCTGCCATTTTGACCATAAAGTCAGCTTGCGCCAGTAACCAGCTTTTTACGTCTGAACTGGATAATGCATTGACGTGCGCTTGTAGCTCTTGCATACGGCGGTTTAGTTGATCTTCATACTCGCGAGCTTGTGAGCTTAGTGCTGACTGTGAAGCGACCAGAGAATCTAAACGTTGCCTATCCGCTTTTTGTTGTTCAATTAATTCACTCAACTGTTTTTTTAACTCACTATTTTCATTAGCGAGTTGTGTATTACTTTGTTGAGTAAAATAATAAATACCACCGCCGATAGCGATGATAATAGCGATAGCGATGGCACTACCGATGAGACCAGAACGTTTTTGCTCCGAAGACGGCTTAGTTTGGCGGTTGTTTGGGGTATCCGCGACAGTATCGTTGTTGACCGTTTCGGTAGATTTATTGTGTTCCGTCATAAATTAGCATCCCATGTCGGTTGAGAGTAATGCTTCTAATAAAGCATTATTATCTGCGCTATTTGCCACACAGACCTGTTGCCAGCCAATTTGGCGAGCTTGGTCTGCAATCCGTTCGCTGACAACCAATAAACGGCGATTAAACCACCATGCTTTTGTATTTTCAGCGATCAATTCATTTAATAAGGCTAACATTTGACCACTACTGATAACAATATCTGTAATGCCCTTATTAACCCATTGTTGATTAAACTCTGCTTTATCATACAAAACAGGGTGTCTTGTATAACATTCGCAATATTCCACCTGCGCTCCCCTAGACCGTAACGTAGAGGCGAGGAGTTCCCTACCACCATTGCCCCGTAAGAGCAGCGCACGTTTCCCTTCAAGAAACTGTAATTCAGGAAGGCTTAGCAATGCTTCGCTGGTTTCGCCATGCTCAGGCCAGCGGATCATTTTGCTTGTTAGCGCCTCAAAATACTGACCAGTTGAACGACCGATCCCATAATAGGATAACTTATCTGACCAGTTGCGTCCCGCTTGTTTAAGGGTTAAATCTGCATACCAGACCGCATTTTTAGATAAAAGAAAAACTAAATCATTTTGAGTGAGCTGTTGAAGACGTGATCCGAGTAAGTCTAATTCAGCCCCCGGCCCCACCTGAATAAGTGGCAAAGCGAATGCTTCTGCCCCTTTTGCTTTGATGGCAGCAACAAGCTCAGAGCCAGCAGGCTCCGGCCGAGTGACTAATACCTTCATGCTGGCGGATTTCCTTGGTAAACTTCCGCCAGTATTTCACGAGCACCTTTATCAAGCAGCTCCTCAGCGAGGGAGATACCTGCTTGAGTGGCTTGCTCTGGTGTGGTTAAACGTTCCCCACGGATAACTTGACTGCCATCAGGCGCGCCAACTAGTGCACGTAGCCAAATTTGTCCATCTTGCCAAATTGCATAGCTACCGATAGGCACTTGGCAGCCGCCTTCAAGGCGCATGTTCATTGCACGTTCAGCAAGCACACAGACAGAAGTATTATCATCATTAAGCTTTTCAAGTAGTTGGCGAGTGCGTTCATCATCTAGGCGGCATTCGATGCCCACCGCACCTTGCCCAACTGCGGGCAGAGATTGCTCTGGTGCTAATGCTGTACGAATTCGCGCTTCTAGACCTAACCGTTTCAGCCCAGCGACAGCCAAAATGATGGCATCATATTCCCCGTTATCCAGCTTTGAGAGACGCGTACCAACATTACCTCGTAGGTCACGGATAACAAGGTCAGGGCGTAGTTCCCTTAATTGGCATTGGCGGCGTAGGCTGGATGTACCAACGACACTGCCCGCAGGTAGTGCATCAAGACTATCATATTGATTAGACACGAAAGCATCGCGGGGATCTTCACGTTCACAAATTGTCACCAGCCCTAGGCCCTCAGGGAATTCAACGGGAACATCTTTCATTGAGTGAACGGCAATATCGGCCCGTTTTTCCAGCAGGGCAAGCTCCAGCTCTTTAACAAAGAGGCCTTTACCGCCGACTTTGGCGAGTGGCGTATCTAGAATGATATCGCCTTTAGTGACCATGGGAACTAGCTCAACTTGTAAGCCTGGATGAAATTGCTCTAGCTTCTCTTTAACAAAGTAAGCTTGCCACAGAGCTAAAGGGCTTTTACGTGTTGCAATACGGACAATATTCGTTGATGTCATTTCGCTGCTTTCTCAGGCATAAACTGCCATAGATTAACCATACAATTATCCCTAGTTTTAACATTTTAGCGATGGGTTTTCCAGTTAGGGCCTCCTAAACCCTCCGTTTATAGAGCGCATTATTCATAAAAATCTTCTCTTTATGATTGAGATAAATAAGAGGGAGCCATCGTAAACAGAGAGTGCCATCCCTATTTTTTTAGCTATTTGTGCTGTGCAGGGAGTAAAAAAGTTTCAATTTACGTCAATCTAGTGGTGAAGCGTTCAAGCATAGGCGCAATGCGAATTAGATTTGAAATAGGCGCTGGATGTATGTTTTTTGAACGAACGAACAATTTGTTATTATTCCATTGATAAACAAGGGATATTCGGGGGTTATAAAAAATAAAAAGCCTTTTTATACAATATGTTGAAAATTAATTTGTATCAAAAATACACAGATAAAATTATGTGATCTACTTTACCCTTTTGCTGCAAGGTGTTAAATTGATCACGTTTCCGACAATTCATTTGAAAAAAATTTTAAATATATTTCTATCTGTTGGGTGCTGGGTTTTACCCAGATTTGTTGTTAAGTTCATTCAGCCAGGCGTATCCCTTGTATCTCTATATTGAAACTTTAAAGCAGAGACTTGATGCGATAAACCAACTTCGGTTAGATCGCGCGACAGCGTCAATGGATGAAACCTTTTGTAAGGTTTACAGCCTGCTGCCTGTCTTGTTTCATTATCATCACCCTATGATACCGGGTTATATCGAAGGGAATGTCCCTTATGGCGTTTGCTTCTTCACCCCCGACAATGACCAAAAACTTTGGTTATCCCAATTTGGCAAGTATCTTCCCAACGCAGAAAAAGCGAATGGTGAATTACCGATAACGGGAATTTACTCGATGGGTAGCACCTCCTCAGTTGGCCAAAGCCAATGCTCCGATATTGATATCTGGGTCTGCCATCCCTCATGGTTAGATAACGAAGAGAAACGCCTGCTACAAAAAAAATGTACCTTAATCGAGCAGTGGGCAGCTTCTTTAGGCATTGATGTGACAGTCTTCTTAATTGATGAAAACCGTTTTCGCCATCATGCTAGCGGGCATATCGGTGGGGAAGATTGTGGTTCAACACAACATATTTTATTGCTGGATGAATTTTACCGCACCGCAGTACGTATGGCAGGTAAAAGATTGTTATGGACTATGGTGCCAGTTGAAGAAGAGCATCATTACGATGAATATGTTATGGCGCTTTATGCACAAGGTGTATTGACGCCAAATGAATGGCTCGATCTCGGTGGGTTAGGGGAGTTGTCAGCGGCCGAATATTTCGGGGCTAGCTTATGGCAATTATATAAGAGTGTCGATTCCCCTTATAAAGCCGTCTTAAAAAGTTTACTTCTCGAGTCTTATTCGTGGGATTACCCAAAAGGTAAGTTATTGGCATTAGAATTTAAACGTCATCTTCATGCGGGTGAGATAGTTTGTTACGGTCTAGACTCGTATTGTTTGATGTTAGAACGTGTCACCCGTTATTTAATTGAAATAAATGATACCACCCGTCTTGATTTAATCCGCCGCTGTTTCTACCTCAAAGTCTGTGAAAAATTATCTAAAGATACAGAAAATGAATGCTCTGGCTGGCGACGCGATGTGCTATCTCAGTTAGTTGAATCATGGGGATGGGGTGCTGAACGCTTAGCGATGTTAGATTCGCGTAGTCAATGGAAAATTGAACGAGTTCGTGAAGCACACAATGAATTGCTCGATACGATGATGCAAAGCTATCGTAATTTAATCCGTTTTGCGCGTCGTAATAATTTAAGCGTCAGTGCTAGCCCACAAGATATTGGCGTATTGACGCGTAAGTTATACGCAGCGTTTGAAGCGCTACCGGGTAAAGTGACGTTAGTGAACCCACAAATATCACCGGATCTTAGTGAGCAACACCTCACATTTATTTATGTTCCGCCGGGTCGTGCGAATCGTAGTGGTTGGTACTTATATAACCAAGCTCCGTATATTGAAACCATTATTGGTCATCAGCCGCTCGAATATAACCGTTATTTAAATAAACTCGTCGCATGGGCTTATTTTAATGGGTTATTGACCGAAAATACTCAGGTGTATATGCATCATGGGCAATCTCAGTGTGATGAGAAGAAATTATTGGAATTGATGCATGACGTATCAGGGCACTTCCCGATACGCCTACCAGCACCGACGCCCAAAGCATTATATAGCCCCTGTGAGATTCGCCATTTGGCTATCATTGTCAATTTAGAGCAAGACCCCACCCAAGTTTATTCGAATCAAGTTGTGCATTTTGATTTTAGAAAATTAGATGTCTTTAGCTTTGGTCAAGAGCAGCGTTGTCTTATCGGCAGTATTGATTTGCTGTATCGTAACTCATGGAATGAGGTGAGAACGCTTCACTTTAGTGGCGAGCAGTGCATGTTAGAAGCACTTAAAACCATTTTAGGTAAGATGCACCAAGATGCCGCGCCACCAGACGCTGTAGAGGTGTTCTGCTACAGTGAGCATTTGCGTGGGCTAGTCAGAACGCGTGTGCAGCAATTGGTGTCAGAGTGTATTGATTTGCGTTTATCAAGTAACCGTAATGATCCGGGGCGTTTCAAAGCCCTGCGCATTGCCGGACAGACATGGGGCTTGTTCTTTGAACGCTTAAACGTCTCTGTTCAGAAGCTCGAAAATGCGGTGGAGTTTTATGGTGCTATTTCGCATAACAAACTCCATGGTTGGCCAGTAAAACTCAATGCGAAAGAGAACAACTATTTACCAGCGGTTGTCGATGGTTATGCAAGTGAAGGGATCGTACAGTTTTTCTTTGAGAATACAGCGGATAACACAGGGTTTAATATTTATGTGTTGGATGAAGTCAACCGTGTTGAGATCTACTCACATTGTGAAGGCTCTAAAGAAGAGTTGGTGCGTGATGTGAGCCGCTTCTACTCCTCATCTCATGATCGCTTCACATACGGTGCAAGCTTTATTAATTTTAACCTGCCACAGTTTTATCAAATCGTAAACCATCAAGGCAAAAGCCAAGTTATCCCCTTTTCGGGAGGCTCTTGGCCCTTCGATATCGAAAAAGATGAGATGACACACTCAGAGCATTTTGAGTCATCACCTCATCATCGCGCACACTACTATTAATGAGCCTTTAAAATGCGAAAGGTTCACCACTTTGTGTAGCAATCGCCTGTGCAAGCATATCTGTAAAACGTTGGCCTGAACGGTCGCATACCCAGTCGTTATCTTTATAATCGTAGTGATAGCCCCCCTGTTTCGTGGCGAGCCAAATTTGGTGGAAAGGTTCTTGTCGGTTGATGATGATTTTGCTGCCATCTTCAAAACTGAGCGTCATTACGCCACCATTCGTTTCACAATCGATATCCGCATCGCCGTCATAATTATCCAAATGCTCTTCGATTGAAGCCATCATTTGGTCGGCAAGTTGGTGAAATTCACTATCATTCACGGTTAGTTCCCTATTTGTTTAAATCATTCGCTAGTGGAAATTATAGGTGTGAACATCAATGGGGGTCAATTGACGGTAGAAATGTACCGGTACCCTCTGATTTTCCATGATGGCAGTTAAAAACATTTGTTGGTGGCTCCCCTTTTAAGCATTATGCTATTGTGGATGGGGAACAAAATCACGACTCAATTGATGAACAATAGTGATTTGCAAAGGCAGCCCTGTTAATCTGTTACCTTATTCAGACGTCACAAGTTAGTTTTACAGGCGAAATATAATGAAAAAAAGTTTAGTTGGACTCTCTGCGCTTATTATTTTGTTCACTCTTTCTGGTTGTGGCTTAAAAGGCCCTCTTTATTTCCCACCAGAAGATAAGGCGACATCATCACAATCATCTGATGAAACACAAAATAGCACAGCGGCAGATTCGCGAGTGTCGACCTCAAACCAACAATAAGCTGCTGCGATGGAGCGGAATATGCAATTTTCTAAAATGCATGGCTTAGGTAATGACTTCATGGTTGTTGATGGTGTCACTCAGAATGTTTACTTTTCTCCTGAGTTGATTAGCCGTCTTGCTGATAGACATACTGGGGTTGGTTTTGACCAATTACTGTTAGTTGAGGCGCCTTATGATCCTGATTTAGACTTCCATTACCGCATTTTTAATGCAGATGGCAGTGAAGTCGCACAATGTGGGAATGGCGCCCGCTGTTTTGCTCGTTTTGTGCGTTTGAAAGGGCTAACAAATAAACAAAAGATTAAGGTCAGTACCCAATCTGGACGTATGGTATTGACAATCAATGAAAATGACGATGTTTGCGTGAACATGGGAGAGCCGGAGTTTGAGCCTCAGAAAGTACCGTTTCGCGCCATCAAAGCGGAAAAGACCTATATTATTCGCGCTTTAGAACGTACAGTGTTATGTGGTGTTGTTTCAATGGGCAATCCCCATTGTGTGATCCAAGTTGAAAGCGTCAAAACGGCGGAAGTGGAAATTTTAGGCCCTGTATTGGAGAGCCATGAACGTTTCCCTGAGCGAACCAATGTTGGTTTTATGGAAATCGTCAGTGCTCACCATATCCGTTTGCGGGTGTTTGAACGTGGTGCCGGCGAAACACAAGCCTGTGGCAGTGGTGCATGTGCGGCGGTCGCGATTGGCATTCAGCAAGGGTTACTGGCTAATCAGGTAAAAGTTGATTTACCGGGTGGCTCACTCGACATAAGTTGGAATGGTCCAGGCACTCCGTTATATATGACAGGCCCTGCCAGTCATGTTTATGATGGTGTGATCCAGCTCTAAGCTTTATTCAATTATCAAGAGGTTATAATGGATAAACCGGAAGTAGCACTAGACAGCCCTTATCAAATTGATGATAGCCAAGTGGTGCGTTACTTACAGGAACAGCCAGATTTCTTTATCCGTAATGCCTCGCTTATTGAACAGCTTACAATCCCACATGCTATTCAGGGAGCCATTTCGCTCCCTGAAGCCGTCATGAACCGTCAACGTTTGAAAATCAAACAACTCGAACAAGATATCTGTTTCATGGTTGAACAGGCTCATGAAAACGGTCAACTATTTGATGAATTGCTGTATTTAGTGATTGAGATGTCAATGGCGCAGAGCCTGAGTGACATGTTAAACAGCTTGAATCGTTGGGCGAAAAAATTAGGTCTATCCGGGGCGTCTGTGCGTCTATTTAGTGATTGCTGGCGGCTATCTGCTCCGCTTGATGCCCAAGCACTTGTCGTGTCTCGACGTGCATTTGAGTCGATTCGTATTCAGCGTTTCGGTGATAAGACCCACTATTTAGGCCATTTAAACGGCCCTGAAATACAACTTTTACTGCCTGATGCCATGAATGTGGCGTCAGTGGCTATCTCACTATTTGGTCATCATGGGGAGTCTGGCATGGTGATATTTACGAGTCGCGACCGAGATCACTATCAACAGGGTATGGGAACGGTTATGTTAGAGAAAGTGGCTCAAATTCTACCGAGGTTACTTTGCCGATGGATAGAGCGCCTATAACCCCCCAGCCACAAGGGCTGATGATCCAAGTCGAAGCATTTTTACGTTATTTACAAATTGAGCGTAGGCTCAGCCCTGTCACTATCACCAATTATCGCCGTCAACTCACGGTGGTCGTAGAGATGCTGAATGAAATGAACGTCAGCGAATGGCGGCAATTAGATGCCACGAAAGCGCGCAACGTGGCAGCAAAAAGTCGTCGTAAAGGCTTACAAGCTGCCAGTATGGCATTACGTTTATCGGCATTGCGGAGTTTCTGTGATTGGATGGTGCAACAAGATAAGCTTTCTGCAAATCCAGTGACTGCCGTCCATGCACCAAAGGCCAAAAAACGTTTACCCAAAAATATGGATGTGGATGAAGTTTCAAAGTTGCTGAGCATGGAAAGCGGCGACCCGCTGGTGGTCCGTGATAGGACAATGTTAGAAGTGATGTATGGTGCGGGGTTACGTTTATCTGAATTGGTTGGGTTAGATGTTCGTCATTTAGACCTCGCGATGGGTGAGGTCAGAGTGATGGGGAAAGGGAGTAAAGAGCGTAAGATCCCATTAGGCAAAACCGCAGTGAGCTGGTTAAAGCGTTGGTTAGAAATGCGAGAGCTGTACGAGCCGGAAGATGGTGCCGTTTTTATCTCCACAAAGAGTGGTAAACGCATATCTAACCGTAATGTTCAAAAACGCTTTGAGCAATGGGGGATCAAACAAGGGGTTAATAGCCACATTAACCCTCATAAATTGCGTCACTCATTTGCAACACATATCCTTGAATCAAGTGGTAATTTACGCGGTGTGCAAGAGTTGCTCGGTCATGCAAATTTATCGACGACACAAATCTACACACACCTAGATTTCCAGCATCTGGCTAATGTTTATGATGTGGCTCATCCCAGAGCAAAAAGGGAGAAACCTTAATGCATTTTTACCGTCCGTTATCACCTATTCAGGCCATTACGTTTGACTTAGATGATACATTGTATGACAACCATCCGGTCATTGATAAAACGGAAGAAGAAGTGTTACGTTTTGTCCGTGAATATGATGCGCAGTTTAATCATTTTACCCATGATGACTTATACACTTTTCGCAATATTGTGGCGAAGCAAGAGCCTGATATTTGCCATGACATCACGCGTTGGCGTTGGTTATCATCGAAAATGATGTTTTGCCACTATGGGTACAGCCGTGAAGACGCGCAAAAAGGGGCGGATGACCTCATGGCTCATTTTACTTATTGGCGTAATCAAATCGATGTTCCTGAATCCACTCACCAAACACTCACTCAGTTAGCCAAAAAATTGCCATTGGTAGCAATTACTAACGGTAATGCAGAGCCTGATGCGTGTGGATTAGGGCAATATTTTCAGTTTGTATTAAAAGCTGGCCCGGATGGGCGCTCGAAACCCTATTGTGATATGTATCGGTTAGCCGCTCAAAAGTTAGCACTGGAGCCTCATGCCATTTTGCATGTTGGCGATAATTTGCTGACTGATGTCGAAGGTGCGATCCGCAGTGGTATGCAAGCTTGTTGGATCAATGTCGACAATAAGACGCTGATGGAAGAAAAAGATGTCCGCTTATTGCCGCATGTTGAAATTTCTCAGTTGGCTTCTCTATTGTCACTGGTATAATCATTTTTCTGTATAAAAATACAGTGGTCATCGCCACTGTTCTGCTTTGATGGTAATTATGGACGTTTCTTATCTGCTCGAAGGCCTTAACGACAAACAGCGTGAAGCGGTTGCTGCACCACGCACTAACTTATTAGTACTTGCGGGAGCGGGTAGTGGTAAAACGCGTGTGTTAGTACATCGGATTGCTTGGTTAATGGCGGTTGAGCATGCATCGCCATTTTCGATTATGGCGGTGACCTTTACCAACAAAGCGGCGGCAGAAATGCGCCACCGTATTAATCAATTGATTGGCTCAAGTGAAGGTGGCATGTGGATAGGAACGTTCCATGGTTTAGCACATCGCCTTCTACGCCAACATTATCTGGATGCTGGCCTACCACAAGATTTTCAAATTTTAGATAGTGATGACCAGTATCGGTTAATTCGCCGTTTGCTAAAAGCGATGAACCTTGATGAAAAGCAGTGGCCACCCCGTCAGGGCATGTGGTATATCAACGGCAAAAAAGATGAGGGGCTACGGCCTCAACATATTGAGTGCTATGGTAATCCGGTTGAAAGCACTTGGCTGAAAGTATATCAAGCCTATCAAGAAGCTTGTGATCGTGCGGGGCTAGTGGATTTTGCTGAGCTCCTGTTACGCGCCCATGAACTGTGGCTGAACAAACCTCATGTGCTACAACATTATCGCGAACGCTTCACCAATATTTTAGTCGACGAATTCCAAGATACTAACAGTATCCAATATGCGTGGATCCGAGTGTTAGCGGGTGACACGGGTAAAGTGATGATCGTCGGCGATGATGATCAGTCCATTTATGGCTGGCGTGGTGCACAAGTGGAGAATATTCAGCGTTTTTTGAATGATTTTCCCGGTGCCGAAACTATCCGTCTTGAGCAAAATTATCGTTCGACGAATAATATTCTGAAAGCCGCTAACGCATTGATCGCACATAATAGTGATCGATTAGGGAAAAATTTATGGACGGAAGGCGGTGATGGCGAGCCAATCTCTCTCTATTGTGCTTTCAATGAATTAGATGAAGCACGTTATATTGTCAGTCGTATTAAACAGTGGCAAGAAAATGGGGGAGCTTTGCAAGATTGTGCCATGCAATACCGTAGTAATGCTCAGTCGCGTGTACTGGAAGAAGCCCTTATTCAAAGCGCGATGCCATATCGTATATATGGTGGTCAGCGTTTCTTCGAACGCCAAGAAATCAAAGATGCCCTCTCTTATTTAAGGCTTATTGCTAACCGCAATGATGATGCGTCGTTTGAACGAGTCGTGAATACACCGACGCGGGGCATTGGTGAGCGGACGCTGGATACGGTACGGCAAACCGCGCGTGATCAACAACTGACACTCTGGGAAAGTTGTGAATATTTATTGCGTGAGCAAGTCCTCGGTGGGCGAGCGGCGGCAGCGATTGAACGTTTCTTAGAATTAGTGGATGCACTTGCGAAAGAAACGCAAGAGATGCCACTGCATGTACAAACGGATAGAGTGATCAATGACTCTGGCTTACGTGCAATGTATGAGCAAGAAAAAGGGGAAAAAGCACAAGCGCGTATCGAAAACTTGGAAGAGTTAGTCAACGCAACGCGCGACTTTAGCTATCAAGATGAAGATCAGGATCTGATGCCATTGCAGGCTTTCTTATCTCACGCAGCGCTCGAATCGGGAGATGGGCAAGCGGATATTCATCAAGATGCAGTCCAACTGATGACGCTTCACTCGGCTAAAGGTTTGGAATTCCCGAATGTATTTATCGTGGGCATGGAAGAAGGAATGTTCCCAAGCCAAATGTCGATGGATGAAAGTGGGCGTTTGGAAGAAGAGCGGCGTTTGGCTTATGTGGGGATCACTCGAGCTATGCAAAAGTTGACGATAACTTATGCAGAAAGCCGCCGTTTATATGGGAAAGAGGTCTATCACCGCCCGTCACGTTTTATTGCGGAATTACCGACGGAATGTGTTGAAGAAGTGCGTTTACGTGCAACCGTATCACGCCCTGTTAATCACCAACGCCTTGGCACACCCGTTACTCGAAATGATTCAGGGTATGCGTTGGGGCAACGTGTTCGCCATCCGAAATTTGGTGAAGGCACAATTATTAACTTGGAAGGCAGTGGTGAGCATTGTCGACTGCAAATTGCTTTTCAAGGGCAAGGGATCAAATGGCTGGTTGCATCGTATGCTCGGTTAGAAAATTTATAGTTTATTGATAAATGCCAATTCTAATTTCGCTATTAGAATTGGCATTTTTATAGTTTTCGCTTTTATTATAAACGAATTAATTAATAGCTTTATGTGGTTTTAATTAACGTATATAAAATTAAAATTTGTTTTGTTCTCCTCTCAGTTATATATTTTTAACGCTCCGCATTGCTATCAGTTAGCACGTTTATTTAAAACTAAGGGAAAATAAAATGGATTTTGTAAATAGAGATGATATAACTAATTATAAAAATAAGTTTAATGCAATAAAAAAGGATTATGATCAATTTATCGGTGATAATCAATCTGTGTTAAGAGTATTAAAAACAGAAATAAATCACCTAACTACGAGCCCATATGTAGCGCAATATAAAAGAAACCAACAACTAATACAATGGATTAATAGCGCTATTTATCATATTGAAAAAGCCAATAAAATAATATTAAAACAGTTATCCAATCACCGCTCATCACTACGTGCTTTTGAACGGGGTAAACAGCCTTTCCCTGGGGCCTTTAGTCATGGCGTGATCAAATTTGATCTCGAGTTTCCTGAGTCGGTAATGAGTGAATTGCGCTTTACGGCACGTCATGCAATCGGGCAAACAATGGATAGATTCACTGAATTGGATAAACGCGTTTCCTCGTTAAGCAGCAACAGTCCATCATCATTAGAGAAGACGCCAGTAAATAGCCCGTTCTTAGAGAGCGTACAGGTTGCACTAAAGGTGACGACGTTGGATTACCTTGATGCTTATAGAAGGCAAACCAAATTGTGTGATAAGGCGCTTTCAGATATTAAACATGCTTTTAAGGGGGTGAATTCAAAAATTAACAAAATAGAAGCGCTATCGCGTAAATTAACAGCATGGTCTACGAGAGGCGCATCAAAACAGACGGGTTTAAATAAAGAGTTACTTCTCTCTGTAGGTAATGCAACGAAAATTGCGATTCAGACACAGAAAAATAATATCGAAATACTCAATAATCACTACAGTAACGTTATAAATACGCTTAATATAAGCCGTGATGACAATGCGTATTTAACAATGGGTTCTGCCGAGCTACAAAACTATATTGATAGTTTAAATGAGTTAAAAAATAATAATTATATTTCGAATAAATTAAATGAACTCAAAGAGACTAACGTTGCCATCCATGATTTTATGGATAATGCAACTAAGGCTTATATTAAGAAGTTTCATCGAGAAGTGAATTCGGTGTACTCGTTATTAAAAGCTCAGCAAGAGCAGTTAGCAAATATTAGCGAACAATATTTATCTTCCCGTATTGCACTGCTTACCGCCTATCGCGATGACCAGAAAATGGTGGAGTCAAAACTTATTTCATCGTCCTCTCAACTATTGAGTGAGCAAATCTCAAGTTTTGAAAAAGCCCCAGAAGCTGTGAGTTGTTTTACGTATGCGACGAAGGACAATAGAGAGGGTGCATCAGCCGCACTAAAATTTTGTATGGGGAAAACCGCATTTTGTGGGCATGGAACGTGTTGATGGTTGAGGCCTTAGCGTTCGACTAGGGCGTAAAATAGATTAATTGTCATTGGTTTCATTAGGGCGTGCTCATCCTAGTGGTGAGCACTCTTGGGGTTTGTTTGTAATATCGTTGTTTTTCAAATGGTTCACTAATTTAAAATCGTTATCTTGTGGTAGGTTACTTTGATTCGAGAGTTTAATCTTTAAGATTTAAGTTTTTAATTTTAAATTTTCCACACAGTGAAGTATAAAATCATACCGAATAACCTTTCTAATATTTATCATGTCATTGAATAATCTAATTGATTCTCTTTCTACACAGGGTTGGTATGTGTGGGATGATTTTTTGAACCTGTCAGAAATAGAGGCTATTAAGGGCTGTATTCCTGATAATCTGCATGATGCGCGCATAGGTAACGGTGAGTCACTGCATGGCAATAAAGCCATTCGCGGTGATCAGACAATTTGGCTAGAGTCTGAAATGGGCGAGCCTATCGCCAGTTATATGGCGAAGATGGATGAAATCCGCCAAGCGCTAAATCGCTCGTGCTATATGGGATTGCGTGATTTTGAAACCCATTTTTGCCGTTATCCTAATGGGGCATTTTATAAAAAGCATGTGGATAATTTCCAAGGGCAAGGGCGGCGTAAGGTGACGACTGTGCTTTATATGAACGAAGCATGGAAATCTGGGGATGGGGGTGAATTGGTCGTGTATGATCAGCAGGATAATAAGCTATTTCAGCTTGACCCTTTAGCCGGTCGGATGATTGTATTTATGTCTGAAGAGTTCCCTCATGAAGTGTTACCTACCCAACAAAAGCGTGAAAGTATTGCCGGATGGTTTTTGACGGAAAAAATACTTTAAGCTTTATCTATCCAATGAATGCCACCTCCTTACGGAGGTGGGCTGTAAATGAATTAATTAATTCGTTTAAATGCTTGTCCAGAAAAGATAATGTTCGCATTTCCTCTTTCTATTTGATAATGCGCATTATGTCGTTGTTTATTTAATGCCGATGCTTGCTGATCTTGGTATTCATTTAAGCGCCAATAAATAAGCTGCTTAGCTAATTTTTTATTGGCATGCTGACTACGCTCAGATTGCACTTTGACACTGATCCCTGTTGCAAGATGTTTTGCTCTTACCGCGGAGCAGGTTTTATTAACATGCTGCCCGCCAGGACCTTGAGCTTTTATAAATTCAAACTCGATATCACTCTCTTCAATGGTTTGAATCGGCGAAAAGCGGATCACATTAATAAACCAATTTTTCCGTTTATGTTTTGGCCTTAAGGGGCTTTGACACTGCCACTGTATTGTCCCAGACCATAACTGAGCTAGCTCCTCAGCACCATGCCCTTCTAAAGCGACCAAAGCAGATTTTAAGCCATGTTTTGATGCAACCGTTTCGAGCGTATTGACCATGACTTCACGTTTTTTAGCCTCAATAAAAAAGCAAGCCAGTGCTTTTTCAACAGCGATACAGCACTCCTCGGGGCCTTGTGCAGAAGAAAATTGTAATAACATTATGCACACTCCCCACTGGTTTTGTAGGTGAGTAAGGGGCGTAAACGTGCGATAACCTCAATTAACCCTGCTCCCACCATACTTTCAATCACGGTTTCAATCGACTTATAGGATTGTGGAGCTTCCTCATAGATCAATTGTTTATTAGCACAGATGACTCGGCTACCTAATGCAGTACGCGATAGCTGTAATGGAGTATAGCGGTGAGACAACCGCCCCTTACACTCAGTACGCATCCATTTGCGGCCAGCACCGTGAGCGAGTGAATTTAAGCTCACCTCACTTGCATGAGGCAGAACTAAGTAACTGAAATCGCCACGTGACCCAGGAATAATGACCATGCCTTTGTCAGAAGGGGTTGCTCCCTTGCGATGGAGCCAACCTTGTATGCCGTTAATCGTGCAAGGTTCAACCAAGTTATGATTAACATCAAGGGCCATTTCCCCCTTTGCCTTGACCTGCTGCAACATGCGTAAGCCAATTAATTGGCGGTTTAGTTCGGCAAAAGATAATGCATGTTGGTGAGCTTCTAAATAGGCTTTCGCGTCATTTGAATGCTCTTCAAGGCCATTATGGCTATGATTTTCAACATGTTGACGTAATATGGATTGCCCTAATCCTCGGGATCCACTGTGCACAAGCAGTAATGCACACTTTTTATTTAAACCGCTTTGTGCAATCGACTCATCGTTAAATATTTTGTCGATGATTTGAAATTCAGCAAAGTGATTACCGCCGCCAATCGAGCCGAGTGAGGACATAAAATGATGGGATTTCATTTCATGAGGAACATGCTCATCGAGCCATTCTAAGGGGGCGCTATCCGGCATTGTGGATAACTGTTTTTCAAACTTATCCAAGTTTAACTTCGTGGTCTTGATATCGGTCTGAAATAAACTCATTCCACAGCCAATATCATTACCGACCAATGCAGGATAGAAACGTTGTGTTGAGAAAAATGCCGCACCAATTGGGTAACCACGACCAGGATGTAGATCTGGCATGCCTACCACGGAAACCATATTAGGGAGCGCTGCGGTTGTTTGTAACTGTTGGATTGCTTTACTTTCAATCCAAGTATTTTCTGTCGCGATATAACTGACGTGTTCGCTGACAGAATGAATAATATTGCCCATAAGTCATTAACTCATTTTTAAGGAAAAAATAAGGTGATTTAGCAGGCAAGAACTGGAGAGATAGAGAGACTATTTCTGAGTACGCCCGCAAAGAGTGTGATGAATTGTTGTCATGATGTTCCTCCTTGCAGTGTGTGAGATGGTAAAAAACGAGCGGATAATAACGACAGGGATGGGGGATTGCAAGCGGTTTTCACAAGAGTGTTGCTGATTAAGAATTGTTTACGCTTTGTAGAACGGCTTACAGAAAGACGGTAAGCCGTTTAATTATTGAGCTTAGATATCAAGTTACTGCGCGATATGGACGGTCTTACCGCCAATAATCGTACGTAATACCTTCACATTTTCAATATCATCGGCTGGGATCTGAAATACGTTACGATCGAGCACGATCATGTCTGCAAATTTACCCACTTCAAGCGATCCAATCACATCTTCTCTGTGTTGAGCATAGGCAGAGTCAATCGTGGCTGAACGAAGGACTTCAATGACCGTCATATCACGGTCATTATCCAAGCGAGGGGCTGGTTTACCATTGATATCACGTCCACGGCGAGTGGCTGCGACTTTTAAATCATACCATTCGTCAAAATCATCAATCGGCCAGTCACTACCAAAGGCGACCACAGCACCCGCATCGATAAACTTCGCGATAGGCTCTAATTGTTCAAAACGCTCTTCACCGAGCATGTTACGCTCAAAAGCGGCTAATTCAGGGGTTGGCGCAGCCCACTGGAATGAAAGACAAGCGATCGTTTTGAGGCGTGCAAATCGCTCATAATCTTTTGGATGAACCAATTCATTGTGAGCAAGGCCTGGGCGAATATCTTTTTCTGGATGGGCTGCACGCATTTTTTCGATGGCATCAAGCACAATAGAAACGGCACCTTCACCGACTGTATGTAGATGTGGGTCATAACCTGCCGCCGCAATCTTTTCCATCAATTCATCAAGAATTTCAGCAGTAAAATACAAATCGCCATAGTTATCTGTTTCAACCCAGTTTGGAGCTTCATCGGTGCCGATATTGATGCGATAAGGCTGTAACAGTGAAGCCGTCATTGTTGGGAACTGCATCACACCATCGACAAACATTTTGATATTTCGCAGGCCGATCCCCGGCGCTGGCGTCCAATCAGCTTGGTGCCATTTTTTAGCGAAAGCGACAGCTTTATCGACAGCGGCTGCAACTGAGGCGACATCCGGAGTTTCATCTGGCGTGATCTCGCGGGCAGCTTGAAAGCGAACGGTCAGCTCTTCGCGACGTTGTAGTTCAGCAAAGGCTTCTAATTGCTGCTCAGAAACACGGGCATCCATTACGGTGGTTACACCTTGCTGGTTTAACACTTTTTGTACCAGTTCAGCAACTTCAATGGCTTGGTCATCGCGAATTGATGGGATGCTGTCTGCTGCACGCATCGCCGGTGCATCTTCTAAAATCCCATTTAGTTCGCCGTTAGCATGTTTACCAATTTTACCATCGGGTGGCTCAGGGGTGTCTTTGGTAATACCAAACAATGCTAAAGCACGGCTATTTGCTAGCAGTGTATGGCAGTCATTGGAAAACAGCACCACAGGGCGATTGGTTTTCAGTTTGTCCATGTCCTCGCGGTACATATCAATACCTGCCGGTAGCATACCTTGGCGTAGCCAAGCTGTGACTTTTAGCCAATCATTTTCCCCGGTACGCGGGTCTTTATCTAAATGATCTTGGACACGTTGTAGTATCTGCTCAATCGTTAGCGACTCGTAGTTGAGGTGGCAGCCAAATAGCTGGATCCCACCCCAAAATGGGTGCATATGGCCATCGATGATGCCGGGCATCATCATTTTGCCTTCTAAATCGATACTCTCAGTTTCCGGCCCAACGTATTGGTGTAATTCCTCTGAAGTACCACTTGCGATAATGTAGCCATCTTGTACGGCAATGGCATCTACAACACTGTTTTGCTTGTCTGCGGTGTAGATATAACCGTTGAAATAAATGACATCTGCAACTTTATTATTCATTTCTAACCAGTCTTTATCAGGGCCCTATCGGTATGGGCAGGAACAAAAATAATGGGGAAATTATGCATCCCCATTATTATCATACGTGTACTAAAGTATAGGTACTAATTGATGATCATATTGGTCTCATCGTCCGAAATTGCGGGTGGACGACGTCTGAAACCATGTGTGAGCAATGTGAGATAAAATGCACCAGCCGCTAGCCAGCACAGGCCCACAGTAAAGGCCTCTTTATCTAGGCTTGTCCATAACCATAGGGTGAGTATGACACCAATCGACGGCATAATCAGGCAAGTGATAAATTTTTTACCATCAAGCGCTTCTTTGCGATCGATATAGAAGTGTTTAATCACGGACAAGTTCACAAAGGTAAATGCAATCAGTGCACCGAAGCTAATCATTGAAGCTACCATGCTGAGCGAAAGCACCAGCGAAAGCAGTGATGCGATGGCAACAAAAATGATTGAATACACAGGGGTATTCAGTTTGGGATGCAGGTACGCAAAAACTGAGCGTGGCAAGACGCCATCACGCCCCATCGCATAGAAAATACGCACAATGCTGGCTTGTGATGTCATGGCTGAGGCAAAGACACCAATGACATAAGCGGTAATAAAGCTAGATGCCATCATTGCGCCGCCGACTTTTTCCATGACCGCGAGGCTAGCAATATCGGTATTTGGAATAAAGTCTTGCCATAATGGATAACTCAAATGGGCGCTGTAAGAGATGATGATAAACAGCGCACCCGCAATAAAAACGGTATAAATAATCGCTTTTGGTAATGTGCTACGCGCATCTTTTGTTTCTTCTGCCATGGTTGAAATGGCATCGAAACCTAAGAAGGCCAAACATAGCACGGCAGCACCCGCGAATAATCCAGGCATTTGATCTGCCGTTAGCGTAATCGGTGCGAGTAGTGCGTCTGTATCTAGCACAAAATTAGTCTTAAAGCTCAAGAACAAGAATACGGCGATAAAGACAATTTGCATGCTAATAATCAGCATATTCATTGAAGAGACGAGTTTGATCCCTAAAATATTCATGATGCTGACAACGGCAATCGTGGTGCAGATAATGACTGGCATTGGAATATTAGGGAAAGCTTCATGCACGAAGATCCCAATCGCAATATAGTTAATAATCGGCAAAAATAAATAATCGAGTAATTGCGCCCAACCGACTAGGAAACCCAATGTTCCGCCAAATGTTTTTTGCACATAAGAGTATGCGGAACCCGAAAGAGGTAGCGCACTCGTCATACGGCAATAGCTCATGGCAGTAAAGAGAACGGCAGCCAATGTCACAAGATAAGCGATAGGCAAATGGCCTTCACTTAATACTGTCACTTGTCCATAGGTAGTGAAAATCCCGAGTGGCACCATATAAGCCAGCCCAAAGAAAATGAGCGCAGGCGTGGTCAGTACACGTTTCATTTGAACGGTATTCTGTTGCATTTTTAAGCCCTTCCCAAAAGCCCTTAACAACTATCAACTCTTTCTGAATACACAGGCGGAGTGAACCTAAAATGCAGCCATATAAACTGACTACACTATTGTATTTAAAAAATTTTTTTAGAGCGGACCTGTATTCAATTTCAGAAAACCTCGCACCAGGACATAAATAAATTACATGTCATCGTGCGCACTTTAATGAAACGTCAGTGATGAATCGGACCATCACCATCCGCTGGGGTGAATACAAGCGGCGTACAATATAGAGTCGATGTTCCTTTAACGCAATGATTAATTATTAAAAAATAAAAAATGACTTTTTTTCAAAGAGTTGGTTTTAATTTAGAGATAAACCGGAATTTAATTTTAGATAAATTTAATAATAGCCTGTTTTAAGCGTAACGCAACCCTATTGGATTATCATTCAACACTTTGATTTTATGGGTTTTTCTTTTGTGCGTAAAAGTGGGTTCTACTGAAAGGTGAGTGTTTTATATTGTCGAGAGTTATGGCTTATTTTAATAATAAATGGGCTTTTTTTAATATATTTAGGTTGAGTTAACATTTAGATAAACGCGATGAATTAGCATATTGTCTATTATGCTTAAAATAAATTAACTCATTCAGTTCCATAAAATGAAACACTGACCTTTTATTCATAAATAAATAAAGGTCAGTGTTTTGGACTTTGCCTTTATATAGGCAATTTGCAGGAATTACTTTCTTAACCTTTGTTGTGTGTAAAGTGCATCCAAGGTAAATAAAATTAATGCGACCCAAATAAAGCCAAATGTCACGAGTAGCTCTGATGTCATTTTTTCGCCGTAGATAAATACCGCGAGTAAAAACATAATAGTTGGCCCTAAATATTGGAAAAAGCCCAGTGTCGACAAGCGAAGGTGGTTAGCTGCTTCAGTAAATAGCAACAATGGCACGGTTGTGATAACACCAGCAAGGATTAATAACACATTTAAGTGCCAATCATTCATTGCCATGTTGCTGGTTGGGCTATCGGCAAAGAACAGCAAGAAAATAACGCCCACTGGGAGTAACCACAGGGTTTCAAATGTCATTCCCGTTTGGGCATCAACTCCAAGTTTTTTCCGTAATAAACCGTAGGTTGCAAAAGTCACGGCGAGGCTAAGTCCGATAACCGGAACGGAGCCAAATTGCCATAACTGAATAAGAACACCCGTTAAGGCTAAAATAACCGCGACCCACTGCATGCGTCGAAAGCGCTCTTGCAGAAATAGCATTCCAAATAAAACGTTCACCAGAGGGTTAATAAAGTAGCCTAGGCTAGCTTGCAACATATATCCATGGTTAACGGCCCAAATATAAATTAGCCAGTTGGAAGCGATAGTCACCGCGGTGACGCCTAATATAAGGATTTTTTTAGGCTGCTTTAACACTTGGCGCATATAGCTCCAGTGTTTTGTTGCAGTTAATAAAACCAACATAAAGAAAAATGACCAGATAATACGATGAGTCAGTATCTCTTCTGCCGGCACCTCTTGGATGGTTTTAAAATAAATAGGTGCGACGCCCCAAATTAAATAAGCGCCCAAGGCACATAACACGCCTTTGATGGTATTTTGTTGGCTCATTATTGGCTCTGAATTTGAATAAACGGCTAAAAGTAAGTCGATTGAGATATCGAGCCTTAGAAAATATCGGCTCGATTTATGACCTTATTAATGTGACATTGCTCGAGTTTTTTTACAAGTTATTAGTTGAGTAAGTAACTAATTTTTTACTTTCTCGTTTCATCCAATGAGATAAGTGGCCGTGGCTGTTGCGATATGCTGATTACGTTCGTTATGTAGTTCGCAACGCGTCACTGCAATTTTATTGCCATCGCGTAATAAACTGGCGCTTGCAGTAAACACTTCACCTCGACCAGGACGTAAATAATCAACTCGTAGATCAATGGTGCCCATTTTTGACATTTTATCGACAATATCTTGATGCACTAATGGTGTGATCCGTTGGAGAATACGGTTAATACATACCATGCCACCAGCGACATCTAATATTGATGCAATGACACCACCGTGAAGAATGTTTTGTGTAAAATTACCAATCAATTCTGGACGATTCTTAATTGTTAGTTGGACAAAATCATCATTTATCTGAGCCAATTGTATTCCCAAAAGCTGATTAAAAGGCATTTTATAGATAAACGCATCACTCATGAGCTTACTTGCTTCTTCTAATGTATAAGTACGGTCATTCATCTTATTCATCCTTTAAAAAATATGTGAATAATAAGTTATCACTATGTATAAAATATGTCTCTATGAAATGAACGAATAATCTTTCAGCAGTTGTCAGATTTTGTGTGTAAAATGAGATAAACTTTTTTGGGATTTTTTCAGAATAGGAATAACAGAATGCGCGTTTTTCACAAATTAGTTGGTACTGTGCTCTGTTTTTGGTCTGTATCATTATTCGCCGCAGAAAATACAGATACATTAACTTCCGTAGATACAACAGAGAAAACGCCAATTAGAGGCAGCATTATTTCTGGGTTATTACAAAATTACGAGAGTCCTTTTGTACTTTACCCTTATGAATCCAATTACATTATTTATACCTATACCTCATCTATGAATAAAGAGGCGATAAAAAGCTATGATTGGGGTAAAGATGCATTGCGCGATGAAGTAAAGTTTCAGATTAGTCTAGGTTTCCCTTTATGGCGCGGGATTGCGGGGGAAAACTCCGTATTAGCGGCGTCATATACTCAGCGTTCTTGGTGGCAATTAAGTAATAAAAAAGAGTCTTCACCATTTCGCGAAACCAATTATGAACCTCAGCTATTTATTGGTTGGGCAACAGATTATCAATGGGGAGGTTGGACATTACGAGAGCTGGAAACAGGCTTTAACCACGAGTCGAACGGTCGCTCAGAGCCAACCTCTCGCAGCTGGAACCGCATTTATGCGCGGGCCATGGCACAAAATGGCAATTGGCAAGTTGATTTAAAACCGTGGTATCGCATTCATGAGAGTGAAGGCAGCGATGATAATAAAGATATCACCAAATACATGGGCTACTATCGACTAAAAGTGGGTTATGCTCTAGGTGATAGTGTGATTACCGCGACAGGGCGTTACAACTGGAACAGTGGTTATGGTGCCGCGGAATTGGGTTGGAGCTATCCCATTACCAAACATGTGCGATTATATACCCAGTTGTTTAGTGGCTATGGCGAATCGATGATTGATTATGATTACCGACAAACACGTTTTGGTATCGGTGTGATGCTAAATGATATGCTTTAGTCATTAGCGCTTATTTGCTAGCATATTGCAACTCTATTTCAAGTGATACCTTGAAAAACACCGAGTGCTAACCCGCTATTTAGATGCTGCTCTATTGAGCAGCTATCAGTTTGTCATTTGAGGATCCGCGTGTCTACAGCTGAAGTGATCTCCCAGTTTTCACTGGCTGAAAGTATACTCAATAATACTTTTGGTTATCAGTCTTTCCGCCCTGGGCAGGAAGCTGTTATTCGTGCCATACTCGATAACCGCGATTGTTTGGTGCTTATGCCAACTGGGGGCGGTAAATCGCTATGTTATCAAGTTCCTGCTCTGGTTAAAGAGGGGGTAACGCTGGTGGTATCGCCTTTGATCTCCCTAATGAAAGATCAGGTCGACCAATTACGCCTTCATGGTATCAAAGCAGCTTGTTTAAACTCCTCTCAAACCGCTCAAGAGCAGCGAGACGTGATGGCCTTATGCGCCCAAGGCGCCATCAAGTTGCTGTATGTTGCGCCCGAAAGGTTATTAACTGACTATTTTCTTAGCCAGCTGAGTAGTTGGAATATCAGTTTATTGGCGGTGGATGAAGCACACTGTGTTTCGCAATGGGGGCATGATTTTCGTCCTGAGTATCGCGCCATTGGTCAGTTACGGCAGCACTTCCCTGATGTTCCTATCATGGCATTAACGGCAACAGCAGATGAAACGACACGAGCCGATATCGTACGTTTATTGGCCTTACATGACCCTTTGATACAAATCAGCAGTTTTGATAGACCCAATATCCGCTATACCTTAGTCGAAAAATATAAACCGCTTGATCAGCTTTGGTTCTTTATCAAAGCACAAAAAGGTAAAGCGGGTATTGTCTATTGCAATAGCCGCAGCAAAGTGGAAGAAACGGCAGAGCGTCTGCAAAAACGTGGGTTAAGCGTTGCAGCTTATCATGCAGGGTTAGATAACCAACAACGAGAGTGGGTACAAGATGCTTTTTTAAAAGATAACCTACAAATTGTTGTGGCAACAGTGGCTTTTGGTATGGGGATCAACAAGTCCAATGTGCGCTTTGTGGCGCATTTTGATATCCCTCGCAATATCGAGGCCTATTATCAAGAAACAGGGCGAGCAGGTCGCGATGGGGTTGAAGCGGAAGCCGTACTATTTTATGACCCTGCGGATATGGCATGGCTACGCCGCTGTCTTGAAGAGAAACCCGCTGGCTTGCAGCAGGATATTGAGCGCCATAAGTTGAATGCGATAGCTGCATTTGCGGAGGCTCAAACTTGCCGCCGATTAGTGCTGCTCAATTATTTTGGTGAAAATAGGCAAGCGCCGTGTGGCAATTGTGATATCTGTTTAGACCCGCCAAAACAGTATGATGGGCTAGTGGATGCCCAAAAAGCGCTATCTTGTATTTACCGTGTTGGTCAGCGTTTTGGTATTGGTTATATTGTTGAGGTCTTGCGCGGGGCAAACAATCAGCGCATCCGCGAGCTAGGCCATGATAAATTACCGGTATATGGCATCGGTAAAGATCAATCCCATGAGCATTGGGTCAGCGTTATCCGCCAGTTGATCCATCTTGGGATGATCACACAAAATATTACGCATTTTTCAGCGTTGCAATTAACGGAAGCGGCTCGGCCGATATTACGCGGCGAATCCGCTTTGCAACTTGCTGTTCCTCGTGTTTTGGTGGCAAAAAGCCGTAATCAGCAAAGCAAAGTTTATCGAGGAAACTATGATAAGAAGTTATTTGCTAAGTTGCGCAAATTGCGTAAATCTATAGCAGACGAAGAGAATATTCCTCCATTCGTTGTGTTTAATGATGCAACCCTGATTGAGATGGCTGAGCATTGTCCGGCTTCCCCTTCAGAATTGTTGTTAATTAATGGTGTGGGGGAGAAAAAGCTTGAACGCTTTGGTGATGCTTTTATGACATTGATTAGGGACCATCTTGAAGGTTACGAATGACGAAAGGATATACATATGACCCCAGAAAAGCTGAAAGAAAATTGGTTAAACCGAGAAACTCAATTTTCTGCATTTGCTAACGGTCCACTTTTAGACTTTTGGTTGCGCAGAGAAGAAGCCGAATTTCTAGGGGTCGATGATGTTCCTATTCGCTATGTTCGTTTTACCCATTCCCTAAATAATAAAGCCGTTGTTATCTCCCCTGGTCGTAGCGAAAGCTATATGAAATACCCAGAAGTTGCCTATGACTTCTATCACCTCGGTTTCGATGTCTTTATTATTGACCATCGAGGGCAGGGGCGCTCCGGACGTATGTTGGATGATCCACAAAAAGGCCACGTTGAAAAGTTTACTGACTATATTGATGATTTTGCAAAGTTTGTTGAACTTGAAGTGCAATGTCGGCATTATCTCAAATGTTATGCATTAGCCCACTCAATGGGGAGTGCGATCCTCGGCGGCTATTTATTACGGGATAATGTCACCTTTGATGCAGCGGCGTTTTGCGCCCCTATGATTGGGATTAATTTACCGATCCCACACTGGTTAGCGAGCTTTATTGTTGATCGGGCGGAGCTACACCGCAGTGTGCGTAATGACTATGCGATTTCAACGGGGAAATGGCAGCCGTTGCCTTATTTGATCAATGTGTTGACTCACAGTCAGGAACGTTACCGGCGTTATCTCCGCTATTATGCGGATTATCCCGAATTGCGGCTAGGTGGCCCTACCTATCATTGGTTAAAAGAAAGTTTTGCAATTGGCGATGAGCTAATTGCCCGGGCGGGAGAAATTGATGTACCACTGTTGGTGTTAGAAGCAAGTGAAGATAAAGTGGTCAGCAATCGAGAGCTACAGGCTTTTTGTCAAAGTCGGCAAAAAGCACAGACAGGAAGAGAAGAAAAATTACCCCTCGTGATTGAAGGGGCACACCACGAAATCCTGTTTGAAGTGGATGCATTAAGAGCGATGGCGCTTAATGTTATCTGTGATTTTTTTGAGCAGTATTAGCTAGGAATGATTTATGAAATATCCTGTTGTTGCTTCTGATTTGGACGGTACTCTTTTATCTCCTAATCATGATTTAACCGCTTTCACCAAGGAAACACTGAAACAATTAGTAGAAACACAAGATATCCATTTTGTGTTTGCGACGGGTCGTCACCATGTGGATGTTGCACAAATTAGAGATGGTTTAGGTATTGATGCCTATATGATCACGTCGAATGGTGCACGGGTACACAATACAAAAGGTGAATTGATCTTTAAGCATAATGTTGATCCTGAAATTGCTCATGAGTTGTGCTTGATGGAGTTTGATCACCCTGATTTGGTGACCAACTATTACGGGGGGGATGACTGGTTTATTAACCGTGAAAGCCCCGAACAGAAAGAGTTCTTTAAAGAATCGGTATTTCAGTACACGCTATTTGATCGCCATAACTTTGATACTTCAGATGTTTGTAAAGTCTATTACACCAGTGAAGATCACGATATGTTGGTAGATTTACAAAATCGCATCCGTGAACGTTGGCAAGATCGTGTTAATGTGACTTTTTCACTACGTAGTTGCTTAGAGGTCATGGCTGGTGTGGTTTCTAAAGGGGAAGCCCTGCAACAAGTTGCGGCACTTCAAGGTTATCAAGTGCATGACTGTATCGCCTTTGGTGATGGTATGAACGATAAAGAAATGCTGACCTTGTCAGGGAAAGGTTGCATTATGGAAAATGCTCACCAGATGCTTAAAGATGAATTACCTCAACTTGAGGTCATTGGCTCTAATGCCGATGATGCGGTAGCGCGTTATTTAAGAAAGCTCTATTTAGCATAATGTAAAAATTAAATGTTATCCGAAAATAGAGGTCGATAAAACGACCTCTATTTTATTATCGCAAATCTATTCATTCACCTACTGCTTAGCTATTTAAATATTAAATAAAAACAGCGTTTATATGTGAAATATAAATTTTAACTCTAAATTAAGTTAGTTTAAGCTATGCTATTAATATTAAAATAATATTGTTTATCTAGGCTTGAAAATAGAGGGAATGTGTATGGATATCGACGTCAGAGTGGAAAGCTCCTAGACAAAATAAGTCTCGCCCATCGTTCAATAAAGCTGTATGAAGAGAGGATATTGCAATTAAATCAATCAGCTAAAATGAGTTTTAACTCAATAGATAATGAGGTTAACGAAGGTGATTTTCAATTTATTTTCAGTATATTAAATAATCTAAAATCTGATTTGGAAAATAACAAGGAATTATTTGGATTGATTTTAGAAAAACAAATAATATATAAAAATATACTCGATGAAATTAGCAAAATTAATGTTGGGCCAGCGTTATATCAAGCCACTCAATTTGATAATGATATTGAAATGCTAAATAGCTTTATAGTATCACAGGAATTTTTCGATAAAGTTAACGATGAATTAAGCCGCATTAGTCATTCTTATTATGGTTCATACCGTCAAATTATTGAGGAAATGCAGCAGTTAATTGAAGTGAGAGGTTATCTTCAATATGACCTACAAGGGATTAATAGTGACCTTGAGCCGATTAAAGAAACATTGAATGTATTTCGGTTAACTGGGGAGCTGCCTCGAGACATTGTGTTATACCGGAGAATACAAGAGAGAGCCGATGAGTTATTGCTATCAAGCCATATTAGTGCGCTCCCTCCAGCAGAAAGCGAAATACCAGTATTTCGAGACAACTCTCTCGATGCTTTTTTACCCAATCAATTGTGCCATGCTAAACCGTAAGCGTGTGTCTTACCATAACGAAAGTAAGGTGTTGCCGACACCTTACTTGGATCAGGAAATATCTCATTTTATACAACAAACTTAAAAAAAGATGCTGAATTTGCAATAAAGTCAATTTTCCTATTCTTTCTGTATGCAAGTGGCATTAAACTATCAACGAGTCGGCAGTGTGTTTAGGCTATAGCTTAGCAGCAGTTTGCCGATAATAATGGATCACACTGTTTTCGCAGTCGGTAATTTGCACTGTTGAGGGTTGTTTAGGATGAAAAAAATTGCGTTAGCGCTATTGTTGGGCTCTGTTTGCTATAGTTCATTATTACTGGCTACTCCCCCGATAAAATCGGCACCTTCACAACAGACAATAGAGCAAATTACGCAATTAGCACAAAAAGGTGATCCAACCGCACAATATCTTCTCGGTCAACGCTATTTTAAAGGTAATGGCGTTTCTCAAGATTCTAAAATCGCTGCCGAATGGTTTATCAAGGCGGGTGATCAAGGCAATGCAGACGCTCAATTCCAATTAGGAACAATGTATGTGAACGGCTTTGGCGTTCGTCGAGACTACGATAAAGCGATGCTTTGGTATCAACAAGCGGCTAAACAGAATGATACACGGGCAGAAACCAATATGGCGATGATGTATGCTCAAGGCCTTGGTGTCGCTCAAGATCTCGAAAAGGCAGCTTATTGGTTCAGAAAGGCCGCACAAGGGGGCAACGTGATTGCCCAATTCCATATTGGCCAAATGTATTCTATCGGCAGTGGTGTTGATCTCGATAATGAAAAAGCGGTGTTTTGGTTCCGCAAAGCTGCGAAGCAGCGCGATGCAAAAGCACAAGATCGTTTAGGGGTCATGTACTCTGAAGGGAAAGGTGTAAAGAAAAACCTTCAGCAATCTTATGCTTGGCTAACCACCGCGGTGTATAGCGGTAATAAAGAGAGCCATCGGCTGCAAAGTAAAGTCGCAGAGCAATTAAGCGAAAGCGAATTAAAGCAAGCGCAAAAATTAGCAGAGAACTATATTCAATCCTATGGATTTAAAGCAGGTTGAATGATCTGATCATTCGTGGGATATGATCCGATATCCCACCATAATGATCACGGATAATACAAGATAGGCCCAGCTCATACGGTAAAAACGGTTATATCCCCATCCCCGACGCACATCCAACTGTAGTTGCTTATTTGATACTTTACTCACCAAAATACGAAACGCCACAATATATAACAGGGTCAGCACTTGCCATAAATACAGGATGTTGACTGCAAATGATTTACCTACCACCAGTAAGATGATGAGTGGAATAAGAAAAAACAGAATGGAGCCGATCTTCTCAAGTTGAGAGACTCGCAATAAAGTCAGTTCATCTTGTGGTTCAATGGGCGCTTTCATTTTTCTACCTTAATCATCGATTGAGTATTAAGGCCAACGGCTTGATGGCCGCTAACCTTGAATATCGCCATTATAACTCCCCGGATTTACGCGGAGGGTTGCGACCAGAGAGGTTGTTTGTTGCGCTTTGCAGTGCATTCTCCCGTATGTCCACTCGAGCTTGGAATGGTGGGAATGGCAAGGTAATGCCTTGCTCTGCAAATGCTGCCAGTATGTTTTGATGGATTTCATGACGTGCAGGTAACCGATGCCCCATCTCAGCAGCATAAACACGCAATTCAAAGATTTGAATGCCTTGTTGTAAATCAACTAAATAAACCTCTGGGTTCGGGTTATCAAGTATCATCGTGGAACGCTCGGCCGCACTGAGTATGATAGAGGTCACTTGCTGGCTATCTGCATCGGCAGGAGCAGGGATCGTCATCACGATACGCGTGATCGTGTCAGATAAGGACCAGTTAATAAATTGCTCAGTAATAAAGGCCTTATTAGGCACAATAATCTCTTTTCTATCCCAATCTGTTAAGGTTGTGGCTCGAGTATTAATCTTTGTAATACTCCCTGTCAGATTACGGATCGTCACGGTATCGCCAATTCGAATTGGTTTTTCAAATAAGATCATCAACCCAGAAATAATATTGGCAAAAATCTCTTGTAAGCCGAAACCTAAACCAACCCCCATGGCGGCTATCAGCCATTGTAATTTTGACCAATCAATCCCGAGCATTGAGAAACCAACGATGGTACCAATGATGGTCAATGAGTATTTGGTTAATGTCGTGATGGCATACCCTGTACCAGGGGTTAAATCTAAGTGCTGCAATACTGCCAATTCAAGGAGTGCAGGTAAGTTACGCACCAACTGAGTCGTGACGATAATGATCAGTATGGCGATAAAGATAGACCCCATAGTGATCGGCTGAACAGTATCGACCCCATTAATTGTCGAGGTTACATCCCACAGACGAATATTTTCAAGGAACGAAAATGCAGTGTGGAGTTCAGACCAGAGCCAAATGAGAGAAACCAACGCTATCATCGTGAGGATTGAGCGGACTAACCCGACGGATTGCGCGCTGATTGCATCAAGGTCAATCACTTGCTCATCAATATCAATGTTCCCTTCGCCACTCGCATTGGGTTGGTGAATATCCTCTTCCCCTTTGGCCCTTTGCGCTAAGATTTCTGCACGACGTTGTTTGGCTCGTTCAAAGGCTAATTTACGGCGCTGTATTGACATCCAACGGCGGATAGCATGGTAGACAATCAATAATACAAACCATATCGCGACAGAGGTCTCTAAACGGCCAAGCAGGGCTTGAGACGTTGAGAAGTAGCCTAATAGTGAGAAGAATGCAGCGATAATCGGTGCAACCAGCAGCATCCACCACAGTGCTTTATTGATTAGGTTATCCCCTGAACCATGTCTATCAAGGTAGAGAGGCACATGGGTGCGGCGCAAATTGTTTGTCATTAAGCTCAATGCAAAGCACAGTAGCAAGAAGCAGAAGCGACCGATGGAGGCAGAAAATTCCCTATCACTGTAGTGCTCAAAAGTGATCAGCGCCATCATCAGAGGTACGATGACAAAAATCGCGAGCCGGTAATAACGCATCGCACGTTTTACCGCATCTTTATCCCAACCAAAGTGCGCAATAAATAAACCCGTTGGGCGTGAAAATGTTTCACTGATCATAAATAGCCATAGCACGGGAGTTGTGGCACTGACACCATAACCTATTGCCGCCGCCATCGGGTATTGCCAAGCACTTTGCAGGCCATAACCAATGGCAGACCACATCATTGGGAGTGGTAGCGCCACAATAATGGACCAAAAAATCGTGCGTATGGTGAGGTAAAAGTGGTCTTGAGTCACTTTACCAATGCGTAAGCTTGCTCTATCTAGAAAGTCTTGATAATGCTTACGCGTGCTAATACTAAAAATCACTAAAATGATCGAACCAAACAGATATAGGAAGGTGTCTTGAGTTGTTAACATCACTTTAAAGGCACCAGTGAGCTGCGATAAGGTGTCTAAAGAGAGCAACTGAGTAATATCTGTTATCAATAAAACAGGATAGTGGAGTGTTACCGGTGGAGCATCGGCAACCCAAAACAGATAACGGTGTGACGCATCTTTAACATCTTTTAATGCGTCTGTTAGTTGGCTAGTGGCGACATTTAATTTTGTCAGCTCTAACATCTCGGTATCAAAGCCAGAAATGAGCGCGGTTAGCAGCTCTTTACGCGTCTTAATTAATGATGAGTAGACTTGCGCTTGTGCTGGGCTTAAATTATTTTCGGTCTCTTGTGTGGCGGTATCCAGTTTGGATAACCGGTCTAGCATATCTTCATAATTTAGGCGTTGTACCCGTAAATCTGCCATATCACGGTTAAGCTGCTGGCTTTTAGGAATTTCCGGTAAACGTGATAATTGGGTACGAAGTGCCTCACCTAACGTACTTGAACCATCAAGCCACTGCGCTTGCTCGCGGATAGTTGTCAATGCTTGGCGTGCATCTTGTATTCCCGAGGAGATTTCTGCTTGGCTCGTACTGATAGTGTTCATACGAACCGCTTGCTCAGTCAGTTCTTGGGATAGCTTGCGGTTAATATCAATTTGATCTTTAAGGAAAGGGGTCAACTCACCTTGTTCTGCAAGCATTTCGGTGTGTTCGAGTGCTAATACCGCTTTTTGCTGGCGCAACGTATTTTGCACTTCACGTAATTTTTGTAATTCAAGCTCCAGCCGGTTATAACGCTTTTTATTCAGTTCTAAAGCGACGCGTGAAATTTCTTGGCGGTTATTCGCGGATAATTGCGCCATTTCAAGCTCATTAACCTCAGCTTTGCGAGCACTCACTTCGGCTTGAGCTAAGGTTGTTTGGGCTTCTGCTAATGGTGTAGTAGGAGAGCTTAGTGATTGTAAGCGAAATGACGCTTCAGAAAGGAGGCGGCGTGCTTCTGATAATTGTTTTGGTAATGCACTTAGCGATTCACTGATTTCCCGACCTTTATCTTGCTCCTGCTGTGTCTTTCTTCCTTGATCGAGAAGTTGACTACTCACTTGAATAATTTGTTGTTCAAGCTCAGACAAGCTGATATTGGTTGGAATATTGGTTGGCTCATCGCTTTCATTGAGTAGTTCTTGTCTTAGCCCCTTGATAATTTTAGGGAAATTATCGATGGCGTCTTGATAAGACTTGGCTTTAGCTTCCGACTGATTGGCTTCACTGATCCAGTTAAGTGCGCCTTGAAATGCTTGCGCTATTTCCGCATCTTTAGGGTTTTTACTGGGGTCGAGCTGAGCAAGCTCTTGCTTAATCAGTGCTTCATTTGGCGTACTATTGGAAGCCCCTGCCGCAGAGAAGGCGATTAGCAGGCTGAAAAAAAAACCGATAATCAAACGCACAGTCAGGAGCTCCTTCAAGCAATTAACAATATAAGGTATTACTGGGTTTCAATTTGCTCAGCGGCGGTATCCACTGAGGTATCATTTGCCACGGTTTCCGCCAGTAGCTCTCCCATACGAGTCGCATAGCCGGGGATCAGTGAGGCATTAAAACGAATAGCGTTCGGTTCAAACAGGTTAATGACGGTTGAACCTAGCTTAAAGAGACCCATTTCTTCGCCTTTTTTCAAGAATACGGCACCTTCAGTCAGTTGATCTGGGTAGGTCCAGCGCTTAATAACCCCTTCACGCTGTTGGTTAACACAACCACCCCAAACAGTTTCAATGCTACCAACGATAGTGGCACCGACTAAGATTTGCACCATCAGACCCACATCGGTTTTAAACACACAAATTAGGCGCTCATTACGGGCAAAGAGGTTGGGAACATTGGCGGCGGTCAATGGGTTGACAGAGAATAAATCACCCGGTACATAAATCATCTCGGTTAATAACCCATCGCATGGCATATGTACACGATGATAGTCGCTAGGGGATAAATAGGTTGTGATAAACTCACCGCCACGGAATTTATCAGCTAGCTGATAATTACCCGCGAGCAAGGCTTCGACCGTATAATGGTGACCTTTGGCTTGAAAGATTTGGTCATCTTGAATTGAACCTAATTGGCTCACCGCACCATCAGCCGGTTGCGCTAATTGGTGTTTTCCTGTCACTAATGGGCGCGCTTCTTCTTTTAGCGGCCGAATAAAGAAATCATTAAACGTTGCATAAGCGGTGAACTCGCTTTTTTGTGCTTCACTCATATCCACTTTATAGGCTTTTGCAAACAGCTTAATTGCCCATTGAGTGACAAAGCCTGCATTCTTATCGGCGAACCAGCCGGCAAGTCTTGTAAGACCCTGTTTTGGTAGCATATATTGCAAACGTATTTTAATCTTATCTAGCACGTTAACCTCAAATTCGTAAAGGCCAGTTAGCAAAAAGGCAGTCATTGTACCTTTGCTTTTTTAAATAGGCTATTTTGTTTCGATAGGCTTAAAAATCTTTACCATTGATGAATCACCTACCAAAATAAATGTAAGTACTCGCTCACTTGGTTAGTCAGTCGTTAAGCCAAAACTACTTATCTTTACCCGTAAAATTCCCACGAGGCTTAATCTGTTCCATGCTCTCCAAAATACGATGATAATTTTCAAACCGTGATTCGGCGATTTTCCCTTCTTCCGTGGCTTCACGCAGTAGACAACCGGGATCATCCAAATGCTTACAATCGCGGAACTTACAGCCACCTAAATAGTCTTTAAATTCGACAAAACCTTTTGTTACTTGTTCCGTAGAAAGGTGCCATAGGCCGAATTCACGTACTCCCGGGGAGTCAATGACATCACCACCTAACGGAAAATGATATAACCGCGCTGTCGTTGTGGTGTGTTGGCCTAGCCCTGAAGTATCTGAAACGTCATTGACTAAAATGGTTTCTTCATTATGAGGCAAAAGAGCGTTCAGTAAACTGGACTTGCCAACGCCAGATTGACCTACAAACACTGATATTTTGCCGATCAGTGCGTTAGTAAGTGCTTCCATTCCTTCGTTGGTATGGCTAGAAACTTCCAGTACTTGGTAACCAATATCACTGTAAATAGTCATTAATTCGCTGACCCATTCACGGTTTTCTTGGTCTAATAGGTCAATTTTGTTTAGGACAATAATGGGTTGGATGCCTAAAGTTTCGCAAGCCACTAAATAGCGATCGATAATATTCAGGGATAGCTCGGGTAAAATTGAGGAAACGACCACGATTTGGTCAATATTTGCAGCAATAGGCTTTAGCCCATCATAATAGTCAGGGCGTGTTAGGACGGAGTGGCGTTCGTGAACGGCTTCAACAATGCCATTAACTTTGATATCGGCTTGTGTATTCAACGCAGGGCGCCAAACTACGCGATCTCCTGTGACGAGAGATGAAATAGTTCGACGTAAGTTACAACGCTGTAATGTGCCATCGCTTGCTTCGATGTCAGCATGTTGCCCAAATCGGCTGATCACTAGCCCTTCTTGCGCTTCTCCTAATAGGCTGTCATCAATCTCAGTGACTTTTTGTTTTTTAAGTCTTTTTTGATGATTTGCCTGTACTCGGCGCTGTTGGCCTTTTGACAGTTTCTGCTTAGCCACCTGACCTCTCTTGATATTGTTGGCTGAGTTTTCTTGTTTACTAACTTGAGTGGATCGCGTCGATACCTCAAACGCGTTATCATACACGAACTCCATTGGATCAAGTTAGGGTATATGATGCAAAAGAATGAGAATAATTTAATCTGGATCGATTTAGAAATGACGGGTCTCGATCCTGAGCGTGACCGTATTATCGAAATTGCCACTATCGTTACCGACAGTCAGCTTAATATTTTAGCACAAGGTCCTGTCATTGCGGTTCATCAAACACAAGCACAATTGGATTTGATGGATGAATGGAATGTGAATACCCATACAGCAAGCGGCTTGGTTGAACGCGTTAAAAGCAGTACTTTCAGTGAGCGTGAAGCTGAATTAGCGACGATTGAGTTTCTAGAGCAGTGGGTACCAAAAGGGGCATCACCAATCTGTGGGAATAGCGTTGGTCAAGACCGTCGTTTTCTATTCCGCTACATGCCTGAGTTAGAAAGCTATTTCCACTATCGTTACCTTGATGTTAGCACCCTAAAAGAGTTAGCTCGTCGCTGGAAACCTGAAATTCTCGCGGGCTTCACTAAAAAAGGCACACACCAAGCTTTAGATGATATTCGCGAGTCTATTGCAGAATTGGCTTATTACCGTGAGACCTTTATCAAATAATCAAAGCAGAAAACTGAAATTGGCGACCAAAAGGTGGCCAATTTTTTTAGCGGTTAACTTATCACAGCGCGTTAAAAGTATAAGTAACAGGCATTCGGGTTTTCATGGCATGGACGTCATTGGGCGATGCGTTTTTAGAAAAAAGTAAAAAATGTTAACTGATTGAAATCAGAAGTTTACTTGCAACGCTGATAAAATCATCACAATGCCCAATTTATCAGCAAACAAATAAAAAAGTGAAAAAATTGAGCTAAGGGGCTTGCCTGCCGTGCAATTTCTCGTATAATGCGCTCCCCGTACCGATGAAGATTTTCATGAGTACGGTAAAGCAAAAAGAAAGTATTTTGCGGGAATAGCTCAGTTGGTAGAGCACGACCTTGCCAAGGTCGGGGTCGCGAGTTCGAGTCTCGTTTCCCGCTCCAAACTTTCTTAATGTTTTAGCTAGAACACTATTTTCGGTATGCGGGAATAGCTCAGTTGGTAGAGCACGACCTTGCCAAGGTCGGGGTCGCGAGTTCGAGTCTCGTTTCCCGCTCCAATCTCTCTTAGTGTTTTAGTTGTAGTTACCTATCCAAATGCGGGAATAGCTCAGTTGGTAGAGCACGACCTTGCCAAGGTCGGGGTCGCGAGTTCGAGTCTCGTTTCCCGCTCCAAAATCCTTAGTCTCTTACCTCTTATTGTTAAAAATCCAACTGCTTTCATTAAGAAAAGACACCTATTCGATGCACTAGGTGAATTGCGTTCGAATCTGTTTATTCATCAACAAATGCTTTTCTTTTAGTGATGATCGGTAGAGAGTGATGATCATCACACTCTTTGGGATCTTTTTCAGATCTTGCGGTTTTTTCTGCTTGCATTCATTAACTTGTCGCCATAGAATAGCCACCCCCTGACCAATAGGGGCGATCAATAAGTATCCAAATTGTTATAATTTCAGTTGTAATAATAAACAAAAAAGCCGATTTTTGCAGTTTCAGTGACTTTTTTGTACCAACCTTGTGTTTTAAGCGCTTTAATTTTGCTGAGAGTAGTAAAAAAGAGGACTTATTTAATTTCCTATCATTAATAAGTTATCCACAACCTATCATCAATGCTGTGGTGCTTTTACGCGTCTGTAATACTTTAATGCACCGAGTTATCCACAGGATAGCATGATAGGTAATCGCACATATTCCAAAAAGCTATTGCTTCGTGGTGATAGATATCTTACTGAATTTAATAGTAAATATTTTTGTTTAAAATGTGGCTAACCTAGCTTGCAAATTCTTTACCTATTGTCAGCTAAGCAATTTTTTATTTTATTCACACGGTGTTGATTTTTATTCGTTTGCAGTATAGGGGTGTATTATTTTTAAGCATCCCTAGGTAAACCTTTAGATATGGCACGTACAAGGCGTTTCTGCTGTGAAGTTTGAATAGTTACTTGGTTTTCTTCTCGGCGCTGTAATTGTTGTTGTATTGCCCATTGGATATGCTCATCCAACATCTCCCCCATGCCTAACCGTGAGCGCAATGCGTTGACAATCGTGTCCTGATAGGGGGCATTGCCTAACGCGACACTGATATTTCTGAGCCATTTTAAGTAACCAATGCGGCGAATTGCTGAACCTTCAGTCACTTTTAGGAAAGTCTCTTCATCCCAGCTAAATAGTTCAAGAAGTTCGGGCGTGTGTAATACGCGTCTTGGGCTAAAATCTTGTTCATCGGTTAATTGTGAAAAACGGTTCCAAGGGCAGATCAATTGGCAGTCATCACAGCCGTAGATCCGATTCCCCATCAGTGGGCGAAACTCTTCCGGGATCGGGCCATCAAGCTCAATGGTTAGATAAGAAATGCAGCGGCGAGCATCGACGACATAAGGTTCAACGATCGCGCCGGTAGGGCAAGTGGTCATACAGGCCACACAGCGACCACACTGCTCTTCAACAGGTTGATCGATAGGAAGAGGTAAATTAACTAAAAGTTCACCGAGAAAAAACCACGATCCAGCTTCACGATTAAGGATCAACGAATGCTTGCCTGTCCAGCCTAAGCCTGCCTTGACGGCGAGAGGGCGTTCTAAAATAGGGGCAGAGTCGACAAATGGGCGAAAATTGAGATCGTCAGAGCAGATATGTTCTCGGCAGTATGCCAAGATGCGATCACTGAGCATTTTCAAGCGCTTTTTTAATAGCTTATGGTAATCTCTACCTAGTGCATAGCGGCTAATATAACCTAATTCAGGGTTACTTAATGTGCTGGCAAAAGCTGCTTTTGCAGGCAGGTAGTTCATACGCACGCTGATCACGCGCAATGTGCCGGGATGTAATTCGTGAGGTCTTGCTCGCATCATCCCATGGCGTGCCATCCACGCCATCTCACCGTGGTATTGCTTATCGAGCCATGCCTGTAATTTTGGCTCTTCAAGGGAAAGGTCAGTGTCACAAATACCGACTTGCTGGAAGCCAACTTCACTCCCCCATTGTTTGATATTTTGTGCAAGAAGGTTGAGATCGAGATGTGTTGCCATTAGATTTTATATTGATGCTAAGCTGAGTGAAATTGCAGGGGCACTTTACCATGATCCCGTGATTTCACAAAATCATCACTGATGCCCTGTTGTGTGATGTAACAGGATTAGTCGCTTATCTGATATCCACTATCTAAATATTTCTGTAATGTTATTTAAGAAAAATGGATCGGCTTAGGTTAATATAGTCATTATATCTATATTGATCTATTTTTCCTTACTATAGCTGATTGAACTTTCCATGAAAGAACGTATTTTACAACTTGCCAACGAAGAGCAAACAGTGGCGCTAGGGCGCGCTGTCGCAAATGCCTGTCAACGAGGCGTCGTGATTAACTTGTATGGCGATTTGGGCGCTGGCAAAACGACATTTAGTCGCGGTTTCTTACAGGCACTCGGGCACCAAGGTCACGTAAAAAGCCCGACGTATACGCTTGTGGAGCCTTATGATCTTCCTGATGGGCAGGTTTTTCATTTTGATCTTTATCGTTTAGCTGATCCAGAAGAATTGGAATTTATGGGGATCCGAGACTATTTTTCCCCTGAGTCGATCTGTTTAGTGGAATGGCCTCAACAAGGCAAAGGTTTTCTGCCAGAAGCGGATCTTGAACTCCATTTGACTTATCAGGATGAAGGGCGTCAGGCTCACTTTATTGCTTTTTCTGCAAATGGGGAGTCGTTGTTAGAAGAATTACAAGCACTCTAAGGGATATATTGCTCATGACGAATGCATTGCCGAGAAAAATAACAAAAAGAAGTTTTTTCTCCTTCTTATTGCTGTTGATGATTGTTGCATTATGGTTAGTTGCACGACCTGTACAGGCGGCGACCTTATCGAACATACAGGTTGATAATAGCCCATCAAATGCACAGGTGACACTATCCTTCATGGATGGTAAGCCTGATTACAAATATTTTCCCCTGCATTCGCCAGAGCGGCTAGTTATTGATGTTAAGCAAAATGGTGAAATTATCGGCCTACCAATGAGAGTGCCTGCTGGTGATTTGGTTAAAGTGGTTCGTACCAGTCAGCCACCGGATAGCCGACACAAACGTATCGTATTGGAACTGTCAAAAGCGGCAAAAGTACAAACGTCGCTGAAACAAGTCGCTGGGCAGTATCAAGTGGTATTTACGCTTTCCTCGGGGCAAAGTCGTGCACCAACGTCTTTCAATAATACGACTCAACCGATGCAAGTGCCTAATAATGCGGTGCAAGATAAACCGTTAAAAATGAATTCGCAGGCACAGCGACCAGCTGTTGCACCTGCACCAGTTAAAACCAATAAAACAATGCCCAAGGGGGCAAAACAAGTCGTGATTGCTATTGATGCTGGGCATGGTGGCAAAGACCCCGGGGCGATTGGTAAAAACGGCTATCGAGAAAAAGACGTTACGTTAAGTGTTGCACGTAAACTGTATGCAAAACTTGAGGCTGACCCTATGTTCAAGCCAGCGATGACCCGTGATGGTGATTATTTTATTTCTGTCAGTGGGCGTTCAGATGTTGCACGTAAGAAAGGGGCTAACATGTTAGTTTCTATTCACGCTGACTCTGCACCAAATAGTAGTGCGCGAGGCGCTTCTGTTTGGGTATTGTCAAATCGACGTGCAAATAGTGAATTAGGTAACTGGTTGGAACAACGAGAAAAACAATCCGAGCTATTAGGTGGAGCAGGCGATGCATTAAGTGGTGCGGACCCTTACTTGAGCCAAGCGGTACTCGATTTACAATTCGGTCATTCACAGCGGGTTGGCTATGATGTGGCGGTACAAGTACTCCATCAATTAAGAAAAGTGGGTAATATTCATAAACGTAGCCCAGAGCATGCCAGCCTTGGGGTTTTGCGTTCACCTGATATCCCTTCAATTCTGGTAGAAACAGGGTTTATTAGTAATAGCGCTGAAGAGCAGTTGCTTAAATCCAATGACTATCAAGAGAAGGTCGCCGAAGCTATCCACCAAGGTTTGCGGCAATACTTCCTTGCAAATCCGTTGCAAGCGGCACCTAATTAAGGGGGATGGTGATGGCAATACAGATCCTCTCTCCCCAACTGGCTAACCAAATCGCTGCCGGCGAGGTTGTCGAACGCCCTGCCTCAGTGGTTAAAGAGTTGGTTGAAAACAGTCTCGATGCAGGTGCAACACGCATCGACATCGATATTGAACGTGGAGGAGAGAAGCTGATCCGTATTCGCGATAATGGTAGTGGGATCAGCAAAGATGAACTGGTCTTAGCGTTAGCGCGCCATGCGACCAGCAAAATTGCCACGTTAGATGACCTAGAAGCCATCATGAGTATGGGGTTCCGTGGTGAAGCACTGGCGAGTATTAGCTCCGTCTCTCGTTTGACGCTCACATCAAAACCGGCTGAGCAATCAGAGGCGTGGCAAGCTTATGCGGAAGGGCGAGATATGGCGGTGACCGTCAAACCCGCCGCTCACCCAAATGGCACCACCGTAGAAGTGCTTGATCTATTCTACAATACGCCAGCGCGTCGCAAATTTATGCGTACCGAAAAAACCGAGTTTGGCCATATTGATGAGGTCGTCCGGCGTATCGCGCTTTCTCGCCCTGATGTGACAATCAATTTGAACCATAATGGGAAGCTGGTGAAACAGTACCGCGCTGCAAAAGGGGAAGCCCAACAAGAGCGGCGGCTGGCAAACATCTGTGGTACAGGTTTTATGCAGGGGGCGCTAGCGATATCTTGGGAGCATGGTGACCTTGGCATTAAAGGCTGGGTGGTTTCACCGTCTTCGACGCCAGTGAGTGATATTCAGTACTGTTATGTAAATGGTCGAATGATGCGCGATAGGTTAATTAACCATGCGATCCGCCAAGCGTATGAAGGGCATCTTGATGATAATCAACAGCCAGCCTATGTCCTTTATTTGACCATTGACCCCCAACAAGTGGATGTTAACGTCCATCCTGCTAAGCATGAAGTGCGTTTTCACCAAGCTCGGCTAGTGCATGATTTTATCTATCAAGGTGTGAGAACGGCCTTATTAAATGCGCATGAGCCAGATGAGTTGCCCGGTATTGAACCTGTTACCCATGAATTAACTAATCGTTCATCCGCGGGAGACAACTACTTTTCGTCATCATCCACGCTCAATGAAAACGATGAAAATGAGACGAGTCGTACGGCGCAACAGCAACATGACAGCACGGGCAGTAGTCGTTCGCATTCAGCCCCTTCCGTAGCGGCTACATCGCCGACATCAACAAATCATTTTAGTCGAGAAAAAAGCGCGTTTACGCCTTCTAATACGCATTATGACCGAAAAGCGGGGCAACTGTACCAAGCATTGATGTCTGTTCCTGTTGCTGAAGAAGATAAAAAGCCACTATTTCCTAGTCGGCAACCATTAGATGTTCCAGCAGTTTCTTCGCAATCAGTGGAAGAAAATACCAATAACTTCACATTTGGCAAAGTATTGACAATTTACGCAAAAAACTTTGCATTAATTGAGTCTTCATTAGGGCTAATCCTGTTATCCTTATCAGAAGCAAATTATTTACTGAAGTTGGCTCAGTTATCACCTGATGGCGAAGCGTTAAAACCTCAACCGTTGTTGATCCCGCTAAAATTATCACTTAATTCTGATGAAATTGCGGTTTTTCAGCGTAACAAGGAACAATTGACATTATTTGGTATTGAAGCCACGATATCTCATGGAAAAGTAACTATTCATGCGGTATCGTTACCGTTAAGAACGCAAAATTTATCTCAGCTTTTTTCGGGTTTACTGAATTTTTTGTCGACAAAAGAGCAGGCATCTCGTCAAGATATTGCTCAATGGCTTGCAAAAACAGTTTCACAAGAAAAAACACAAGAAAGCTGGAGCTTAGCACAAGCAGTTCAGTTACTCGCTGATGTTGAGCGGCTTTGCCCGCAGTATGTTAAAAAGCCGTCACCAACATTATTACAATTAATTAATTTACAATCCGTGGTAGCTACACTAACAAATGAGTGAACTTGTAACTCAGAAAAAACCGAATGCAATATTCCTGATGGGGCCAACGGCCTCAGGCAAGACAGCGTTAGCTATTGCTCTACGCCAACACTTGCCTGTTGAGATAATCAGTGTCGATTCGGCGTTGATCTACCGTGGTATGGACATCGGCACAGCGAAGCCAAATGCAGAGGAGCTTAGTCAAGCGCCTCATCGTCTGATCGATATACTCGATCCCTCTTTACCATACTCCGCTGCTGATTTCCGGCGAGACGCATTAAATGTAATGGAGGAAATAACTTCTCAAGGTAAAATTCCATTACTTGTGGGGGGCACAATGCTTTATTTTAAGGCATTACTAGAGGGGCTTTCGCCTTTGCCTTCTGCGGATCCCGCTACTCGTGCTGAGATTGAAAAAATTGCACAGCAGCAAGGGTGGGGTGAAATCCATCGTCGTTTAGCGGAGGTCGATCCGGTTGCGGCAGCGAGGATTCATCCTAATGATCCACAAAGATTATCCCGAGCTTTAGAGGTATATCTCATTTCAGGGCAAACTTTGACTGAAATGACACAAACAGCAGGTGAAGAATTACCTTATAATGTGTTTCAATTTGCTATTGCGCCCCAAGATCGTAAAATTTTACATCAGCGCATTGAACAACGTTTTCATCAGATGTTAGACGCCGGTTTTGAAGAGGAAGTTCGTGCTCTTTATGAACGGGGTGACCTCCATGTTGATTTACCCTCTATTCGTTGTGTGGGGTATCGGCAAATGTGGTCGTACCTAGAAGGCGAAACAGATTATGATGAAATGGTTTATCGGGGAATTTGTGCAACACGCCAATTGGCAAAACGTCAAATTACCTGGTTGAGAAGCTGGGAAAATGTTCATTGGTTAGATAGTGAACAACCACAGCAAGCGCTTAAGGCTGTTATGCAGGTTGTATGTGCATAGAGCTATGGTTTGTGTACAATTAGAACGCTAAGCGCAATTTTTGAGTAGTTAATTTTTGGAATCGAAAGGTTCTCATTTAAAAACAACAAAATAAGGAAAACATAGAATGGCTAAGGGGCAATCTTTGCAAGATCCGTTCCTGAACGCATTACGTCGTGAAAGGGTTCCGGTCTCAATTTATTTGGTTAACGGCATCAAATTGCAGGGTCAGATTGAATCTTTTGACCAGTTTGTCATTTTACTAAAAAACACGGTTAGTCAGATGGTTTATAAGCATGCTATCTCTACCGTTGTCCCTGCTCGCCCTGTTTCTCACCATAGTGGCAGTGCTACTGGCGGTGCGGGTAATGGTAACTACAACTCTGGTGCTTCAACTCAACAGGATGGCGAAGCTGCTGAGTAATACCAGTTGTGCGTTAAAATTCAAGGAAAACATGGGTAGGGAGACTTTACCTGTGTTTTTCCTTTGTATTTCTAGTGATTAAGCCTAAGAGGTTATAGCCCTTGTTTGATAGGTATGAAGGCGGTGAACTGGCTGTATTGGTGCATGTCTTTTTCTCCCAAGAAAAGGACACTGAAAATCTGGCAGAATTTGAGTCACTCGTGACATCGGCGGGTGTGAAACCTGTACAGATAGTAACAGGCAGTCGTAAGTCTCCCCATCCTAAATATTATGTTGGAGAAGGGAAAGCGGAAGAAATCGCTGAAGCTGTGAAGGAAAGTGGCGCAGATGTGGTGCTATTTAACCATACGCTGAGTCCAGCACAGGAACGTAATCTCGAAAGGTTATGCCAATGTAAGGTCGTTGACCGTACAGGGGTGATTTTAGATATTTTCGCTCAAAGGGCGCGGACACATGAAGGTAAACTTCAAGTTGAATTAGCGCAGTTACGCCATTTATCGACCCGTTTGGTAAGAGGATGGACGCACCTTGAGCGGCAAAAAGGTGGGATTGGTTTACGTGGTCCTGGTGAAACTCAGTTAGAGACAGACCGTCGGTTATTAAGGGGCAAAATTAGCCAAATTTTATCCCGTCTCAGCCGAGTAGAAAAACAACGTGAGCAAGGGCGCCAAGCACGAAATAAAGCGGATATTCCGACAATTTCGCTGGTGGGTTATACCAACGCCGGTAAATCAAGTTTATTTAACCGGATGACGGCTTCCGATGTTTACGCTGCTGACCAACTATTTGCAACACTTGATCCAACATTAAGACGTATTAACGTGGAAGATGTTGGGCCAGTAGTACTTGCGGATACTGTTGGTTTTATTCGTCACTTGCCACATGATTTGGTTGCTGCCTTTAAAGCAACACTGCAGGAAACGCGTGAAGCAACGTTATTGCTCCATGTTATTGATGCAGCAGATAGCCGTTTGGATGAAAATATTCACGCGGTCGAAAGTGTATTGGAAGAAATTGAAGCAGATGAGATCCCAACACTTTTAGTCATGAACAAAGTGGATATGCTGGAAGACTTCATCCCGCGTATCGACAGAAATGAGGATAACAAGCCTGTTCGTGTCTGGGTATCAGCACAAACGGGTGACGGTATCCCCTTGTTGCTACAAGCATTGACGGAACGCCTTTCAGGTGAAATCGCACACGTTGAAATGCGTTTGCCACCGAGTGAAGGCCGCTTACGTAGCCGTTTTTATCAACTCCAAGCCATTGAACGCGAGTGGCAGGAAGAAGATGGTTCAATTGGCCTTGAGGTGCGTATGCCGATGGTTGATTGGCAGCGTTTGTGCAAACAGGAACAACAATTGCCTAGCTATGTGATTTAACATATCGCTAGGAAATGGAATTGATATTAAGAGTTATTTGTTGCTCTTAACCCGAAAAATCAATCATAAAGATATGGAGCTAAAACATGGCGTGGAATCAGCCCGGTAATGACGGACAAGACCGCGATCCGTGGGGAAGCGGCAATAAAGGCGGCAACTCTGGCGGGAATAAAGGTGGTCGAAAACGTGGGGCTTCTGATCTCGACGATCTCTTTCGTAAGCTGAGCAACAAGCTTGGCGGTAAAAAAGGCGGCAGCGGTGGTGGTGATGGTGATAATAAACAGCCATTCCAAATCAGCGGTCGCTTTGGTGTATTGGCTCTCGCGGCAGTCGTCGTTGTATGGGCGGGTTCAGGTTTTTATACCATCAAGGAAAGTGACCGAGGTGTGATACTACGCTTTGGTGAATACAGTGGTATTGTCGGACCTGGTTTGAACTGGAAACCAACTTTTATTGATAAAGTGATTCCAGTTAACGTTGAAACCGTTCGTGAACAAGCGACGAATGGTATGATGTTAACCTCAGACGAAAACGTGATCCGCGTTGAGATGAACGTGCAGTATCGTGTGACTAATCCTAAAGAATATCTATTCAGCGTCACTAACCCTGATAACAGCTTACGTCAGGCACTTGATAGTGCAGTCCGTGGCGTAATCGGTCAGTCAGCGATGGAACAAGTGCTTACAACGAATCGAGCATTTATTCGTGATGTAACACAAAGGGATCTGGAAGCGACGATAGAGCCATACAAAATGGGGATTACGGTACTCGATGTTAACTTCCAAGCTGCTCGTCCGCCTGAAGATGTTAAGGCTGCCTTTGATGACGTAATTGCAGCACGGGAAGAAGAGCAAAAAACGATTCGTGAAGCACATGCTTATCGGAACGAAGTGCTACCAATGGCAAAAGGTAATGCGCAAAAACTGATCGAAGAAGCTGAAGCTTATAAGGCGAGTGTGGTCTTTAAAGCAGAGGGTGAGGTTGCAAGTTTTGCAAAAATGTTGCCTGAATATCGTGCAGCACCTGAAATTACCCGTGAACGACTCTACATTGATACCATGGAGCGTGTTTTAAGTAATACACGTAAAGTTATCGCTAATGATAAGAGTAACAGCATGTTAGTACTGCCATTAGAGCAATTAATGCGTGGTAATAACAACAATACAGCAGCACCAAAAACGGGCTTAGAACCAAAAGTGATGAATCCAAATACGACTAACAATTCATCATCTTCGGGTACTCAGCCTGCACAGCAAAGCAGTAATGTGCGCGGTGATACTGTTCGAGTAGGGAGACAATAATCATGCGTAATTCGCTAATTGTTATTATTATTGCTATTTTGGCGGTCGCTTACGCATCCATTTTTATTGTCCCTCAAGCCGATCGCGGTATTGTGCTGCGTTTTGGTAAGGTTGTGCGTGACGCTGACAATAAACCTATCATTTATGAGCCAGGTTTGCATTTTAAAGTGCCTTTCATCGAAACGGTGAAAATGCTTGATGCGCGTATTCAGACATTGGAAATCCAAGCTGACCGCTATTTGACAAGTGAAAACAAAGACTTGATGGTAGACTCCTACCTGAAATGGCGCATTACTGACTTTAGCCGTTATTATGTGGCAACGGGTGGTGGTAGCTCAGATCAAGCTGAAACATTCTTAAAACGTAAGTTTAGTGACCGTTTGCGCTCTGAGTTTGGTCGTCTGAGTGTTAAAGATATTATTACAGACTCACGTGGTCGTTTGACTGTTGATGTGCGCGAAGCTCTGAACGTAGGTTCAGCATCTGATGAATCGACTAAGGAAGTCGATGCAGAGATTGCTTCTGCGGCAGCGCGCGTTGAAGAAGAGACTAACTTAACGCCGTTAGTCGCTAACGCAAACAGTATGGCTGCTTTAGGGATTGAAGTTGTTGACGTTCGTATCAAACGTATTGAGTTACCGAACGAAGTTTCTGAGGCTATCTATGCGCGTATGCGTGCAGAGCGTGAAGCGGTTGCACGTCAGCATCGTTCACAAGGCCAAGAAGAAGCCACGAAGATCCGTGCGGTGGCTGATAAAACTGTGACTGAAACGTTAGCAGAAGCTGAACGTACAGCATTGACTCTACGCGGTGAAGGGGATGCGATGGCAACAAAACTGTTTGCTGACGCATTCAACCAAGACCCAGAGTTTTATGCCTTTATCCGTAGCTTACGTGCCTATGAGCACAGCTTTAATAGCGGTGAGGACGTGATGGTATTAAGCCCAGACACAGACTTCTTCCGCTTTATGAAAGCACCAACCAAGTTGCGTGCAACGGATTAAAATAACTGTTAAGCTAATAAAGAAAAGCCCGCTTCGCGGGCTTTTTTTACGTCTGTCTCTTTAAGTATTAGATTTTTCAGGGAAAACTAATACTGTCTAATCTGGTCGCTATCAGTTGGATTGATGACAGAAATAAAAAAGGCCATTTTTTCTTGCTTTCCAGAAAAAAATTTTTTGCTGTGCAAAAAATCACTGGAACAGATTATTTTAGATGGTAGAATTCATTTTTAAGCAACCGAGTGTATTTTGAAATGGGTAAGAACGTTGTCGTACTGGGCACCCAATGGGGTGACGAAGGAAAGGGCAAGATCGTCGACTTGCTGACAGAGCGTGCTAAATATGTAGTTCGCTATCAGGGCGGCCATAATGCTGGCCATACTCTTGTTGTAAACGGTGAAAAAACCGTTCTCCACTTAATTCCATCCGGTATTCTTCGTGAAAATGTCATCAGCATTATTGCTAATGGTGTCGTACTCGCGCCTGACGCATTGATGAAAGAGATGAAGCAATTAGAAGATCGCGGTGTTCCTGTTCGCGAACGCTTACGTATTTCTGAAGCATGCCCACTGATCCTGCCTTATCATATCGCATTAGACAATGCGCGCGAAAAAGCGCGTGGCGCGAAAGCGATTGGTACTACGGGTCGTGGTATTGGTCCTGCTTATGAAGACAAAGTTGCTCGCCGTGGCCTGCGCGTTGGCGATCTGTTTGACAAAGCAACCTTTGCTGAAAAACTAAAAGAAATTGTTGAATACCACAACTTCCAGTTGGTGAACTACTATAAAGAACCCGCTGTTGATTATCAGAAAACCCTTGATGATATCATGGCAGTCGCTGATATTCTGACTGGCATGGTAGTTGATGTTTCTGATCTGCTCTATAAAGCACATCAGAAGAATGAATTAGTCATGTTCGAAGGTGCACAAGGCACTTTATTGGATATTGACCACGGTACTTATCCGTACGTGACCTCTTCCAACACAACCGCGGGTGGTGTTGCGACAGGTTCAGGCTTAGGCCCACGTTATGTAAGCTATGTTTTGGGTATCATTAAAGCTTACTCTACTCGTGTAGGGGCTGGTCCATTCCCAACTGAGTTATTTGACGAAACGGGTGATTTCCTACGTGAAAAAGGCCAAGAGTTCGGTGCAACAACAGGTCGTAAGCGCCGCACGGGTTGGTTAGATATCGTGGCGATTAACCGTGCTGTTCAGATCAACTCACTGTCTGGCTTCTGTATGACGAAACTAGACGTTTTAGATGGCCTGAAAGAAGTAAAAATTTGTGTAGGCTATCGTCGTCCAGATGGTACTGTTCTTGAAACAACACCATTAGCTGCTGATGAGTGGGAAGGTTTAGAGCCTGTCTATGAAGTATTACCAGGCTGGAGCGAAACAACGTTCGGTGTGAAAGACAGAGCGCTGTTACCACAAGCTGCGTTAGACTATATCAAGCGTGTTGAAGAGTTGACTGGTGTTCCGGTTGATATCATCTCAACAGGTCCTGATCGTTCTGAAACGATGATCTTACGCGACCCGTTTGATGTTGAATAATATCGAGCCTAATTTTTAGGTTTAGAGAAAAAACACCGAATATTTCGGTGTTTTTTTTATCAATTAATCACGTTTTAAATGGGCTAAATCGCTACCGGATGGGTGTTGATAGATCCGTAATTTGAAATATTTAGCGGATGCGTTGACGTACTCGAATATTTCCGACTGCACTTCTTCATAATCCACCCAAGTTGTGGAACGAGTAAAACAGTATATTTCGACAGGAAGACCATTAGGTGTTGGTGGCATGGTTCTGATCACTAAATACATATCAGCTCTGACATCCCCGCGCATTTTTATCCAATTTAAAATATATTTTCTAAACAATTGAAGATTGGTCACGCCATTGTCAATCATCCATTCATTGATATTACCGAGTTCGCCTTTCTCTTCGAGCATCGTTTCTAGGCTTTTACGCAGTGGTGCCGTATTCTTTAATTCATTCAATAACGCTTCGGTTGCAAATTCAATTGATGATTGGTCGATATAAAAACTACGCTTAATCCTACGGCCACCCGAAGAGAACATGGGTTGCCAGTTTGTGTATTTCTCCGTGAGGAAATCTTTAGTCGGAATACGTGAAATCGTGTTATCCCAATTACGAATGGTGATGGTGTGCAGTGCGATATCGATGACTTCACCGCTAATATTACTACTTGGTAGCTCTATCCAATCATAAAGTTTTAAGACTTTCCCATTAGAAACTAAAATATTTGCTACAAACGACAGTAAGGTATGTTGGAATACAAACATTAATACCGCTGCGATTGCACCAAAACTGGAAATAATAATGACAGGTGACTGGTCCGTCATTAATGCGATAATAAGGATAAATGAAATAATCCAAACAATAATTTTGGCGATTTCAATATACCCTTTGATGGAGTTATTTCGATGCAAAGTTCGGGTCGTTTGCCGTAAAATAAAGACATCAAGGCCATCATTGACTAGCCCTGCACCATTGATCACAATGAGCGACCAACAAATGGTTTTGAAGGTTATATTGACTTCATCGGAGAATGAGGGCAGCAACTGATTAAGGTAAAGTACCAAGGTTACAGCGACAATTGAGGCTATTTTCTTCGCAACACCATCAATCAAGTCATCATCGGTTAAGTTAGTCAGTAACGGTAGCAACCGTCGGGCAAACCGCAAAAAAATCACTTTTCCCACAAACCAAGTGAGCAGCAGGATCACGACTAAAAGCGAGGTCATTAATAGGGTGTTGTTCGAGATAACATTATAAATTTCAGCAAGTTGTTCCATAGTATCCTACATCATATCCTCAATGTGCTGATGACTTATTATAAAATGAGCAAACTAAAAAGAATTGATGATAAAAGTGATATATAGGTTTTCGGTTCACTCTAATATCCTTTTAGATAGTGCAAATCCACGAGTGGCCTTAGCAATCTATGTTATTATAGGTATGATTAGCGTTATGGCATTACTCGCTATTGACATATTATTAGTCAAATTATGTCAATAAAACACCGCATAATGGCAAATAATCATAGATATGTATTGTTATTGAGGGGATATTACCTCTTTGTGGTAAGCTAAACTAGAATGAAAAGGTCGCTTATGGTTGCAAATTAAAGCGTTATTCGTCGTAGTTATTGGGTATAAAACAGTAACGGGGTGTGATGTCGCTACAATTTGAAATTAATAAGTCGGTAAGGTCAGATAACCATTGGCAAAGCCGAAATTTTGAGGTGATTGTGCAACTAACGAGTTTTACAGATTATGGGTTACGTGCTCTGATTTACTTGGCATCCCTTCCTGAAGGGAAAATGACCAGTATCACAGAAGTTACTGAAGTTTATGGAGTCTCCCGCAATCATATGGTTAAGATTATTAATCAGCTCAGTCATCTTGGTTATGTTAAAGCAACGCGAGGTAAAAATGGCGGGATCACCCTAGGCCAACCCGCGGAAACGATCCGTGTTGGGGATGTAGTAAGAGCTCTGGAACCTCTGACACTGGTGAACTGTAGTGGTGAATTTTGTCATATTACGCCAGCCTGCCGTTTGAAGGGTGTGCTTCATCAGGCAATACAACAATTTTTAAAAGAACTCGATAAACATACGCTGGCTGATATGGTGAAAGACAACAGCCCGCTTTATCAATTACTGCTTGATTAAATGATGCGGTAATTACAAATTCTGATGACAACGGAGGTAACGATGTCACGCGATCCTTTTCAGGAAAGAGAAGCAGAAAAATACGACTCCCCAATTCCTAGCAGAGAATTCATTCTCGAACTCCTCACTAAGCGCTCGGCTCCAGCAAAACGTGAAGAAATTGCACAATTATTAAACCTCTCTTCTGAAGAAGAGTTAGAAGCATTACGCCGTCGCCTGCGTGCAATGGAGCGTGATGGGCAATTGGTGTTTACCCGCCGCCAATGTTACGCACTACCTGAGCGTTTAGACCTCCTCAAAGGAAAAGTAATAGGTCACCGTGATGGTTATGGCTTCTTGCGAGTTGAAGGTAAAAAAGAAGATTACTATTTGTCACAAGACGAAATGAAACGTGCATTGCACGGTGATGTTATTTTAGCACAAGCTTATGGTCAGGACCGTAAAGGGCGTACAGAAGTACGTGTGGTCCGTGTCCTTGAGCCTCGTAATAACCAAATTGTTGGTCGCTATTTTATTGAGTCAGGTATGGGGTTTGTTGTGCCTGATGATAGCCGCTTAAGCTTCGATATTTTGATCCCTAAAGACCAAATTAATGGCGCGCGAATGGGGAACGTGGTGGTGGTTGAATTAATCACGAGACCACAGCGTCGCTCTCAGGCGGTAGGTCATATTATTGAAGTATTAGGGGAAAGTATGGGAACGGGAATGGCAGTCGAAATTGCCTTGCGTACCCATGAAATCCCACATACATGGCCCCCTCAAGTGGAAAAGCAGGTCGCTGACTTAAATGAACAAGTACCAGAGTCTGCTAAAAAAGGCCGCGTCGATTTACGTGATTTGCCACTCGTGACTATCGATGGTGAAGATGCTCGTGACTTTGATGATGCAGTACACTGTGCGCCGAAAAAAGGCGGTGGCTGGCGCTTGTGGGTTGCGATAGCTGATGTTAGCTATTATGTTCGTCAACAAACCGCCCTTGATGATGAGGCGCGTAGCCGCGGTAACTCGGTCTATTTCCCATCACAAGTTGTTCCGATGTTACCGGAAGTGTTATCGAACGGCCTGTGTTCACTGAATCCAGGTGTCGATCGCTTGTGTATGGTATGCGAAATGACCGTGTCGGCATCTGGTCGCTTATCATCATATAAATTCTATGAAGCGGTGATGAACTCTCACGCAAGATTAACCTACACTAAAGTATGGAAAATCTTGCAAGGTGATGAAGAGTTACGCGAACACTACAAAGCATTAGTGCCTCATATTGAACAGCTTCATGCTCTGTATAAAACGTTAGATAATGCACGTATTGACCGCGGGGCCATCTCTTTTGAATCTGAAGAAGCGAAGTTTATCTTTAATGCTGAACGTCGTATTGAGCGTATTGAGCCTGTAGAGCGTAATGATGCTCATAAACTGATTGAAGAGTGTATGATCTTAGCCAACATTGCGGCGGCTCGTTTTGTTGAAAAACATGAAGAGCCTGCATTGTATCGTGTGCATGATCGCCCGAAAGAAGAGAGCGTGATGAATTTACGTTCTGTATTTAGTGAGTTAGGGTTAACCTTGCCGGGGGGAATGAAACCGGAGCCGAAAGATTATGCACAGGTCATGAATGAAGTGGCTGACCGTCCTGACCATGAGTTGCTGCAAACCATGATCTTGCGGTCAATGAAGCAAGCCATTTATGATCCAGAAAACCGAGGTCACTTTGGGCTTGCTTTAAAATCCTACGCTCACTTTACATCGCCAATTCGTCGTTATCCCGATCTAACGTTGCATAGAGGTATCAAGTACTTATTGGCTAAAGAGCAGGGGCATACCGATCATCGTTGGACGCCAACAGGTGGCTGGCACTACGATATGGATAGTATGTTGCAGTTAGGTGAACATTGCTCAATGACTGAGCGCCGTGCCGATGAGGCGACTCGCGATGTGGCGGATTGGTTAAAATGTGACTTTATGCAAGACCAAGTTGGTCAAGTGTTTACTGGGTTGATTACCAGTGTGACAGGCTTTGGCTTCTTTGTACGCCTTAATGATTTGTTCATTGATGGCTTAGTGCATGTTTCGACGCTGGATAACGATTACTATCGCTATGATGCGGTGGGCCAACGTTTAATTGGTGAATCATCGGGAACCACATATCGACTTGGTGATGAAGTTGAAATTCGTGTTGAAGCTGTGCATATGGATGAGCGTACGATAGATTTCGCGTTGATTTCAACGACACGTAAAGCTAAAAATCCGGGTAAAACAGCCCGTGATAAAATGAAAAAAGAAGTCAAAAATGCCACTAAATCCGCGCGTGGTAAACGCGATGTAAGCCGAGATAAAAACTTCGAGCCTGATTCAGCATTCCGTCGCTCAGACAAAAATGGCAAGAAAACGGATAAAAAAGCGGGTAAGAAGGCAGAGACAAAGGCGAAAGGTAAAAAAGCCTCTGACAAAACGAAGAAAATCAGTGCAAAATTAAAAGCAAAACGTGCAGCGAAAAAAGCCCAGAAGCAAGAAGGGTAATTGACCCTGCTGAATCAAATAAGGTGGCGTAATGCCACCTTGAATTCTATCAACAAAAAAGATATTTATGAGCGAAATTATTTACGGCATTCATGCGGTGAAAGCCTTGCTTGATCGTGACGCATCACGGTTCAAAGAAGTCTATATTTTAAAAGGGCGTGAAGATCGCCGTCTAATGCCGATTATCCAGGAAATCGAGTCACTGGGTATTGTTGTACAAGTGGCGAATCGTCAATGGATGGATGCACAAACAGAAGGCGCGGTTCATCAAGGGATCATTGCGAAAGTGTTGCCGGGTAAACAGTACCAAGAGGGTGATTTACCTGATTTTCTTGAAAGTACAGACACGCCTTTTTTATTAGTTTTAGATGGTGTTACTGATCCTCATAACTTAGGGGCATGCTTGCGTAGTGCTGATGCCGCCGGTGTTCATGCGGTGATTGTGCCAAAAGATAAGTCTGCACAGTTAAATGCGACAGCAAAAAAAGTGGCATGCGGTGCGGCTGAAAGTGTTCCGCTATTCCGTGTGACAAACTTAGCCAGAACATTGCGTCTGTTAAAAGAGTACAATGTGTGGATTGTTGGTACTGCTGGTGAAGCCGATCATACGCTTTATCAAAGTAAGCTCACAGGGCCAATGGCATTGGTGATGGGAGCGGAAGGTGAAGGTATGCGCCGTTTGACTCGTGAACATTGTGATGAGTTGATCAGCATTCCTATGGCGGGTACGGTTTCGTCACTGAATGTCTCTGTTGCAACAGGGATTTGTTTGTTTGAAGCGGTTCGTCAACGTGCCGAGAAGTCAGCCGTAGAATAAATATTCTCTGATATTTGTCTCCATCCCTTGAGTTTTTTCTCAGGGATGGGTATAGTTACGCGTCAATTTTTTAGCCGCACTCAACAAGTTCCTTGCCTCCGCGGGCCGCGGTTAACCCTGACAGGAGGCTGAATAATCCGTAAGGAGCAACTACTAATGCGTCATTACGAAATCGTTTTTATGGTCCATCCTGACCAAAGCGAACAGGTTCCGGGCATGATCGAGCGTTACAGTGCGACAATCACTAACGCACAAGGTCAGATCCACCGTCTGGAAGACTGGGGCCGTCGTCAACTGGCTTACCCAATCAATAAACTGCACAAAGCTCACTATGTTCTGATGAACGTAGAAGCTCCACAGGAAGCGATTGATGAGCTGGAAACTAACTTCCGCTTCAACGATGCCGTTATCCGCAGCATGGTTATGCGCGTTAAACACGCGGTGACAGAAGCTTCTCCAATGGTTAAAGCTAAAGACGAACGTCGTAGCCGTGACCTGGCTGATGAATATCAGGATGAAGAAGCTGAAGAAGCTGGGGATTCTGAAGAGTAATTGCGCAGGTGTTCACTAATCGTTTGGTGCTCACAGGCACGGTCTGTAAAGCATTAATTCGAAAAGTGAGTCCGTCGGGTATTCCTCACTGCCAGTTTGTTTTAGAACATCGTTCACAACAACAGGAAGCGGGATTGACTCGGCAAGCATGGTGCAGAATGCCCATCATTGTTAGCGGACAAGCCTTACAAGCCCATACTCACAGTATAACGGTCGGCAGTCGAATTACAGTGACAGGTTTTATTAGTACCCATCAAGGGCGCAATGGACTGAGTAAACTGGTTCTTCATGCCGAGCAGATTGATTTGATAGATTCTGGAGACTAGCCATATGGCACGTTATTTCCGTCGTCGCAAGTTCTGCCGTTTCACAGCGGAAGGCGTTCAAGAGATCGACTATAAAGATATCGCAACGCTGAAAAACTATATCACTGAAAGTGGTAAAATTGTACCAAGCCGTATCACCGGTACTCGTGCAAAATATCAGCGTCAGCTCGCTCGTGCTATCAAGCGCGCTCGCTACCTGTCTCTGTTGCCATATACTGATCGTCATCAGTAATTGGTACAGTCCATTAACGACTTTAAGAGGATAAGGTAATGCAAGTTATTCTGCTTGATAAAGTAGCTAACCTAGGTAGCCTGGGTGATCAGGTTAACGTTAAATCGGGCTATGCTCGTAACTACTTAGTTCCACAGGGCAAAGCTGTTCCTGCAACTAAGAAAAACATCGAATTCTTCGAAGCTCGCCGTGCTGAACTAGAAGCTAAATTGGCTGAAGTTCTGGCAGCAGCTCAAGCTCGTGCAGAAGCTGTTAATGCACTGGGCTCTGTGACTATTGCTTCTAAAGCAGGTGACGAAGGTAAACTGTTTGGTTCTATCGGTACTCGTGATATCGCTGATGCAGTCACTGCAGCAGGCGTTGCAATCGCGAAAAGCGAAGTTCGCCTACCAAACGGCGTTCTGCGTACTACTGGTGACCACGAAGTTCACTTCCAGTTACACAGCGATGTTTTTGCTGAGCTGAACGTTATCATCGTTGCTGAGTAATCAAAAATGATGGTAGTACTATCGGACTTATTCGATGGTACAAAAAAACACCGGCTTGTCCGGTGTTTTTTATTGCCTAAAAACCGTTATTTTTACTTAAAAGTCGTGAGCGTTTTACCTATCCTGCTGCTTTCCACGAAATAACCTTATTCACACCACTCCATCCTATATTGAGTACAGTGATACCACTGATTTGCGACTTTGATAGAAAATGGCAATAGCCTAATTTTCTCAAGTGTGAGTTAGAGTCGGAGCAATCGAGCTAAATGCGATTGCGTAATAGCAAATTTACCGCGTAAGGTTGATTGACAGTATGTGGCATAAAGCGAAATGGGATTTTTTGTATAAACATTAATGCCCCAGCTATTGCCTGATAGTGGAGCGTTAATGTTTTAACGAATAACTAAGGTGTACGGTAGTAACTACCATCACTTAAACGGGCAAAACTAACCGTTTTACCTTCCGCAGTTGTCACTTCTAAAAGCTGTACTTCACCTTTGGCATTCGCTTTCAAACGAATTTTCTGCCCTTGGCGCAAGTTACTCAATGGTTTTTCTGGGCCTTCAACGCGTGCCATGATAAATGCATCGTTGGCTTGCAGATGATTATCACGAAATAACTGAGCCAGTGTTTTTCCTTTTTGGACTTGATAATTTTGCCAATTATTAGTGGAAGGACGCGTAGCTGGACGCTTCTCTTGCTCTGTTGGTGTGGTCTGTTTTGGCTCTGATGGTGTGACCGGTTGCTTAGGTTGCTCGACAGTGGTAGGTGGAACGGTTTCAACGGGAGGCTCTTGAATAATTTCAGGCTCATTAGGTAAACGCGTTTGTGTGTCGTCTGTTCCACTACTGATGGTTGGCTCCTCCGAAGGGGCTTGGGTCACAATTTCCGGTGCTGTGGGTGGTGGAACTACAATAGGTTGTGGCTGATTTTGTGCTATTTGCTGATCGCTGTTTTTGTCATCGGCAGGTATAAAAAACGCCGCGATGATAATGATCGTTAAAACAGCAATACCAATACGATGAAATATTGAAAGTTTAAACATGACTCCTCCTTGATTGAGGAAACCCTAACAACAGGCAAAATAACTTGTGATAACAAGAATACTAGCACTGATTTGTAGTAATTTGATTACCCTAAGTTATTTTTCAGAGAACACTGAGCGGGATCAAGCCGTCCGAAAGGCTTTTATTCTTGATAGGCATTGTTTAGGTTTACCCATAAGAGAGGGGCTGTTATCCTTGGTTTTTTATCAAAAACCATACAGGTATTTTCATGGCAAACCAAAATTTTGATTCAGTAGAAGCTCAAGCAAGCTACGGTATTGGCCTGCAAGTTGGTCAACAACTATTAGAGTCTGGCTTAGAAGGCCTAGAGCCGGCAGCTATCTTAGCGGGTCTTACTGACGCATTAGAAGGTAATATGCCTTCAGTTCCCGTCGAAGCGCTACATAAAGCGTTACGTGAAATCCATGAGCGTGCAGATGCTGTTCGTGTAGCTCGCCAAGAAGCGATGGCCGCAGAAGGTCGTGCATTCCTTGAAGAAAACCAAAAACGTGAAGGTGTCTCAACCACTGAGTCTGGTTTGCAATTTTCTGTCATTAACCAAGGCGAAGGCGCAATTCCTACACGTACAGACCGTGTTCGCGTACATTATACCGGTCGCTTGATTGATGGTACTGTATTTGACAGCTCAGTGCAGCGCGGTCAACCCGCAGAGTTTCCTGTTAGCGGCGTTATTCAAGGTTGGATTGAAGCATTAACACTGATGCCTGTCGGTTCTAAATGGGAACTTTATATCCCTTCCGAGCTTGCTTATGGCGAACGTGGTGCAGGCGCATCTATTCCGCCATTCAGCACGCTAGTCTTTGAAGTTGAGTTACTCGAAATTCTGTAATCTTGGCGATCAGTATAACTGACTAAGCTACTATCAGGGCTTTGCAGGTCAGCCTTTTTATTATGAAGGCGAGGCCGCAAAGCCCTTTTTATGTTTTAAGCGGTAGGCGTAATTGTGGGTGAATCTTTTTTCGTTCTAAACACCCGTTTATTTATAAGACGTGCAATGATAATAAAAATCACAATACCAACGATGACGAAGAACTTATCTAAAGTGGCGATTTGTTGATTGGCCTTTATTGATAAATAGAGTAAGAATGCTAACAGGCTCATTATCGCCAGTAGTATAATGGTATTAATGAACGAAAGAAGCATTAAACGTTTTACCTTGAGTTGACTTCCTTGGAAAGGAATTGATCTATATATACTTAAAAGGAAGATAACGATAGCAGCTGCTGTTGCAGGAAATAACATGTCAGACGCTTGGTAACTCAGAAGCAAGAAGCCTTTTAATATCAGTTGATTCTCCTTGAATAATGCAATGCTATATACTGTGATAAAGGTAATAACAAGCGTAAAACATAACATGGTTATGGTATAGAGTGCATTGTAAATTAACCCATGATTTTTTTTTGTTAATACGAAATCATGACGCGCTTTTTTACAAAAAAATATTCTTGGTATAAATAGCAAAATAAGTATCAAGACGTTGATAATGCTAACTATAATGGAAAACCTGTAGGCATACACTAAGCTGGGGCGATGATATAATCCTATCCCTCCAAATGTCTTGTTCATGACTATGCCACTTAAGTGTTGCGTAAATTTGAGAATAAAAAAGTAGACAATGGCAATACCCGCAACAATAAGGATATTTTTAAGGTTAGCTTGGTTCAATTTGGTGTAGTAAAAGATAAGGCAAGTGGAAAGTAGGAAGATAAAAATCTTAATGAACCACTCTACCCTTAGGCCATATATAATCGAATTTAAATAATGCGGTGGCGCGTATAATAATGGTTGGATTGTCACGCTATAAAACCACAAATATTCAGTGAGGATCCAAACACTCACAAATATGGCGGGTAATCTAAAAAAAGAGAGTTTGGCTGCATTTGATTGACTCATTTTTATTCCTAAATTTTAGAGAATCACATAATTGATAGCGGTGATATATAAATAGAAGATTACATTCCCGTTCAAAAATGCTATCAAGCTTACTGTCATTTTTACTTATTGTTCTGTATGGCATTAAATCATAATGCGTTGTTGCTACTCGAGAATGGATCATAACGTTTGCTATCTTAATGTTGCCATCGGGCATAAATATAGGAATTTTTCTTAGTAGCGTGAGAGCTAAAAACCTAAACTAACTTCGGATATATATTCACAATCTATAATTGCTTTTATTTAAAAGAAGCTCACGGCTCTCGCTTATTTGTTTCTTACGCATACAAAACAATGGATTAAGCAATATCACTATTGCAAATGTCGAGTAATAAATCAAACTTAAAGCAAAATATAAAGCACTATTCTGATATAACGCAACATTTCCCCAAGAACACTATTCTTTTCATTAATTGAAACTACTTAGAAAGAAAATAATGTAGATTGATAAGGTAAGTGTGAAAGGTTTCTGTGGCTTCAATTAGCGTGCACTTACTATCTATGGCTGTTAATCTTAAGGTAAAGAGTGATGGAAAAGAGGTGAATCATGCTAAAACAAATTTGTGAACTGGCTATCGATGCAGGCTCTGCCATTATGGAGATCTATCATGCTCAAGAACCGCTACAAGTTGAGCAAAAAAGCGATAAATCTCCGGTGACGGCTGCGGATATTGCCGCTCATCAAATTATTACAGCGGGTTTGACTCGCATTGCACCGGATATTCCTCAGTTATCTGAAGAAGACCCCCCTTCATGGAATGAACGCAAAGGTTGGCAACGGTATTGGTTGGTTGATCCACTTGATGGTACAAAAGAATTTATTCATCGTAATGGGGATTTTACCGTTAACATTGCCTTGATTGAAAAGGGGATGCCCGTTATGGGGGTTATTTATGCGCCCGCCAAAGGCTTGCTCTATTATGCGGAGGGTAATCAAGCGTGGAAAGAAGAGGGTGGGCATAAACAGTCAATCCATGTTAAAGATATAACACCTCCAATCATAGCGATTAGCCGCTCTCATCAAGACGCTGAATTACGTGATTACCTTGCACAATTGGGGAACCATGACACGGTAGAAATTGGCTCATCATTAAAATTTTGCTTGGTAGCGGAAGGGAAAGCGCAGCTCTATCCTCGCTTTGGGCCAACTAACATTTGGGATACAGCAGCAGGGCATGCAATCGCAATGGCAGCTGGGGCTAAGGTGCTTGATTGGAATGGCAAAACATTAGATTACACACCACGTGAATCCTTTTTAAACCCAGGTTTTCGCGTAACGTTATTTTAAACTATGGTGAAATAATGTCGGGTAAATAACTTTATTTACCCGACAGCGCTGAATTAATTATCCAGTTTGAGCACTTTTGCCGTTGCCGCACGGATATCAGAGCAAGCTTTTGCATCGACTTTTAAGTCAATACCATAAGTTGGAATGATCTCTTTTAAGCGTGCTTCCCAGCCATCTGCACTAAGCTGCTCGGCAAAACAAGTTTTCAAAACGTTTAGCGCGATAAAGGCCGCAGTAGAAGCGCCCGGTGATGCTCCCATTAATACGGTGAAGGACTTATCTGCACTGGTAATTAGCTCCGTGCCGAATTCCAAGACCCCTTTCTTATCATGATCTGGCTTAATGATTTGTACACGTTGACCCGCGACAACTTCTTTCCAGTCTTCATGTTGTGCTTCAGGGTAGAACTCTTGTAGCATCGCAAACTGATGTGCTGATGTTTGTAATACTTGTCCAACTAAGTATTCCGCCAGCGACCAGTTATCTTTAGCAACTGCCAGCATCGGTTCGATGTTATTTAAGCGCACAGATTCAAACAAGTCTAAATAAGAGCCATGTTTAAGGAACTTACTGGAAAAACCCGCGTAAGGTCCGAATAGAAGTGAACGTTTGCCGCCAATGATACGTGTATCTAAGTGAGGCACTGACATCGGAGGGGAGCCTTTGCTTGCTTTACCATAAACTTTTGCATGATGGCGATTAGCAATCTCTTCGTTGTCGCAACGTAGCCAGATACCACTTACAGGGAAGCCACCGAAGCCTTTACCTTCTGGGATGCCTGATTTTTGTAGTAGCTCTATTGCACGTCCACCCGCGCCCACAAACACAAATTTCGCTGATGTGATGGTTTTTTCGTGAGTGAGTAGGTTTTTAACCTCAATATTCCATCGACCCTCTGCGGTTTTCTTAACATCAACCACTTCATGCTTGTAATGAACAGTGAAACCCGATTGCTGTGTTAATTGCTCCATCAATAAATGGGTCAATGCACCATAATCTACGTCAGCCCCCGTTACCACGCGTGTGACTGCAATGGCTTCTTTTGGATCACGGCCTTCCATAATCAACGGTGCCCACTCATTGATCTGCTTAGGATCATCACTGTATTCCATGTTTTGGTAGCAGTGATGAGCAGACATTTGGCGATAGCGTTGCTGGAGGAATTTTACGTTATCATCACCCCAAACAAAGCTCATATGTGGGCAAGGGTGAATGAAGTCACGGGGATCTTTGATTTTACCTTTGGTGACAAGATAGGACCAAAGTTGACGTGATAGGTCAAATTCAGTGTTAACTTCAAGCGCTTTGCTGATATCCACTGTACCATCTGGGTTCGGCGGCGTGTAGTTCATTTCACAGTTTGCTGCGTGACCTGTTCCCGCATTATTCCATGGGTGGGAACTTTCTTGAGCACAGTCATTGAGTCTTTCAAATATCGCAATATTCAGCGATGGCTCAAGCTCTTTTAAAAAAGTTGCGAGTGTGGTGCTCATGATACCTGCGCCAATGAGCGCAATATCAACTTGTTCTGAAATAGGCTTACTCATTCAAAAAACTCCTAAGACTTAGAGGGTTTAAAACACAGTTCAGTGCCTTCTTGATAAACAACATAAGCACGGCGCCATGGTTCATCACCAATTAAACGCCATTTATGGCCAGTACCTGTGTTGTCTTGTGCGAGTAAAATATCACCAGGCTTGATAATAAAAGTTGAGCCGTCTTTGGTTTCGAATTCTAAAGTGCCTGAAAGTGTGATGACATAACGTGGTACAGGATCTTTATGCCAATCCCAAGACCCACCAGAGGTTGTTTCACGAAATGAAAGTTCACTGACGGCAATAGCAGGCGTTTCTTTATCGCCTCTAGCTTCACCACTTAATTCAATCGTACCTTCTTCAAAAAGAGAATTGCCATCTTCACCGGTCCACATACGAACACAACGTATCATATTATTAACCTCTTACATTTTATATGGCTGAACAAACAACTTAATTGGTAAAAGAGTGAGACTTTCAATAAAGGACTTTCTAAAAAAGACTAAACTGAAAATTAATAATTAACCTACTCGTTATTGTTGTAAATATAAAATATCACATTATTTGATTGTATCGTGTTTTATTTAAAATAAACACTGTAGTTATTAGATTAATAGTTCCTGATAGTATATTTGTGAATAAAAAATTATCGTAACCTATTGATTGTAATTTGGTATTTTTATTTATTTTTTGAGCTGGGATAAGAAATGTCAATATTTCTAGTATAGAGGAAATAAAACGTATTAATGTAAAAATATAAGAAGAAATAAACCCTATTTAATTTTCCTTCTTGGTTCTTATCAAGAAGGAAAATAGAATAATATAAATAGTACTTTTAATGACTCTTTAAAATATTATTTAGGGCAATGTGTTGTATAAGCATAATCGTTTTTCCATCAACAATCTCACCACTTTTTATCGCGGCTAATGCTTTTGGGAATTCCCACTCTAATACTTCAATATCTTCACCTTCCTCGGTAAGCCCACCTCCCGAATTGATGCGGTCGCCATCGTGATATTCGGCAATATAAAAATAGAGTTTTTCAGTGACGGAGCCTGGGCTCATATAGGCTTCATAGACTTTTTCTATTTTTTCGATACGAAAACCTGTTTCTTCTTCTGTTTCGGCAATAATGCGTTCTTCGGGCGATGCATTATCAAGCAACCCAGCCGCAGCTTCGATAAGAAAATGAGGATAGCCGTTGATATACAAAGGAAGGCGGAATTGGCGGATCAGTATAATGGTATTTTTCGCTTGGTTGTAAAGTAGGATAACAGCCCCGTCTCCTCTGTCATATGACTCACGGGTTTGCTGCTGCCAACGACCATCGCGGCGTTGAATTTCGTAAGTGTATTTTTTTAAGGTATACCAATTATCAGAGAGTAAAGTTTCACGAATATGACGGATTTGGGGCGTTTTAGCAGACATGATGTTACCTTCGTAATAGGGGTAACGGTTAATTTAGCACTGTGGTCACCATCCTTAAATAAGAGTTTATGCCAGTTTTATCACATCAATCTCTATCAATATAAATAAGGCAGCCGTAGCGGCTACCTTAATTTTTACCAAAAGATTATTTTATAATTTGGATCTGTTTGACTTCCACTTCGCGTGTATTCCAGTCTTTGTCGATTTTACCGCGGATCTCTACTTTATCTTTTGGCGTGACATTAATGCCATTCCAGCGTTTTGGGCTAATTTCGAGATTGATGGTGCCTGTCCCATCGGTAAACTCATAATGTTTTTGATCTAACTGCTTAACAATATTACCACGCAAGATCACCCAGCTATCATCGGATAAATCGAGAGCTTTAGCGACCGTAGTTTCGCCGCTATTTGGGCCAGAAAAGCCACCAGCTTGGTTTGTTTGATTGGTGGTCGTCTGAGCCGCGCCTGGTCCATCAAAGCCACCATTTGCAGCGAGTACAGGTGCAGAAGCTAATGCAGCAATTAACGCGATTAAGGGTAATTTTTTCATAGTGGTCCTCTCCATTTGTTACCAAAATTTGTTTACGGGAGCTATTAAAACAAGAAATTCTTAACAGGATCTTAAGAACCCACAGAAAAAAAATATATTTTAAATTTAGTTCATAACAACTGGTCATATCCAAATTAATCGGATAAATATAACAATATTCTAATAAAGGAGAAAATCATGCGTATTTTGCTGATCGAAGATGACCGGTTAATTGGCGATGGTTTAAAAGTAGGATTAAGCCAACTTGGCTTTACCATTGATTGGTTTGCCGATGGTAAGCAAGGGCAAGTCGCCTTATTCGATGCGCCTTATGATGCCGTGATACTCGACCTTTCTCTGCCGAGTGTAGATGGTATGGAGATTTTGAAGTTTTGGCGCAAAGAAGGGCGTGATGAGCCTGTTTTAATCTTAACCGCAAGAGATGCCTTGGATCAGCGAGTTCAAGGGCTACAACAAGGTGCCGATGACTACCTTTGTAAGCCCTTTGCGCTTGCAGAAGTTGCCGCGCGTTTGCAGGCATTAATCCGTCGGCGTAGCGGGCAATTGTCGCCAATATTAAAGCATGGTCATATTGAAATGGATCCTGTTGCAATGACTGTCACCTGTCACGGTGAACGTATCGAATTAAAAAGTAAGGAGTTATCTCTATTATCCTTGTTTTTACATAATCCAAACAAGGTGCTGTCTCGTGCCTTCATTGAGGAAAAATTGTATAACTGGGATGAAGAGGTATCCAGCAATGCCGTCGAGGTGCATATTCACCATTTACGGCGTAAGTTAGGTACGCGTTTTATTCGAACAGTTCATGGTGTCGGCTACCGTTTAGGTGAGGAAGCATGAAAACCTTTAGCTTACGCTTAAAATTGACACTCATGCTGTTGCTACTCGCACTAATGACGTGGGGAGTGGCGAGTTTACTTGCGTGGCATCAAACATATAAAACGATCAATGAACTGTTTGATACTCAGCAAATGGTATTTGCTAAACGTTTGTCTGTATTACCTTCTGATCTCGATTTTAATGATGTTTCATTAGCAAAAACGAAGAAAATCTTACGTAAAAACCGTGGTAATCAAGATGATGATGCGCTGGCATTCGCCATTTTCACACCTCAAGGGGAGATGGTACTGAATGACGGTGATAATGGGCGCAAAATCCCGTTTAACTTTAGCCGAGAAGGGTTTACCGAAGGCAAAATTAAAGGAAGTGATGATGAATGGCGCTTTGTTTGGCTAAGATCATCGGAAGGGCAATATATTATTGTCGTGGGGCAAGAGTGGGAATATCGGCAAGATATGGCGATGGAGATTATGGTTGCGCAGTTTTTACCTTGGCTAATTGCGCTGCCTATCATGCTAATCCTGTTTTTATGGTTATTAACGCGTGCATTGAGGCCATTACATCAAGTCACAACCCAACTCTATCAACGGCGGCCCGATGAGCTGAGTTCAGTGCATGTTGAGCGGCTCCCCTCAGAAGTCAAGCCAATGTTAGATGCACTCAATAGCTTATTTACGCGTATTCAAGCGATGTTTGCTCGTGAACGCCAATTTACCTCGGATGCGGCCCATGAGCTACGTAGTCCGTTGGCAGCACTGAAAGTGCAGGCCGAAGTTGTGCAGATAGCAGGGCATGATCCTACCATTCGAGAACATGCGGTTGCTAACTTATCCGAAGGGATCGATAGAGCCACACGTCTTGTCGATCAGCTATTAACGCTTTCTCGTTTAGAGTCATTGTCACAGCTTGATGATGTGGAGCAACTTTCATGGTTAGCCTTAATTGAGTCTGCACTGCAAGATATCTCATTAGAGGCGAAAGCTGCACAGACGACAATGGATGTTGTAGTGGTTAATGAGCCACCATTATTGACTGGGCAGCGTCTGTTATTAGCTATCCTTTTAAGGAATTTGCTACATAATGCCATTCGCTATGGTAAGGCTGGTGGAAAAGTAGATATTGTACTGAATAAGGATCACCTCACGATCCATGATGATGGGCAAGGGGTAACTCAGGATGTTCTTAAACGGTTAGGTGAACGCTTTTATCGTCCACCGGGGCAAGAGAAAACAGGTAGTGGTTTAGGGTTATCTATTGCGAAACAGATTGCTGAGCTACACCATTTCAGATTGACTTTTGCAAATGGCGAAAATGGCGGTTTTTGCGTCAAAATCGCTTGGTAATAATGCTTGGTTATTAATAAATTCCAAATAATTATTCACCATATAAATTTAGTGGCTAATAAGTCTTTTTAGAATAACTCACTAGTGATAGATAAACTCACACCTCTCTTTTAATATGTGCACGACAGCGATGTTTCCGTGCACGAGAGGTGATGAGCGCTATTGAGCAAGTTCAGATTTAATTAATGTGATCACTTTATCCACTTCAGGGGCAGTGAGCGCACCGTCTTTGAAATAAAGCACTTTTCCTTGTTTATTCAAGATGATAATCGCTGAACTTTCTGGTGCGAGATGCCATGCTTTTTTAACGACACCATCGCTATCAACGATAAATTGCGAATAAGGAAACTCTTTTTTGCTGTCTTCAACACTGTTACTGACGAAAACACCTGTGCCAAAAATGGCATCATCCGCATTGATAATTGAGGTTGTTTGATAAGCATCATGGGGAAAATTCGCTTTTTTGATCGCTTCAATCAATGGTGCATTCAGCTCTTTAGCGGAAGAGCGCCCCGCAATGTGTTGAACTGTACGGACTTTTCCTGGTAATTGTTGGCTTTTCCACTCTTGATAGGAAAATTTCCCCTCTTGACTTAATAGCATCTCTCCTTTGTCTGTAACAGAAACTGCCGGTACAGGTTGATTTAGTTGGATTTGGCTTGCGAAAGCTGTGGATGATAAGGTGAGTAGGCAAGCAAGTAAAAAATTCTTTTTAATCATTATATTACCTCATTATTACTCGGTTTGAGAGTGTCATGCAATGACTGAAACATGGCAGTCATGTTTTGCGCTTACAGTTATAGCATAGCTCATCCGATGAGTTGTGAAACTGAAATTAACATTTTTGCAAAATTTAGCATAACTACAAAGTTTTTGAGGTTATTGACAGAATGTTCGTAGTGTCATTTTCTGTAAATGAATTGAATAAAACTGCAATAATAGAACCAAAGTAAATATTACTGGTCTATTATTAACGAGCGGTATGAGTGAACGAGTATCGTATGACAAAAGGAAAGGAAAAGTTCTAATGAAAATATTTAACCGTTATAACCCATCCAAAATTGCACTCTACGTTAAAACGCTATTCCGTGGTCGTATTTACATCAAAGGCTTTGGTGCATTTGAATTCAATTACGGCAAAATCTTACCACCTAAAGTGGGTGATAAGCGCCACTACAATGTAATGAGTGAGGTGAATAAACAAGTTCTGGTTCTACAATCTGAGTTGGGGTAAATGCTGTTGATTTAATTAAATAGTTGTTCGCTATTTAATTAAAAGCAGCGCCACACAAGGTGGCGCATCAAATGAAACGGCTTCGCTGTAAAGTATTACTCTTTGACTTTTTGTGTTGGTTGTTCTGCGTTAGCCGTTTCTGTGTTGTTTTTACCCGCTTGAACCACGACAGGTGCGGGTGGCGTTGTAATTCGGGTGACAAGCAACTGATCAATCTTATAGTTATCGATATCGACAACTTCAAATTTATAGCCTGCATATTTCACATAATCAGTACGTTTCGGCATTTTCCTTAAACGGTACATCATAAAGCCTGCAATGGTCTCGTAATTACTCACATCAGGGAATTCATCGATATCTAAAATACGCTGTACATCTTCAATCGGAGTACCGCCTTCAACCAGCCATGAGTTTTCATCCCGCGTGATAATCTGCTCTTCTTGGCCTGGCCCAATCAGATCACCCATTAATGTTGTCATAACGTCGTTGATCGTAATAAGCCCCATCACAAGAGCGTACTCGTTGAGAATGACGGCAAAATCGACCCCATTTGTTTTAAAAGCTTCGAGTGTATCGGAAAGCGAGAGGGTATCGGGGATCATCAGCGTATTTTGAATATGAACGCCATCTTGTAAGTTAAGGCTTTGACCATTCAAAACACGATTTAGCAAGACTTTTGAATCAACAAAGCCAATGACATGGTCAATATCACCACTGCAAACTAAAAACTTAGAATGCGGCTCGGTTGAAATTTTATGTTTAATACTCTCCTCTGACTCTTCTTTATCAAAGAAGATAATACTTTCACGTGGCGTCATTGCAGAGGGAACGGTACGTGATTCAAGTTCAAATACGTTTTCGATCAGTTCGTGCTCTTGCTTACGCAGCACACCTGCAACCGCCCCCGCTTCGACCACAGCAAAAATATCATCGGAGGTAATATCTTCATTACGTGCCGTTGGTAACTTGAAAATTTTGAAGATCAGGTTTGCAAGACCATTAAAAAACCAAACTAGAGGGCTTAATACGGTCAAACAAAAACGCATTGGATTGACAATTCGCACTGCGATGGCTTCAGGTTTCACCATTCCAATACGCTTAGGCGTTAGATCCGCCACTAAAATAAATAGGCTGGTGACAATCGTAAATGAAAGAATGGATGCGGTTTGCTGTGCCCAAGTTGGTGATAAGAAATGAATAAATACCTCTTGTAGTGATGGCGCAAAAGCAGATTCGCCGACAATACCTGCTAAGATGGCGACGGCGTTAAGGCCAATTTGCACTACGGTAAAAAACATACCCGGCATTTCTTGTAATTTTAGAACACGAGCGGCATTAACATTGCCCTCATCAGCCATGAGTTTCAATTTAATGCGGCGAGATGCTGCCAATGATATTTCTGACAGCGAAAAAAATGCGCTGATAGCACATAATAAAAGTACGATTAGTAAACTGTTAAGCATAAATTATCCAGACATTACCTTCAGGTATAACGGATCTTGATTTGAGATCACCTGAAGGTAACTCGTTCTACTACATAGGTAAAAATAACGCGGAGTGCGCAAAAATTCGGTTAGTGGCGTTATTATAGCATTAGGTTAAATTTTCTGCCTAGTTTATGTTCTGTGGTGGTAAACAAATACCGATTCCACCTAAACCACAATAGCCTGCTGGGTTTTTGTGAAGATACTGTTGATGGTAATCTTCCGCAAAATAAAACACTTCAAATGGCATGATTTCTGTGGTGATTTGGCGTGGATCACCCTGTGCTGCCATCGCTTGTTGATAAGCGTCCCGCGTCTTTGTGGCTTGCTGTAATTGCGAATCAGAGACGGTGTAGATAGCCGAACGGTATTGGGTGCCAATGTCACCCCCTTGGCGCATACCTTGTGCTGGATCGTGATTTTCCCAAAACAGGGTCAGTAAGTCTGCATAACTAATAGTTTGTGGGTCAAAGACGACTCTCACGATTTCAGTATGGCCGGTGAGACCCGTACACACTTCTTCGTAAGTTGGATTTGGCGTAATCCCGCCACTATAGCCAGCGGATGTTGAGTAAACGCCCGGTTGCTGCCAAAATAAACGCTCAACTCCCCAAAAACAGCCCATCGCAAAATAGGCAATTTCAGCGTTCTTCGGAATATTGTCAATCGAATGATGGTTAACCGCATGGTATGGTGAATGGGGAATAGCACTTTGCCTACCGGGTAGCGCTTGGGAAATATTTATGGGTTGTGACTGATTAGATGACATAACTATTCCTATGAGTAATGTTGTGCACGTTAGGTAAAAATTAGGATAAAAACTTGTATCTAAAATTTATTTTACTCAAAATAAATTGATATGGAGTCTTTAGTCAAACTATCAATGAACTTAGGAGCGGGCGTGTCAAAATACCCTATCATTTGTTTTCTCAGCTTAACGGCGGCGGTTTCTACGGCATATGCTGCAAATCTTCGCCTTAATATTGAAGGGCTTGAGGGGCAACCGAATCAGAACGTCCGAGTTCAATTATCTACGATTTCTCAAGATGAAGTTGTGCCTAATGGTCGCTTCCGTGCTCGGGTAACAAAAGCGATTGAGGATGGTTTAAAGCCGTTAGGCTACTACCAACCAAAAATTGAATTCAGCTATCAAGAAAATAAGCCACCAGCGCGTTCTGTGCTGACAGCGAAAGTGACTTTGGGTGAACCCATTCGAGTACAGGGTGTAAATATTGAATTAGAAGGGGGAGCCAAAAACGACCCTGACTATGCCAAAATGATTAAAAGTAATACACCCAAAATTGGTACGATCCAAAATGATGGTGAATATGAAAGCTTTAAAGGGAAGTTTAGTAGCCTAGCGATCCGTAAAGGTTATTTCGATGCGATAATGGAAAAAAGTCAGTTAGGGATATCGCTAGACCACCACGCGTCTTATTGGGATTTTAATTTTAATAGTGGTGAGCGTTATCGATTTGGTGCTATTTCCTATGAAGGTTCTCAAATTCGCACGGATTACCTAAATAACCTTGCTCCCTTTAAAGAGGGGGAATATTACACGTCAGAGCAATTAGCTGAATTTAACCGCCGATTAGTCGAAACTGGCTGGTTTACTTCGGCTATTGTCACTCCAAACATCGCTAAAGCGCGAGAAGATGATACTGACATATTGCCGATGGAAGGGGTGATGGTGCCTCGGGCAAAAAACTTTGTTGAATTGGGGGGCGGTTATGCGACAGACGTGGGGCCGCGTGTCAAAGCAACATGGAATAAGCCATGGGTCAACTCTCGTGGGCAAAGTATTACATCCAATATTAGCCTATCACAGCCAGAACAAATTATTGATGCAAGCTATAAGATCCCCCTTAAAGCCAATCCACTTGAACAATATTATGCCGTTCAAGGGGGGTATAAACGTACTGATTTAAACGATACGGAGTCTGATACCACAACGTTAAATCTGTCTCGTAACTGGGATTACTCCAGCGGTTGGCAGTATGGCGTCAATATGCGTTGGATGCTCAGTCACTTTACTCAGGCAGATGTCACAAATACCACGATGCTGCTCTATCCAGGGGCAAATGCGAGTCGCATTCGTCAACGCGGAGGGGTGATGCCAAGTTGGGGTGATAGCCAACGTTATTCTGTTGATTACTCAAATGAAATTTGGGGATCAGATATTGATTTTCTCGTGTTACAAACAAAACAGGTCTGGATCCGTTCTCCTTGGGAAGGGCACCGTTTTGTGTTTAGAGGCAACTTAGGTTGGATTGAAACTAATAACTTTGACAAAGTACCGCCAGACTTGCGTTTCTTCGCAGGGGGTGATGGCAGTGTACGTGGTTACGGTTACCAAAAAATCTCTCCAGAGGATAGTAAAGGCAAGCTAACCGGGGCATCTAAACTGGTTGTCGGCTCTATCGAGTATGATTACAACTTCACGGGTAATTGGTGGGGCGCCGCGTTCGTTGATACCGGTGAAGCAGTTAACGATATTAAGAAAAGCGATTTTAAAACAGGGGCCGGTGTAGGCGTCCGTTGGGTTTCTCCTGTAGGGCCAATTAAATTCGATTTGGCCACCCCAATTGGAGATTCGGATAACAATAAAATTCAATTTTACATCGGCTTGGGGACAGAACTATGAAATGGATGAAGTGGTTAAAATGGACAGGTCTCACCATTTTATTAGTCTTGATCTTGGTTTTTGCCGCGCTAGGCTGGGTACTTGGCACACAATCGGGCCTGCATTTTGCCTTGAACAGCGCCACCCGTTTTGTATCGGGGTTAGAAATCCGTTCGATTGAAGGGGATATCAATAATCTCACCTTGACCGACGTAAAATACCAAATGCCAGGTGTTGATGTGAATGCTGGAAAATTACATCTGGCGTTACGTTTAGGCTGTTTGACTAATCGGGAATTATGTATTGATGATCTTTCGACCGAAAATGTGGTCGTTAATGTTGATACATCCAAAATGCCACCTTCAGAAGAGACACCACCTTCTGAGCCATTAACAGAGTTGAATGCGCCACTGACCATCAACCTAAATCAACTACAACTGACTTCAACGCAAGTCAATGTGGATGGAATGGCGATTGATTTAGGGAAGTTTAAAACGGGTATTTCCTGGCAGAAAAAAGCGTTAACGGTAACGCCAACCGATATTATTGATTTGGCGATTAATTTACCTGAAAACAAAGAGGCACCACCAGAAGAGCCCGTCAAAGAAGTCGCGACTGGCGAAGAAAAATCTATTGGTGAAACGCTAAAAACATTATTCGCCAAACCGTTATTAGCGGAATTGCCGGAAGTGATTTTGCCTGTTGATCTAAATGTTGAAGGTATTAATGGTTCAAACTTGCAACTGACGGGAGCAACCGAAGCGGTTATTAATAGTTTGAATTTAACGCTTTCAAACGATGGGCAAAACGTTTTACTTAAGAAATTTACGATTGATTCACCGCAAGGTAATGTCGCCTTATCAGGCACCGCAACATTACAGGATAAGTGGCCGGTTTCTTTGTCGATAACAGGGGAAAGCCGCCTTGAAGATCTTAATGGACAAAAGATTGATTTATCCCTTAAAGGTGGATTGCTCGAAGAGTTAAAACTGGCACTGAATCTCAGTGGGCCAGTGAATGCGACGTTGAATGCTCAGACCGATCTTGGTCAGGCAGACTTACCTATTCAATTAACGCTAGAGAGCCAAAAATTGAGCTGGCCGCTGGTGGGAGAGGCTCAATATCAGCTTGATGGCACTCGTTTACGCTTAAATGGGCGTCCTTCGGCTTATGATTTATCCCTTCGCTCTGCGATTACCGGACAAGATATTCCACCTTCAACGCTAATGTTGGATGCGAAAGGTAATGAAGAGCAAATTAACCTTACGCGCCTACGTTTAGCGGCGTTGCAAGGTAATGCGGATATTACGGGGGTGGCTGACTGGAGCAAAGCGATCAGTTGGAATGCAGTACTGACGTTATCAGGTATCAATACCGCAAAACAGTGGCCTGAATGGCCAGCAAAAGTCGATGGTAAGATTGCTACTCGCGGTAGTCTTTATGGCGGTAGCTGGCAGTTACAAGTCCCTGAGATTAGCTTAGACGGTAACGTCAAGAATAATCCGCTAAAAGCACGCGGTCAGGCTTCAGGTAATGCGGCAGGGCAATGGAATATACCTGATCTGAAACTGTCATTGGGTAAAAACCACCTTGATGTTAAAGGAAGCCTTGCGGACAAATGGAACCTAGATACTAAAATCAATGCACCGGGCCTTGATGGCATATTGCCGGGGCTAGGTGGTGTGATCATCGGTGATGTAAAACTACGCGGTGATCTCGACGCACCAGAGGTACAAGCGGATCTTACCGCTCGTGGGGTGAGATGGCAAAAAGACCTATCCATTGATAATGCGGTTATTAAAGGAAAAGTCACATCGGGTGAGCAAATCAAAGGGGATTTATCCGTCGTTGTTCGTCAACTCAAACAGGCTGACTTGGTGATCAGCCAGCTAACATTAGATGCGAATGGGAGCGAGAAAAAACATACCGTAAAATTGGATGTGAAAGGTGAGCCAGTTTCGGGGCGCTTAACGTTAGCAGGTGGTTTCGATCGCCAAACTGAAACATGGAAAGGTAATCTCAGCAATACCTTATTTGAAACGCCAGTGGGTGAATGGCAATTAAGTAAGGTCATGGCGCTGGACTATGCAAACCAAACGCAAGAAGTGACTATTGGTACTCACTGTTGGGTGAATACCAATGCACGCCTTTGTGTTCCCAAACCGATTAAAGCAGGGAAAAGCGGTAGCGCCGATGTTGTGTTAGAACGCTTTGACCTTGCGATGTTAAAACCGTTCCTGACAGATGAGACACGTGTCAAAGGCGTATTTAGCGGTAAAGCCAATGTGGTATGGAAGGATGATGGCAGCTTGCCACAAGCTAAAGTCGATCTTAAAGGTGATGGTGTTAAAGCTGTTCAATTGGTTCAAGGTACACTATTACCGTTAGAGTTTGAGACTCTGACCTTGAATGCCGCATTGAAAAATGGCAAAGCAGACCTGAATTGGTTGTTTAAAATTGCCAACAATGGGCAGTTAAAAGGCAATGTTCATATTGCTGATTTGGAAAAGAGACGGCAGCTTTCAGGTAATGTCGAAATCAATGCGATTACCTTAGCGTTAATTAAGCCGTTATTAGGCGAGAAAGAAGTTGCCAATGGTAACCTAAATGCCAATTTACGTCTTGGCGGAACGGCGAATAACCCATTGCTAAATGGTAATTTATCCCTTTCAGGCTTAGAGATTAAATCGTCATTGATCCCATTTGATATCAAAAGTGGTCAATTAGGTATTGCCTTTAATGGTGCCAGCTCAGTCATGACGGGGCAAATTAATACGCCAGAAGGTTATCTGAATATTAATGGTGATGCGGATTGGCGTAAGGCAGAGGCATGGCACGCTAAAGTCATGGCCGTGGGTAACAATTTACGTGTATCCATGCCGCCAATGATCAAAGTGGATGTGCAGCCTGATATTGTGTTTGAAGCTTCACCGACCTTACTGACGTTAAACGGAAGTGTGAATATTCCGTGGGCAAGAATTACGGTTCAAGAAATTCCTGAATCAGCGGTAGGGGCTTCTTCCGATGTAGTGATGTTAGACAGTGACCTGAAACCTATTGAGAAGACAAGCACACCAATTCCAATTCAAACCAATCTGGATATTAAGATCGGCAACGATGTGATGTTGGATGCGTTTGGTCTGAAAGCTCGCTTAACAGGCATGTTGAAGGTACTGCAAAATAAACAAGGCCTGAGCTTGAATGGGCAAATCGATATTCCATCAGGGCGTTTCCGTGCTTATGGGCAAGATTTGATCGTGCGTAAGGGGCAAATCCAGTTCTCAGGTCCTCCGGAACAGCCTTTCTTGAACTTAGAAGCGATTCGTAATCCTGAAAACACGGCTGATAATGTGATTGCTGGTGTTAAGGTGACAGGGCTTGCAGACAAACCGAAAGTCGAGATATTCTCTGAGCCAGCCAAAACGCAACAAGAAGCTTTATCCTATTTGCTACGCGGAGAAGGATTAGAAAGCGGAGATGCTAATGGTTCACAAATGACATCAATGCTAATTGGACTCGGGGTGGCTCAAAGTGGGCAACTCGTAGGTAAGATTGGTGAAACATTTGGAGTATCTGATTTAGCCCTCGATACGCAAGGGGTTGGTGATAAATCACAAGTCGTGGTGAGCGGTAAAATTACCAATGACCTTCAAATTAAGTACGGTGTTGGTATATTTGACTCACTGGCAACGCTAACATTGCGTTATCGATTAATGCCTAAATTATATTTGGAAGCGGTGTCTGGTGTGAATCAGGCGCTGGATCTTCTTTATCAATTTGAGTTTTAATATATGCGTGTAATTGTTTATGGCAGTTTAAGGCGCAAGCAAGGAAATCATCACTGGATGACTTACGCTCAGTTGTTAGGCGAACATAGCTTAGAAGGCTATGAGCTTTATGACTTGGGGTATTATCCAGCGGTTATCAAAGGTGAAGGTGTGATTGAGTGCGAAGTGTATCGCATCAATCCCTCTATTTTGACTGAGTTAGATGAGTTAAAGAAAAATTCACAGGACTATGTTCGTGAATTAATCCCTACGCCATATGGCAATGCTTGGATTTATCTTTATCGGCATTCCGTTGAAGGCTTGCGTCGTATCAAATCAGGTGACTGGTTAAAACGTCACGAAGAAGAGTAATAAAGCGCCGGTAGCCAATGGGTTATCGGCGCTTTTTCTATAAAAAAGGCTCTCGTGTTACCACCAGAGCCTTCCCTTCCCGAGTTAGGGGAAATTATTTTTTAGCAGCGCGTTCGAAAGAAGAGATAATTTCGGCTTTAGCCGCTTCAACGTTATCCCAACCGTCTACTTTCACCCACTTACCTTTTTCTAAATCTTTGTAGTGTTCAAAGAAGTGTGTGATTTGTGCGCGTAGCAGCTCTGGCAGGTCGTTCACATCTTTAATGTGATCGTATTCTTTGCTCAGTTTAGTGTGTGGTACTGCAACTAATTTGGCATCTTCACCTGATTCATCAGTCATTTTTAATACGCCGACTGGACGGCAACGAATAACTGAGCCTGGTTGTAATGGGTAAGGTGTTGGTACCAGTACATCAACAGGGTCACCATCTAAAGATAGTGTGTTGTTGATGTAACCATAGTTACATGGATAGAACATCGCTGTAGACATAAAACGGTCTACAAATAGAGCGCCAGAGTCTTTATCAACTTCATATTTGATAGGATCTGCATTAGCAGGGATTTCGATGATAACGTAGATATCTTCTGGCAGATCTTTACCTGCCGGTACATTGTTCAGGCCCATGAAAAAGTATCCTTTATGTTAAAAACTAATATGCCCATCAATAAGTTAAGCCCTATCTAAGCAACTTAAAACGATTTTGGGTACATAACGTGAAAGGTATTATAGCCGTAAAGAGGGGTAAAACTCACTAGTTGGTAGGGCATTCATAAAAAAAAGCTGAGAAAAGGCCACAAAAAAGGCGGGATTAGCCCGCCTTAGCGCGATGAATAACATTATTCAGCGTCAGGGAACTCACGCATAAAGGATTCTGCTTTTTCAACCATAGAAGCTGTACCAACAAAGAAAGGAACGCGTTGGTGAAGTTCAGTTGGGTTGATATCTAAAATACGGTCACGTCCGTTACTCGCTTTACCGCCTGCTTGTTCTGCAAGGAACGCAATTGGGTTGCATTCGTACAGTAAGCGGAGCTTACCATTTGGATGGCTTGCCGTGCTTGGGTAGATATAGATGCCGCCTTTAAGCAAGTTACGGTGGAAATCCGCAACCAGCGAGCCAATGTAGCGAGTCGTATAAGGGCGACCTGTCGCTTCATCTTGTTCTTGGCAGTATTTAATGTATTTTTTCACGCCCATAGGGAACTTGATGTAGTTACCTTCGTTGATTGAATACATTTTTCCTTCTGTTGGGAACATCACTTTTTCGTGAGAGAGGCAGAAGACACCAAGTGATGGATCATAGGTAAAGGCATGTACGCCACATCCTGTGGTATACACCAACATGGTGGATGAACCGTAAACGACGTAACCTGCCGCGACTTGACGATGACCTGGTTGCAAGAAGTCAGCTTCAGTCACCGGTTGGCCAATTGGGGTAATACGATGGTAGATAGAGAAGATTGTTCCGACGGAAACGTTTACATCGATATTCGAAGAACCATCCAGTGGATCCATTAATACGACATATTTCGCGTTTTCTGCACGATCGCCTTCGAAAATGACGATTTCATCTTCTTCTTCGGAGGCAATACCAGCTACTTCCCCGCGAGCTTTCAAAGCGGCTTTTAATTTTTCGTTTGCATACAGGTCAAGCTTCATCTGGACTTCACCTTGGACATTCGACACACCGCTTGTGCCAAGAATGTCTACAAGTCCAGCTTTGTTAATATCACGATGGATAATTTTAGCGCCCAGTTTGATTGCTGACAGTAATGCGGTCAGTTCTCCTGTTGCATGAGGAAAATCTTGTTGCTTATCGACGATGAATTCGCCTAATGTTTTCATGACGAAGGTCCTGAATATAATTGACAGAGGTTTGCAGGGGGGAATTGTACCCTTGCGCGTGGAGTTAATCTATACCCTTGATACGTTGTACCGCCGCGATGTGGGCCGTATTTTGTTACCTAAGTCACATACTTGAGCATGTACTCTTGGGATAACAGTAACTGGCTCTTGTTGCCGCGTTTGGATCATTTTGGGAATACTCTGCCTATTTTTCCCTGTATTTAATTCGAATTTTTTGTCTATATAAACCTAACGTTGATGGGTAGAATAGTGACAAACCTCATGCTATTGGATGGAAAATAATGCACATACATATTTTGGGTATCTGCGGTACGTTTATGGGGAGCTTGGCAATACTGGCTCGCTCCCTCGGGCATAAAGTAACAGGCTCCGATGCAAACGTGTACCCTCCGATGAGTACCTTACTAGAAAAGCAAGGTATTGAACTCATTCAGGGCTATGACCCTAGTCAGCTAGAACCAGCACCTGATATGGTCGTTATTGGTAATGCGATGACGCGTGGTAACCCTTGTGTTGAAGCGGTATTGGAAAAAGGCCTCACTTATACATCTGGTCCACAATGGCTACATGATCATGTACTTCCTGAACGCTGGGTACTCGCTGTCGCGGGCACCCATGGTAAAACAACCACGGCGGGGATGCTTGCTTGGATCTTAGAAGATTGCGGTTATAAACCAGGGTTTTTAATTGGAGGCGTGCCAGGGAACTTTGAAGTATCAGCCCAATTAGGGGAAAGTCCCTTTTTTGTGATTGAAGCTGATGAGTATGATTGCGCGTTTTTCGATAAGCGTTCGAAATTTGTACACTACAGTCCAAGAACGCTGGTGCTCAATAACCTTGAGTTCGACCATGCCGATATTTTTGAAAATTTAGAAGCCATCCAAAAACAGTTCCACCATCTTGTTCGTATTGTGCCTGCTAGCGGTAAAATTTTCATGCCAGATAGCGATAATAACCTTAAACAGGTTATGACGATGGGCTGCTGGAGTGAGCAAGAGTTCGTCGGTGAACATGGTGAATGGCAAGCGAAAAAGCTGAACCACGATGGCAGCCAGTTCGAAGTCTATTATCAACAACAACGTGTGGGTGAGGTGAATTGGTCACAAGTGGGTAATCACAATATCCAAAATGCGTTGATGGCAATTGCCGCAGCACATCACGTAGGCGTGCCCGCCAAAGAAGCGTGCTTTGCTTTAGGTAAATTTATTAATGCTCGTCGCCGCCTTGAATTACGGGGGGTTGAGTATGGTGTCAGTGTTTATGATGATTTTGCTCATCATCCAACGGCGATCCTCGCAACACTGGAAGCGCTGCGCAGTAAAGTTGGGGGTACTTCCCGCATACTGGCGGTATTAGAGCCACGCTCTAATACTATGAAGTTAGGGGTTAATAAAAGTGATATTGCTCCGGCGTTAGGTCGTGCTGATGAAGTTTTAATATTCCGTGGATGGTCACTGAAATTGCGGAAAAATGTGTTCAACCTGCCCGTTGGAGTGGTGATATTGATGCGTTGGCACAAATGGTCATTGAAACCGCTCAGCCTGGCGATCATATTCTTGTTATGAGTAATGGGGGTTTTGGTGATATCCACGGTAAGTTACTCGCCGGCTTAAAAAATAAAGCAGAGACAGAGTTAGACGACTAAATATAATGGCTGACGCAAAATGCCACTTCCCTTAACAGGACAGTGGCATTTTTTGTTTTTGGATAGTAGAAAACGTCTCGTATGTTATACGACTAAACCCAGTGAATGATATTGGTGAAATGCATTGGGTTAGCGCTGTAAAATCGCGCTCTTGGCGAGGTGTGCCGAGGCTAAATGTTAACTCGCCTCAATAAATTGGCGACTATAACAATAACTATACTGTAGCTCTTGTTTTAGGCTGCCCATGTAGCAATCTAAAGAATCTGTGCAGAGATGGAAAAGACAACCAACAGCGATAGCCTTTAATTTCCACGATGGCATCAAAAAGAGGATACAATAAGCGATTGCCGCCCAGAGAGTATGTAATGGGTGAAAACCAATGCCACAGCGATTAGGATCAAAAATTGGATCCGCAAGAAGATGGTCTAAATCAATCGCCATCGTGGCTATCATAAGCAGTGACGCTAATTTCCAATTTTTGCGCCAAAATAGATAACCGAAGAGAATGGGAACTAAAAAGTGAAATCCATAGTGCACAACGTTTCTGAATATCTCAAATATCACTTTGATAGCCCATCGTTTTTATATTCAATCGCGCACGAATGCGCGAATGGAATAGAAATTAAAAAATAAAAATGGATTTAAAGCTCTTGATCAAAGAGTGAAAGGATCGCTTCGTAAAGCTCTTTAGTTGTAAAATTATTCGCTGGTGTAGAGAAAATGGTATCATCCCCTGCGATACTGCCTAAGATCCCTTCCGCTTTCCCTAAAGAATCTAGCAAGCGTGCAATCAATTGTGCGGCGCCGGGGCTTGTTCTGATCACCACAACAGAATGGTTGTAATCGATATCCAGTACTAGGTTTTTTAATGGGCTAGTCGCCGTGGGAACGCCAGGCTCTGTGGGTAAGCAGTAGACCATTTCCATTTTTGCGTTGCGAGTGCGCACAGCACCGAACTTAGTCAGCATTCTGGAAATTTTTGATTGGTTGATATTTTCAAAGCCTTGCTCTTGCAGTGCGATAACAATTTCAGCCTGAGAGCTAAATTTTTCTTCTTTAAGCAGCGCTTTGAACGCTTTAACCAAGTCTTCTTGTTTAGACGGTGTACGCATAATTAACCCATCCTATGACAATAAATTGGTCTGTATTATCTGTAAATGTGAATTTTTATGCAACAAAATTGCGTTATGATGGTTTTGTATACGATGAAAAATGAAGGCTATTGTCTTTTTTATGCATAAAAAGAGAACATTGATGAAAGTTTAGTTTAGCAAAAGTTGATAAATAAAAATAATCAATAATCTTAATGATTTATGCCTATATAAGAAGAAAATAGACCCAGTAGCATAGAGAGGTAATGCAATTTGTTGCCAAAAGGTGTAAATTTTTTGTTAATCACTTTGTGAATAACGGGATTATCAGCAGTAAAAACAATTTATTATGCAAAAATCAATAGTGATAAAAACTATTTGTTAAAAAAGTGCCCCTTATCTCATTAACAGATAAGGATTTTGTTTAGAATAGATGAAATCAGTGCGTAAGCCTATACACATTAATATGCTTCAACATCTGTTAATGAATTGTTTTTTATCAGTAATGTGTTTACTACATAACAAGATGAATCAATATACTTTTTTAAGTACAAATAAAGGAGTTTCAGAATGAAAGTTGCAGTCCTAGGCGCAGCAGGTGGTATTGGTCAGGCTCTGGCCCTTCTTCTTAAAAACCAGCTTCCAGCAGGTTCAGAACTCTCACTATATGACATCGCACCAGTAACTCCGGGTGTTGCTGCGGACCTTAGCCATATCCCAACTGACGTTAAAGTAGTTGGTTTCTCAGGTGAAGATGCGACTCCTGCACTGAAAGGCGCTGATGTTGTCCTGATCTCAGCAGGTGTTGCTCGTAAACCAGGTATGGATCGTTCAGACCTATTTAATGTTAACGCGGGTATTATTCGCAATTTGACTCAACAAATCGCTGATACTTGTCCAAAAGCATTAATCGGTATCATTACTAACCCAGTTAACACAACAGTGGCTATTGCGGCTGAAGTGCTGAAAAAAGCAGGCGTTTACGACAAAAACCGTCTATTCGGTGTAACGACTCTGGATATCATCCGTTCTAATACTTTCGTTGCTGAACTGAAAGGTAAGAAACCACACGAAATCGAAGTGCCTGTCATCGGTGGTCACTCAGGTGTTACTATCCTGCCTCTATTGTCTCAGATCCCAGGTGTTAGCTTCACCGATGAAGAAGTTGTTGCTTTGACTAAACGTATCCAAAACGCAGGTACTGAAGTTGTTGAAGCAAAAGCAGGTGGCGGATCTGCAACACTGTCAATGGGCCAAGCAGCAGCACGTCTAGGCCTGTCTCTGATCCGTGGCCTACAAGGTGAGCCAAATGTTATCGAATGTGTTTACACCGAAGGTGAAGGTGAACACGCTCGCTTCTTTGCTCAGCCAGTCCGTTTAGGTAAAAATGGTATCGAAGAGCATATCTCTTACGGCAAACTGAGTGAGTTTGAACAAAAAGCACTGAAAGACATGCTTGATGTACTGAGAAAAGATATCGAACTAGGTGAAAAATTCATTAATGGCTAATTGCTATTAATTTTCACTTATTTCTTAAGAAAACCGCTGTCCTGATATTGTTGGGGCAGCGGTTTTTTTTATATTCTTTCAGCTTGAGGTTGGGGTTTTTTCTCTTACTTTTCTTTCTAATAATTCACCTGTAATTGGATTGAAATAGCGGCTTGGCCATATCTCTGAAGGATGAATTCCGAGATAATTCGCAATAATCCATTCACCTTTAGGCCAAGGACGAGATAAGGCATTCGCCAGTGTGGAGGAGCTTAAACCTGCTTGTCGAGATATTGCTGCTAAAGTCGTTCCGCGTTTACGTAAAGCGGCAATTATATCTGCTGGATGCCAATCCGATTTCCGTAAGATCATTTTTTAGTCCTTTTTTTACTCAGAATCATGTAGAGTTAGTAGTACATCTAACAGGAGATTGTGATACATTCACTGCAATAGCCCTGTTATTGGAAATAAAATAACAGAAATTTTCCAAAATTATTTCTAATTTTTTCTAAAAATTCAGTTTTATGAAAGGAGTTTTATTTTTATGAAATATAAGAAAGATTTGGCATATATATTTGTGATTTTATCTAACATATTGAAAGTAAAAACTAACTAGTTTGGGTTATCTGTAAAAATCACATATTAATGATAGATGTTATAAGTACAGCTAATATATAAAGACGATCGCATGAAAAAAGATAACTGTGACCTCGTGTATATCCAATCTATTGTTATTAAAAGAAATTAAAATATACTTTACATGTATAACTCATAAATTAATTAATAATAAATATTAATAAAACAAAAAAGAAAAAGGTTATTGAGAAAATAAACACGTTTTTCAGCAATTATTATTAAATTGTAAATCGTGACTAGGAGGGTCAGGCATGCAAAAAGAATGGTTAACGGCGAAAGAGTTAGTTGGCTTAAAAGGACTCCCAATGACTACTCAAGGTATCAATGCGATGGCTCGTCGTGAAAACTGGTTATGCCGCAAGCGGCGGGGGATTCAAGGAAAGGCGTTGGAATATCATATTAATAGTTTGCCTGAAGGTTTATTTGAGCCCCTTTCTGTTTATGAAGCCCCAGCATTATATCAAGCAAAACATCATGATAATGCATTTATTTGGCAGGAAGTTTATCACCAGCTTTCTCCGGAAGAGCGTAACCTTATATTGGCATTTATTATGCGTGAAGGTGTAATAGCATTGGTAGATTTAATAAATAAAAAATAATTTACCTAAAAAATCGGTTTGGGTAATTCAATAATGAAGAATAGGCATATTGGTACTCAACATATTCTTTATTAACAATATTTAGATAGAGCCTCAACGGCAGATTTCATAATATAAGTTCGAAAGAGATAATATGAAAAAAATGTGGTTCACTGCGAAAGAATTAGCAGGTTTAGAAGGCTTACCAACTTCTCCTCAAGGTATTAATTTGATGGCTAGAAGAGAAGGATGGAAAAATCGTCGTAAGCGTGGCGTTCAAGGTAAAGCCGTCGAGTATCATCTAGAGAGCTTACCTGGAGAAATACAGAGTCAATTGAGTCTTTCTGAGCCTTCAGTGGGCTATCAAAGCCAAAGAATGGATGCTTCACAAATTTGGATGGAAGCCTATTACCAACTCACTGAAGCGGAGCGTGATAAAGTGGTGAAATATATTTTGCGTTATGGCCTTTCATCATTGCTCGCTAGGATCGAAAAAGAAGAAAAAGGGGAAGAGTAGTCTCTTTCCCCCTCATCGCATTCAAAACAATACGTTTAACGCTATGAGTGACGTGAAATAGCCACCTCTGCGAGGCTGATTAACGCGTCTTTATAAACTGAATCATCAAGAGTACTCAAAGCATCAATGGCTTTTTGCGATTCCTCTTTTGCGCGAGCGTAGGTGTACTCCAGTGAGCCGCAACGTTTCATAGTTGCCAGCACAGTGTCCAGTAGGTGACGGCCATTGCCCTGCTCGATCGCTTGGCGGATCAAGGCGGCTTCTTCCTCGGTTCCATGGTTCATTGCATGAAGTAGGGGCAGCGTAGGCTTCCCTTCATCAAGGTCATCCCCGGTATTTTTGCCTAATTGCTTATTATCTGCGTCATAATCCAACAAATCATCAATCAATTGAAAGGCAGTGCCGAGATAGCGACCGTAATCTTGCAAGGCTTTCTCTTGCTCGGGGGTTGCTGATGCTAAAATTGCCGATGCATGCGCGGCAGCTTCAAACAAACGAGCGGTTTTACTGTAGATCACTTGCATGTAGTTTTCTTCAGTAATGTTAGGATCGTTACAGTTCATTAACTGTAAGACTTCACCTTCAGCGATAACGTTCGTCGCTTCCGACATGAGTTTAAGGACACGCATCGAGTCAAGATCCGTCATCATTTGAAAGGATCGTGTATAAATAAAGTCCCCAACGAGGACACTCGCAGCATTACCAAATACGGCGTTCGCTGTTTGTTTACCGCGGCGCATGTCGGATTCGTCGACAACATCATCATGCAATAAAGTTGCAGTATGGATAAACTCGATCAGCGCAGCAACTTGAATATGTTTTTGCCCTGAATAACCAAGGGATCGTCCTGCCAATACCGCGATCATTGGACGGATCCTTTTCCCACCACCGCTAACAATGTAATAACCAAGTTGGTTAATTAGCGCAACGTCTGAATTCAATTGACTGAGGATTGCTTCGTTTACTGCTGACATATCCTCGCTAGTCAGTTCAACAATAGATTCTAAATTCATCGTAATTTATTCATATTATAGGATTTTAGCCGCCACCCTTTAGTCAAAAAGGTGTCGCCAATAGAACAGTTATAGCCTAAGCATAACATTAATATTTCTAAGATAATTAGTTGTAATGCAAAAAATGTTTAAATAAGTAACAATTCGAGTTATTCATCATAAATCAAAGGCTGACCGGAGTATGGAATAAAAAAGTCGGTTTTTTTGTGATCTAAATGCATTATTGGCTTGTGTTCTGACGCTTTTTTGCGTAGAATTCGCGCCCTATTGTGAATATTTTATAGCGTGCTCAGGAATTAAATTTTTTAGCGGGTACGCGGAAAGCGGAGTTAATATGTACGCGGTTTTCCAAAGTGGTGGTAAACAACACCGAGTTAGCGAAGGTCAAACTGTCCGCCTAGAAAAGCTGGACATCGCAACAGGTGAAACTGTTGAATTTGATCACGTTCTGATGGTTGCTAATGGCGACGATATCAAAATTGGCGCTCCTGTCGTTGAAGGCGTTAAAGTGAAAGCGGAAGTGGTTGCACACGGTCGTGGCGATAAAGTTAAGATTGTCAAATTCCGTCGTCGTAAACACAGCCGTAAACAACAGGGTCACCGTCAGTGGTTCACTGATGTTAAGATCACTGGCATCGCTTAAGATTTAGGAGAGCAGATTAATGGCACACAAAAAGGCTGGCGGCTCGACTCGTAACGGTCGCGATTCAGAAGCAAAACGTCTGGGTGTAAAACGTTTCGGTGGCGAAGCTGTATTAGCAGGTAGCATCATCGTTCGTCAACGTGGTACTAAGTTCCACGCAGGTAACAACGTAGGTTGTGGCCGTGACCACACTCTGTACGCTTTAGCGGACGGAAAAGTTAAATTTGAAGTTAAAGGTCCACAAAACCGTAAATTTATCAGCATCGAAGCTGAATAAGTTTTCTGACTTTTAATTCGAATTAAAGCCCTGCAAAAACTTTTTGCGGGGCTTTTTATATTTAGAATACGCCATCTCTGGGTAACACGGCCATCCAGCACTATAATGGCTATCATACGGAGAAAGAATTATGAAATTTGTAGATGAAGCCAAAATATTGGTTGTGGCGGGGGATGGTGGCAATGGTTGTGTCAGCTTCCGCCGCGAAAAATACATTCCAAAAGGCGGTCCTGACGGTGGTGACGGCGGTGATGGTGGTGATGTCTATCTGCAAGCCGACGAAAACCTGAATACACTCATCGACTACCGTTTTGAAAAATCTTTCCGCGCAGAGCGTGGGCAAAATGGTCAAAGTCGTGACTGTACAGGGAAACGTGGTCAAGATATCACGATCAAGGTGCCTGTCGGAACGCGTATACGCGATCTCGGTACTGGAGAAATACTGGGTGATATGACTCGCCATGAGCAGCGCCAAATGGTCGCGAAGGGCGGTTTCCATGGTTTGGGTAATACACGCTTTAAATCTTCAGTTAACCGCGCTCCACGTCAACGTACGATGGGGACGCCTGGTGAAACTCGTGAGCTGATGTTAGAGCTGATGCTGCTCGCTGATGTGGGTATGCTAGGGATGCCGAACGCGGGTAAATCGACCTTTATTCGTTCGGTATCGGCAGCGAAACCAAAAGTCGCTGATTATCCATTTACTACGCTAGTACCGAGCTTAGGTGTCGTGCGTATGGATAACGAAAAAAGCTTTGTGGTTGCGGATATTCCAGGGTTAATCGAAGGTGCTGCGGAAGGCGCAGGTTTAGGGATCCGTTTCCTTAAACACTTAGAACGCTGTCGCGTGCTATTGCATCTGATCGACATCTGCCCGATCGATGAATCGGATCCTGTGGAAAATGCCAAGATCATTATTAGCGAACTCGAAAAATACAGCGAAAAACTGGCAGAAAAACCACGTTGGTTAGTGTTTAACAAAGTGGATATTTTAGGCCCTGAAGAGTCCGCAAAACGTGCTGCTGAAATCGCTAAAGCGATGGGTTGGGAAGATAAATACTATATGATCTCCGCGGTGAATCACGAAGGTGTGAAGGCACTGTGCTGGGATATTATGGAGTTTATGGAAACTCAGCCGCGTGATATGGCAGCATCGGAAGATGAAAAACAGCCTGAAAAAGTTGAATTTATGTGGGATGACTACCATAAAGAGCAACTCGAAGGTGCTGAAGATCTGGATGACTGGGATGATGATTGGGACGAAGATGACGACGAAGGTGTCGAAATCATCTATCAGAAATAATCAATCTCAGAAAAACCCCCAATGATTGGGGGTTTTTTCAAATATAAAGATTGTTTTATTTACGGGGAATTGATCGAAGGATCAATTTTTCTGGTAAAGATCTTTATACAACCGACTCTCAAAACGCACGAGAGGAACGCGTCGGCTCCGTTGTTGGTTTTGTGGTACCGCATAGGCAGAGATAAACTGTACGAAAGCAACGCGTTGCCCACTAGCCGTCGTGATAAAGCCTGCTAAGTTATAGACGCCTTGTAAAGCCCCTGTTTTAGCTGAAACTTTGCCATTCACACCGGCTTCATCTAAGCCGCCACGGTAACGTAATGTACCGTCATGTCCTGCAAGAGGCAGCATAGAGATAAAATCAAGTTGCTGATCGTTTTTAGCGATAAATTGTAGAATTTCCATCATTGTCGTCGGCGTGATCAGGTTATGGCGGGATAAACCAGAGCCGTCGACCATAACGGTATTACCTAAATCGATGCCCGCTTTTTGTTTTAAAACCTGCCTAACAGCATCCGACCCCGAGCGCCACGTACCGGGAACACCGTAATAGTCTCGACCAATAGTACGAAAGACAGTATCAGCAATCATATTGTCTGATTTTTTCAACATCACCTTCAATAGGTCATGCAGCGGCTGAGATTCGGTTTTGACGAGGACCTGCGATTGTGCCGTTGGTTGGGTACGCTTTTTGACATGCCCTGTTAGCGCTATGCCCGCATTTTGCAGTTCATTTTTAACAATAGCGCCGGAATAGCTTGCGCCATTTTGTACCGCAAAGGCAAGGGGGAGAGGTTCACTACGTTGTGATAGACAGCCTGTTAACGTGTAGCGATTTAGCTCGCCAGGAACCACATCCAGTTCACAATAACGCCCTTCAGGGTCTCCCTTGGCTAATGTTTTAACCTCACTGAACATATTGACGGGGTAGAAACTGGCTGCCTTGATATAAGCCATATCCCCTATTTTTTGAGCGGGATAGAGTGAAACAGAAAAACAGTTTCTATCGATAATGGCTGCGGCAGGCGGCGCACTAAAGCATTGCGTCATATCGTTCCATACCCAGCCCGGCGCTTTATCATGGCTAGTAAATGCCGAAATATCGACAATTAAATCACCTTCAACTTTGTGGATACCAATCTGTTTCAGCGCATTGACCATATTGCGGATTTGCTGGCGTGTGAGTGTTGGGTCGCCACTAAAGCGGATAACGAGGTCGCCCGTTAGCGTATTGTTGTTTAATTTTGCATTGGTTTCGAAATTCGTCACAAAACGGTAATCAGGACCAAGCTGTAGCAAAGCCGCGAGGGCAGTGACGACTTTTTGGGTACTTGCAGGCAGTGCCATTTGCTGCGCATTGTAATCAATAATGGGGGTGTCACTACCGACTTTTTGCGCAACCAGAGCGAGGTTAGTACCATCGGGTAAATATTGCTTATAATCATCAATTGGAATGGCAAATGCTTGTCCTGTGGTGAAGACAAGTCCTAAAGTGATGATCCATTTTCTGGTAAGTGTTAATAACGGCATAAATTTCACGCATTAGGGTAGACATACTGTACATACTAAAGTGTAATGCCTGAAAAAGTAAACGATGACCCGCTATTAACTCTACGTTAGAATGGTTAGCATTGTGATAAGATAAGTGTGTGAATGGGTTTTAAAGACACATTCACAGCCTGTGTATTGTTTGAGCCTCCCCATTAACCATGGGGCGGTTCAGTGTACTGTTGTTACAAAAATCAGGAAGATACTTATTTTTAGATAGGATTGAAACAGAGGTATTTATCAATGAAACAGATTCCAATGACGGTATTGGGTGCAGATAAGTTACGAGAAGAGCTCGATTATCTTAAATCTGTCCGCCGCCCGGAAATTATTGCAGCGATTGCGGAAGCCCGCGAACACGGTGACTTGAAAGAGAACGCAGAATATCATGCCGCTCGCGAACAACAGGGCTTTTGTGAAGGCCGAATTCAAGAAATTGAATCCAAGCTTTCCCATGCTCAGGTTATTGACGTCACGAAAATGACAAACAATGGTCGTGTGATTTTTGGTGCGACAGTTACTGTGTTGAATGTTGATACGGATGAAGAGCTGACTTATCGCATTGTGGGTGATGATGAAGCAGATATTAAAATCAATCTGATTTCCGTTAACTCACCGATTGCACGCGGCTTGATCGGTAAAGAACAGGATGATGTTGTCACTATCAAAACGCCCGGTGGCGACGTTGAGTTCGAAATTCTTAAAGTTGAGTATATCTGATTCCTATTTGCCTGAATTGGTTATATTATTTTACTGTATTAGCGAAAAAGGCCGCTGGCGGCCTTTTTCTTCATATAAAAGCTGCCTTCAATGGCATTTTTATATAAATTAAGGGTGATTATTTAGGTAAAATAATTTTGCGCTCATCCGATGGACGGTAGAGAACAAGTATCTTGCCTATAATTTGTACATTAACAGCACCTGTTTCGCGAACGATCGCTGCGGCGATCAAATTTTTAGTTTCGCGATCTTCGCCTGCGATTTTGACTTTGATAAGCTCATGATGTGCTAATGAAAGTTCAATCTCAGCTAAAACACCCTCAGTTAACCCATTGTTACCAATCATAACAACTGGGTTGAGGTGATGAGCGAGGCTTTTCAGGTGTTGGATTTGTTTTTTATTAAGATTCATCGATTTTTTGCTTCGTTAGTATTGAAAATGGCTTATTCTACCGCCATCTGATATCTATCACCATCAATTATATTTATCGGATGGTAAAGAAGTAACAATGAACACCCAAAATAATTCGAATTACATGCAGTGGTATCATCAACGTTCATGTAGGCCGAAAAATGATGGGGATAGATGTGCTCTATTTAGTATAGTTGGAAAATGCAATGGCCAATAAAAAACGTTCGGCAAGCTCTAGTCGCTGGTTGCAAGAACATTTTAGTGATAAATATGTTCAACAAGCACAAAAAAAAGGGCTTCGCTCACGTGCATGGTTTAAACTGGATGAAATCCAGCAAAGTGATAAAATTTTTAAACCAGGTATGACCGTTGTTGATTTGGGGGCAGCACCCGGAGGCTGGTCACAGTATGTGGTTAGTCAAATAGGCCATAATGGCCGGGTGATTGCTTGTGATATTTTACCGATGGACCCGATTGTTGGCGTTGATTTCCTTCAAGGAGATTTTCGTGAAGAAGCAGTGCTAGCTGCGCTGTTAGAGCGGGTTGGAGATAAAAAAGTCCAGGTAGTCATGTCTGACATGGCTCCCAATATGAGTGGGACTCCCGCGGTCGATATACCTCGGTCGATGTATTTGGTTGAGTTAGCATTGGATATGTGCCGTGCTGTGCTGGCTCCTGGGGGCAGTTTTATTGTTAAAGTGTTTCAGGGGGAAGGCTTTGACGAGTACCTCAGGGATATCCGTTCCCTATTTACGAAAGTAAAAGTTCGTAAACCCGAATCTTCGCGGGCACGATCGCGTGAAGTATACATTGTAGCGACAGGGCTAAAACTGTAGTACCCTGAACGTTATTTGTTAACACAGTTGTAATATGAGGTTAATCCCTTGAGTGACATGGCGAAAAACCTGATTCTCTGGTTAGTCATCGCAGTTGTTCTGATGTCCTTGTTCCAGAGTTTTGGCCCAAGCGATTCGAATAATCGCAGAGTTGATTATTCTACGTTTATCAATGAGTTAGCCCAGGATCAGGTACGTGAAGTTCGTATCACAGGTCGTGAATTAAACGTCAGAAAGGCTGATAATAGCCGTTATACAACTTATCTTCCTATGCAGGATGAGAAGCTGTTAGACACGTTGCTAAATAAGCACGTAACTGTCGTTGGTGAGCCACCAGAAGAACCTAGCTTTCTGCAAACTATCTTTATTTCCTGGTTCCCAATGCTTCTGCTGATCGGTGTCTGGATCTTCTTTATGCGCCAAATGCAAGGCGGTGGCGGTAAAGGAGCAATGTCATTCGGTAAAAGCAAAGCTCGAATGCTAACGGAAGATCAAATCAAAACGACTTTTGCCGATGTTGCTGGCTGTGATGAAGCAAAAGAAGAAGTTGGTGAAATTGTTGATTTTCTACGTGAACCAGCTCGTTTCCAGAAGTTGGGAGGTAAAATACCAAAAGGCGTCCTGATGGTAGGTCCTCCAGGTACAGGTAAAACTTTGCTTGCTAAAGCAATTGCTGGTGAAGCCAAAGTACCATTTTTTACGATTTCAGGTTCTGACTTTGTTGAAATGTTTGTCGGTGTTGGTGCATCGCGTGTTCGTGATATGTTCGAACAAGCGAAAAAAGCAGCACCTTGTATTATCTTTATCGATGAAATCGATGCGGTTGGTCGTCAACGTGGCGCTGGTTTAGGTGGTGGTCACGATGAGCGTGAACAGACTCTGAACCAAATGCTGGTTGAGATGGACGGTTTTGAAGGCAATGAGGGTATTATTGTTATTGCGGCAACAAACCGTGCTGATGTTTTGGACCCTGCATTATTACGTCCAGGCCGTTTTGACCGTCAGGTTATGGTAGGTTTACCAGATGTACGCGGTCGTGAACAAATATTAAAAGTTCACATGCGTCGTGTTCCTATTGATCCTGCTGTTGATACAGCCATCCTTGCTAGAGCAACGCCTGGGTTCTCCGGTGCTGAATTGGCAAACCTAGTGAATGAAGCAGCCCTGTTTGCGGCTCGTGCCAACAAACGCGTTGTTTCAATGGTTGAGTTTGAAAAAGCTAGGGATAAAGTATGGCTGGGGGCTGAACATCGTTCTTTGATGATGACAGAAGAACAAAAAGAAGCTACCGCGTATCACGAAGCAGGCCATGCAATTGTTGGTTATCTGATGCCTGAGCATGACCCTGTGCATAAAGTGACGATTATCCCTCGTGGGGGGGCATTGGGCGTTACTTTCTATCTACCTGAAGGCGACCAAGTCAGTGCAAGCCGTCAGAAATTAGAAGGGAATATCGCTAGCACATACGGTGGTCGTATTGCAGAAGAGTTAATTTATGGTCATGACAAAGTCTCTACAGGGGCGTCAGGCGATATTCAGCAAGCAACCAACACCGCTAGAAAAATGGTGACTCAGTGGGGCTTCTCTGAGAAGTTAGGGCCAGTACTGTATGCTGACGAGGAAGGGCCTGCATTTTTAGGTCGCTCGGGGCACAGCTCGACTTATTCGGATGAAACTGCTCGCATTATTGATGAAGAGATTAAAGCAATTATTGAGCGCGCTTACCAAGTCGCCTATAAAACGCTGACAGACAATATGGATATTCTGCATGCTATGAAAGATGCATTATTGAAATATGAAACCATTGATATGCCAATGATTGATGATTTGATGAATCGTCGTCCTGTACGCGAACCGGCGGGCTGGGATGAAGACAAAAAAGTCAACAATGTAACGGGTTCTTTTGGTGCTGCGGTTAATACATCAAAACCTGAAACAACGACTGAAAAACCTCAATCTGAAGAGCCAAAAAACAGTAATGATGAATCTCATTCATCAGACAATACAAACGATAACAAACCACAATAAGCTATCGTTAAGTGATATGGAAAAACCCCAGTTCTCTGGGGTTTTTTACGTTAAGGTGAAATAACGATGAAAATTAGAGCAAGGGCTTGTGAACTCGATCTATCCACACCAAAAGTGATGGGGATTTTGAATGTTACTCCTGATTCATTTTCAGATGGTGGCACTCATAATCGTTATCATGACGCATTGGAACATGCCGCTAAGATGGTGAATGAAGGGGCATCGATTATTGATATTGGCGGTGAATCGACGCGTCCGGGAGCGGCAGAGGTTTCTGTCAATGAAGAACTCGATAGAGTTATTCCAATTGTGGAAGCCATTGCACAGCGTTTTGATGTGTGGATTTCTGTTGATACCTCAAAAGCGGAAGTGATGTCAGAAGCCGCAAAAGCAGGTATGCACCTAATCAATGATATTCGCTCATTACATGAGCCAGGAGCCATTGAAGTTGCGGCACAAAGTGGCTTACCCGTTTGTATTATGCATATGCAAGGTCAGCCAAGAACCATGCAAGATGCGCCTAATTATGAAAATGTTGTAGCAGATATTAAAGCTTATTTTGATGCTGAAATTGCGCGTTGTGTCGCGGCAGGTATCGATAAACAGCAGATAATACTCGATCCCGGTTTTGGTTTTGGTAAAAACCTGTCACATAATTATCAACTGTTGGCAAATTTGGATCAGTTTCATGATTTCGGACTACCGCTATTGGCAGGAATGTCTCGTAAATCTATGATTGGAAACTTATTGAATGTTCCACCACAAGAAAGGCTTGTGGGAAGTATTGCTTGCGCAACTATTGCAGCGATGCAAGGCGCACAGATTATTCGTGTACATGATGTCAAAGAGACCGTACAAGCAATGCAGATCGTTCAGATGACTCTGTCAGAAAAGGAAAAGTTAGCGTATGAGTAACCGTAAATATTTTGGTACTGATGGTATTCGTGGCAAAGTGGGTGACAGCCCAATCACGCCTGATTTCGTATTAAAATTAGGCTGGGCAGCAGGGAAAGTTCTTGCTCGCCATGGCTCACGAAAAATTATTATTGGTAAAGATACGCGTATCTCCGGTTATATGTTGGAGTCATCTTTAGAAGCGGGTCTAGCGGCTGCGGGTTTATCTGCGTCATTTACTGGCCCAATGCCAACACCTGCTGTAGCTTATCTGACACGTACTTTCCGCGCTGAGGCGGGGATTGTAATTTCTGCGTCTCATAACCCTTATGATGATAATGGGATTAAATTCTTCTCGATTGATGGGACTAAATTGCCTGATGAAGTCGAAGAAGCGATAGAAGCGGAGATGGAAAAACCAATCACATGTGTTGAATCCGCAGAGCTAGGTCGCGCAAACCGTATTGTTGATGCTGCGGGTCGTTATATTGAATTTTGTAAGGGCACTTTCCCTAGTGAACAAAGCCTCTCTAGCCTAAAAGTCGTTATCGACTGTGCTAATGGCGCAACTTACCATATTGCACCGAATGTATTTCGTGAGTTAGGGGCTGAAGTCATCGCGATTGGCTGTGAACCTAATGGGATCAACATTAATGAGAAGTGTGGCGCTACGGATGTTCGCATGCTACAAGAGCGTGTGCTTGCAGAAAAAGCGGATGTGGGGCTAGCCTTTGATGGTGATGGTGACCGTTTGATTATGGTTGACCATGAAGGTAATAAAGTCGATGGTGACCAAATTCTCTATATCATTGCGCGTGAAGCATTACGTCAAGGCCAATTAAAAGGTGGTGTTATCGGCACGCTGATGAGCAATATGGGGTTAGAAATCGCTCTGAAACAACTTGGCATTCCTTTTGAGCGCGCAAAAGTGGGTGACCGCTATGTACTTGAGAAGCTCCAAGAAAAAGGTTGGAGAATGGGGGCTGAAAACTCAGGTCATATTATCTTATTAGATAAAACGACGACGGGTGACGGTATTGTGGCTGGTCTGCAAGTACTCAGTGCGATGGTTCGTAACCAAATGAGTTTGCATGACTTATGCAGTGGCATGAAACTGTTACCGCAAGTATTGGTTAACGTACGCTTTTCTGGCTCACATGACCCATTACAAAGTGAAGCTGTATTGGCCGCGAGTGAGCAAGTCGAGAAAGAGTTGGCAGGCAAAGGTCGTGTTCTGCTGAGAAAATCAGGTACAGAACCTTTGATTCGAGTTATGGTCGAAGGTGAAAATGAAGCTGACGTTTTGGCGATGGCTAACCGCATTGCTGATGCAGTAAAAGCGGCAGGTTAATCATTTTAACGATAGGATCGTTTAAAAATAAGGCACTAACTGAGAGCCTGACAAAATTGCCCATCCCGAGTTCATTTGCTGTTTTTTTCCGCAAATGAACTCAGGAAATGAAATTTGGCTTGCTTGTCGGCTCAGCTTTGGTTAGTATTCGCACCTGCTTAATCCCGTAAAGGTCATACTTAAGCGGCAAATAAGCGGGTGTGCAGTATTATAGGTCATAGTGGTTACACTATGTTCCGCAAACTGAATAGGTAACTCAAATGTACATAGCTCTTTTAATTGTTTTCTTGTTGGTAGCTATCGGCCTGATTGGTCTGATCATGTTACAACAAGGTAAAGGTGCTGACATGGGTGCGTCATTCGGTGCGGGTGCCTCTGCAACACTGTTTGGTTCATCGGGTTCTGGTAACTTCATGACTCGTATGACTGGAATCTTGGCTGCTGTATTTTTCATTATCAGTTTGATCCTTGGCAATATGACTGCCAATAAATATGGAACTGGTAGCAAATGGGAAAATATTAGTGAACCGGCAAAAGTCGAGCAACCAACAGACGTTCCGGCAGCACCAGCAACACCAACGAGCGATATCCCTCGTTAAGTGTTAAAGATTCCGGATGAAGGCATTTAAGCCATCATCAATAAAGTAAAAAAGAATTTGAGGTTATTGTTAAGTTATTCATCAATAACCTCGCCTCAGTGCCGAGGTGGTGAAATTGGTATACACGCTACCTTGAGGTGGTAGTGCCTACAAAACGGGCGTACGGGTTCAAGTCCCGTCCTCGGCACCATTATTTAAGATAACTTGTGCTCTACAGGTTATTTGTGTAGAATATGTCACGTTTTCAAACGCGGGATGGAGCAGCTTGGTAGCTCGTCGGGCTCATAACCCGAAGGTCGTCGGTTCAAATCCGGCTCCCGCAACCAATTCTTAGTCAGCATATCTTATCAGATGTATTTATCGGAAATTCTCATCGATTTATCACGGTTTTAAAGATATACTAAGAACATGGTGAACCCGTTGGCACTACAGGGTCCAGTTTCATAAAGCCCCGAAATTTCGGGGTTTTTTGTTATTTGACAATCGAATTAACTGGGCTTTTATAGCCCTTTTTTTATGTCTGGGGGTGGGCTTGTCCACATTAGAACAAAAATTGACAGAGATGATTTCAGCACCGGTGGAAGCACTTGGCTTTGAATTTGTAGGCTTAGAGTTTGTCCGTGCTCGTACATCGACATTGCGTGTTTTCATTGATAGTGAAGAAGGCATCACTGTTGATGATTGTGCTGATGTCAGCCATCAGGTGAGTGCAGTATTGGATGTCGAAGATCCAATCTCTGTGGTCTATAACCTAGAAATATCGTCACCAGGGCTAGAACGCCCACTGTTCACTGTCGCACATTATGAGCGTTTTGTCGGTGAAGAGGTGGCACTGACTTTACGCATTGCGATGCAGAACCGCCGTAGATGGCAAGGCATTATAAAAGCTGTCGAAGGTGAAATGATAACGGTTACTGTGGATGGTAAGGATGAAGTGTTCGCCCTTGGCAACATCCAGAAAGCTAACTTGGTACCCCACTTTTAATTAAGTTCAATGAGGCAACTAGGATGAACAAAGAAATTCTGGCTGTTGTAGAAGCGGTTTCTAACGAAAAATCCCTCCCTCGTGAAAAAATCTTCGAGGCACTGGAAACGGCACTAGCGACAGCAACCAAAAAGAAATATGAGCAAGAAATTGACGTTCGTGTCGAAATCGATCGCAAATCCGGTGATTTTGATACCTTCCGTCGTTGGCTGATCGTTGAAGATGTAACGATGCCAACACGTGAAATTACGTTAGAAGCAGCACAATTTGAAAACCCAGAGCTAAAACTGGGCGAATACGTTGAAGACCAAATCGAGTCCGTTGCTTTCGACCGTATTACAACCCAAACTGCAAAACAAGTGATCGTACAGAAAGTACGTGAAGCGGAACGTGCGATGGTGGTTGATCAATTCCGTGAGCAACAAGGTGAGATCATCACCGCTCAAGTTAAGAAAGTAAACCGTGAAAATATCACGTTAGATCTTGGTAACAATGCTGAAGCGGTGATCTTACGAGAAGATATGTTACCGCGTGAAAACTTCCGTCCAGGTGACCGCATCCGTGGAGTCCTGTATGATGTTCGTCCGGAAGCACGTGGCGCACAACTTTTTGTTACCCGTTCTCGCCCAGAAATGTTGGTTGAATTATTCCGCATTGAAGTGCCAGAAATTGGTGAAGAAATTATTGAAATCAAAGCCGCTGCTCGTGATCCGGGTTCTCGCGCTAAGATCGCAGTAAAAACTAACGATAAGCGTATTGACCCGGTCGGTGCGTGCGTTGGTATGCGTGGCGCGCGAGTTCAAGCTGTTTCTAGTGAGCTAGGCGGCGAGCGAATTGATATTGTGTTATGGGATGATAACCCAGCTCAATTCGTGATTAATGCAATGGCTCCGGCTGATGTGGCATCTATTGTGGTTGATGAAGACAAATGTACAATGGATGTTGCCGTAGAAAGCAGTAACTTAGCTCAGGCGATTGGTCGTAACGGCCAAAATGTGCGCTTAGCAGCACAGTTACTGAAAAAACACCGTGGTGATGACAAATGGGAATTGAATGTCATGACTGCAGAAGAGCTGAATGCAAAACATCAGGCAGAAGCGCATGCTTCTATTGACACATTCACTAAGCATCTTGACATTGATGAAGAGTTCGCCACTGCACTTGTTGAAGAAGGCTTCTCGACGTTAGAAGAACTGGCCTACGTGCCTATCAAAGAGCTTCTGGAAATTGACGGTTTAGATGAAGAAACTGTTGAAGTTCTACGTGAAAGAGCGAAAGCGGCCCTCACTACGATTGAATTGGCTCAAAAAGAGAGTCTAGGTGATAACCAGCCGGCAGAAGATTTATTGAATCTGGATGGTATGGATAATACTCTGGCCTATAATTTGGCTATTCGCGGTATCTGTACACTGGAAGATCTTGCTGAGCAGGGCATCGACGACCTGATTGATATCGAGGGTCTGGATGGTGAGAAGGCAGGTGCACTCATCATGGCCGCACGTAATATTTGCTGGTTCGGTAACGATGCGTAAACACTGTAGCAGGAAGGAACGGCATGACAGAAACTGTAAAATCATTGGCAGCAGAAATTCAAACCACAGTTGAACGCCTGGTACAGCAATTTGCTGAAGCAGGGATCAAAAAAGGTGAGAATGACTCTGTTAGTCAGGCAGAAAAAGAAACATTGCTGGGGCACTTGAATCGTGAGCAAGGCGGTTCAGCGAGCCAGCCAAGTAAGTTAACATTGCAACGTAAAACACGTAGTACGTTGAGTGTTCCAGTCACCGGTGGTAAGAGCAAATCGGTAAATGTAGAAGTCCGCAAAAAACGCACTTATGTGAACCGCGACGCTGAGCAAGCGCAAGCGGAAGAACAGGCGAAGCGTGAAGCGGAAGAGCAAGCACGGCGCGAAGCTGAAGAACTGGCTAAACGTGAAGCAGAAGCAAAACGTATCGCAGAAGAAAATGCGAAGCGTGAAGCGGAAGCAAAGCGTGCAGCCGAAGAGAAAGCAAAACGTGAAGCAGCTGAGAAAGCTACGCGCGAAGTAGCGGAAAGAGAAAAAGTGAAATCAAGCGAAAATCATCAAAAAGCTGGCAAAGCCGGTGAGACCAACTCTGAAAAACAGCGCCGTGAAGCTGAAGCAGCAGCTCTGAAGCGTAAAGTTGAAGAAGAAACTCAACGTAAAGTTGAAGCAGAAGCGAGACGTGTCGCAGAAGAGGCTCGCAAAATGGCAGAAGAAAACAACGAAAAATGGAACAATGATTCCAGAATCGACGACGATAGTGACTATCACACGACGACTTCTCGCCATGCTCGTGCAGCGGAAGATGAAAGCGACGAAAAAGAAGAAGGTCGTCGTTCTCGTAACCGTAGTGCGAAAGCGCCTCGCCAAAAGAAAGGCAATAAGCTTTCTGAAAAAGCCGATCGTGAAGAAGAACGCGCTGCTGGCCGCTCTAATCGCGTCAAAGGTAAACAACGTAAAGGTAGTTCACTGCAACAGAGCTTTAACAAGCCTGCGGCAGCAGTAAACCGTGACGTGGTTATCGGTGAAACGATCACTGTTGGTGAACTCGCTAACAAAATGGCGGTGAAAGGTTCACAAGTGATTAAAACAATGATGAAGATGGGCGCGATGGCGACTATCAACCAAGTCATTGACCAAGAAACTGCGCAGCTTGTTGCAGAAGAGATGGGTCACAAAGTTATCCTTCGTCGCGAAAATGAGCTAGAAGAAGCGGTAATGAATGACCGTGATACGGGTTCAGCAGTTGAAGAGCCACGTGCACCGGTTGTTACCATCATGGGTCACGTTGACCATGGTAAAACATCACTGCTTGACTATATTCGTTCAACGAAAGTCGCTTCAGGCGAAGCAGGTGGTATCACTCAGCACATCGGTGCTTACCATGTGAAAACTGATAAAGGGATGATCACCTTCTTAGATACTCCGGGTCACGCCGCGTTTACGTCAATGCGTGCTCGTGGTGCTCAGGCGACGGATATCGTTGTTCTGGTTGTTGCAGCAGACGATGGTGTGATGCCACAAACTATCGAAGCCATCCAACACGCAAAAGCGGCGGGTGTGCCTATCGTTGTTGCTGTGAACAAAATTGATAAACCAGAAGCGGATCCAGATCGTGTAAGAAATGAGCTGTCACAATACGGTGTTATTTCTGAAGATTGGGGTGGTGATACTCAGTTTATTAGCGTATCAGCGAAAAAAGGTACCGGTATCGATGAGCTGCTTGATGCTATCTTGCTACAAGCAGAAGTCCTCGAGCTGAAAGCAGTTTACGCAGGTATGGCAAGCGGTGTTGTTGTTGAATCTTACCTTGATAAAGGTCGTGGTCCAGTTGCAACGATTCTTGTTCAAGAAGGTACGCTCAACAAAGGCGATATTGTTCTTTGTGGTTTTGAATACGGCCGTATTCGTGCAATGCGTAACGAACTCGGTAAAGAAGTTCAATCTGCTGGCCCATCAATGCCTGTTGAGATTTTAGGTCTATCCAATGTTCCATCCGCAGGTGATGAAGCAACCGTTGTTCGTGACGAGAAAAAAGCACGTGAAGTTGCATTGTATCGCCAAGGTAAATTCCGCGATGTGAAATTGGCTCGCCAACAGAAATCTAAACTGGAAAACATGTTTGCTAACATGGAAGAAGGTAAAGTTTCTGAACTGAACATTGTTCTAAAAACCGACGTTCAAGGTACTTGTGAAGCGATTACTGACTCACTGTTAAAACTATCGACTGATGAAGTTAAAATCAAAATCATCGGTTCTGGTGTGGGTGGTATTACCGAAACTGACGCAACTCTGGCTGCGGCATCGAATGCGATCATTCTTGGCTTTAACGTTCGTGCTGACGCATCTGCTCGCCGCGTTATTGAGAGTGAAAGTGTTGACTTACGTTACTACTCCGTCATCTATAGCTTGATTGATGAAATCAAACAAGCGATGAGCGGTATGTTAGCACCTGAATACAAACAGCAAATCATGGGTCTTGCAGAAGTCCGTGACGTCTTTAAATCACCGAAGTTTGGTGCTATCGCTGGTTGTATGGTGACAGAAGGTACTATCAAGCGTAATAACCCAATCCGTGTTCTGCGTGATAACGTGGTTATTTACGAAGGTGAGCTGGAGTCACTGCGTCGCTTTAAAGATGACGTCAACGAAGTCCGTAATGGTATGGAGTGTGGTATCGGTGTTAAGAACTACAACGATGTCCGTGTTGGCGATATGATTGAAGTCTTTGAAGTGATTGAAGTTAAACGTTCGATTGACGGTTAATTTCTTTTATACCCGCGAAGGGGGCATATCGCTTATCGCGGGTATCCATAGCTTTGTATTTATTGGGGGGCAATAGCCCCCCAAAATGTCAGGAGATATAACGATGGCAAGAGAATTTAGTCGTTCTCAGCGCGTAGCCCAAGAAATGCAAAAAGAAATTGCGATTATCTTGCAGCGTGAAGTTAAAGATCCCCGCATTGGCATGGCAACTGTTTCAGGTGTCGAGCTATCAAGAGACTTGGCTTATGGTAAAGTTTTCGTGACTTTCCTTAACATTTCTCATGAAGAACATGAGTCTCAAATGGTTCAAGATGGCATTAAAGCGCTCAATGAAGCTTCTGGCTTTATTCGTTCTTTGCTAGGAAAAGCGATGCGTTTACGCGTTATTCCAGAGTTAACGTTCTCTTACGATAGCTCATTGGTTGACGGTATGCGTATGTCTAACTTAGTTTCCAATGTTATTCGTAATGATGAAATGCGTCGTGCGAACGCGGATGATAAAGAGGAAAAATAATGGGGCGTCGTCGTAGCGGCCGTGACATACATGGCGTTTTGCTGCTGGATAAACCCACTGATATTTCTTCAAACGATGCGCTGCAAAAAGTGCGGCGCTTCTTCAATGCAAATAAAGCGGGTCACACGGGAGCGTTAGATCCACTTGCAACAGGGATGCTCCCTGTTTGTCTCGGTGAAGCAACCAAGTTTTCTCAATTTTTACTCGACTCAGACAAGCGTTATCGTGTGATTGCCCGTCTAGGACAACGTACTGACACTTCGGATTCCCATGGTCAAATCATCAGTGAGCGTAACGTTGAGTTTACACAAGCTCAGCTTGATGAGGCATTAGCGCATTTTCGTGGTGATACATTGCAAGTGCCATCAATGTATTCGGCACTAAAACATCAAGGGAAACCTTTGTATGAGTATGCGCGTAAAGGGATCACCGTTGAGCGGGAAGCACGGCCTATCACAGTGTATGAGTTACAGTTTATTCGTTTAGAAAATAATGAACTGGAACTGGAAATTCACTGCTCTAAAGGTACTTATATTCGTACCATTATTGACGATTTAGGTGAGATGTTAGGTTGTGGTGCACATGTCATTTACCTACGACGCTTGCAGGTAGCAAACTACCCTTATGCGCGGATGGTGACATTAGAGCAGCTCGCCGCATTAAGAGCGCAAGTTGATGAAGGCAATGGCACTTTTGAATCGCTGCTCGACCCTTTATTGTTGCCGATGGATACTGCGGTGGTGCATTTTCCTGCCGTTAATTTGACAGAAGAAACGGCGGCATACTTTAAGCAGGGCCAGCCTGTTAGGGCGAATATTGGTCAATTAGCGGAAGGCACCATGGTTCGCGTGACTTGTGGTACTGTTGAACGTTTTATTGGCATTGCGTTGATCAGTGAAGATATGCGGGTTGCTCCTCGGCGTTTAGTTGTTGAAAATGAATAATCCGCATGGCGGCACTTATTGCTTTGCGACTATAAGCAGCGTAGAATAGCGGCGCTTAATCTGTGAGATGCTAAATTAGAGATTGGCTCTCATTACATACATTTATACATTTGGAGTTTAATATGTCTCTAAGTACTGAAGCTAAAGCAAAAATCGTTGCTGAATTCGGCCGCGATGCTAACGACACTGGTTCAAGCGAAGTGCAAATCGCTTTGTTGACCGCTCAAATCAACCATCTGCAAAGCCACTTTGCAGAGCACAAAAAAGATCACCACAGCCGTCGTGGTCTGCTGCGTATGGTTGCTCAGCGTCGTAGATTGCAAGCTTATCTGAAAAGCAAAGATATCGCGCGTTACACCGCTCTTATCGAGCGTCTGGGTCTGCGTCGTTAATCGAGTCAGTTTCAGTGGAAAGGGGCCTAATGGCCCCTTTTCTTCTAAAAGTTATATTTAAAGTTGAAGTAAGACTCGAATTATACTTAACTTAAATGCTAAGCTATGATTCGTAATTAATTGTTTTATTAACGCCTCTTCAGCTACACCGATTCGCGCGGCTAATGAGAAAATTGATCATTTGAATATCTGTCTTCTCATTAGTCGCGAGGCTGTAGTTAGGAAGAGAAAGCCAATGCCACGAGAGAGAGTCGAGTAGCCTAAAATAAAGGGTACTATTTTGTTAAATCCTATCGTACGCAAATTTCAATACGGTCAACATACCGTATCCATTGAAACCGGCATGATAGCGCGTCAAGCGACTGCCGCTGTTATGGTAAACATGGATGATACAGCCGTTTTCGTGACCGCGGTTGCTCAGAAAAAAGTTAAAGAAGGCCAAGACTTCTTCCCTCTGACCGTTAACTACCAAGAGCGCTCTTATGCTGCTGGTCGTATTCCAGGCAGTTTCTTCCGTCGTGAAGGCCGCCCTGGTGAAGGTGAAACGCTGATCGCGCGTCTTATTGACCGCCCATTACGCCCTCTGTTCCCAGAAGGTTTCCTGAACGAAATCCAAATCATCGCAACCGTTGTTTCTGTTAACCCACAAGTTAACCCGGATATTGTTGCTATGATCGGTGCATCGGCTGCATTGGCGTTGTCTGGTGTTCCTTTTAATGGCCCAATTGGTGCGGCACGTGTTGGTTTTATCAATGACCAATATGTTCTGAACCCAACAGCAGATGAGCTAAAATTAAGCCGCCTTGATTTAGTGGTAGCAGGAACAGAAAGCGCAGTTCTGATGGTTGAGTCAGAAGCGGATCTGTTAAGCGAAGAGCAAATGCTGGGTGCCGTTGTTTTTGGTCATGATCAACAACAAATCGTGATTCAAGAAATCAATGAGTTAGTTAAAGAAGCAGGTAAAGAAAAATGGGATTGGCAACCAGAGCCAGTTAACCAAGCTTTACGTGATAAAGTTGCAGCGCTGGCTGAAAGCCGTATGGGTGATGCTTATCGTATCACTGAAAAACAAGAGCGTTATGAGCAAGTTGACCTGATCAAAGAAGAAGTCACAGCAGCAATCGTGGCTGAAGATGAAAATGTCGACGTAGCTGAAGTTGCTGACATTCTAGCGAACCTAGAAAAACAAGTTGTTCGTAGCCGTGTCATTCGTGGTGAGCCACGTATTGATGGTCGTGAAAAAGACATGGTTCGTGCGCTGGATGTACGCACTAGCGTTCTGCCACGTACTCACGGTTCTGCGCTATTTACCCGTGGTGAAACTCAGGCATTAGTCACTGCAACACTGGGTACTGAACGTGATGCACAGGTTATTGACCAGTTAATGGGCGAATATACTGACCGCTTCTTGTTCCACTATAACTTCCCTCCATACTCTGTTGGTGAAACAGGTATGGTTGGTTCGCCTAAGCGTCGTGAAATTGGTCATGGTCGTTTAGCGAAACGCGGTGTGATGGCGGTCATGCCTGATCATGCTGATTTCCCATACACTGTTCGTGTTGTATCTGAAATCACTGAATCAAACGGTTCATCATCAATGGCGTCGGTTTGTGGTGCTTCTTTAGCACTGATGGATGCAGGTGTACCAATTAAAGCAGCGGTTGCTGGTATTGCTATGGGTCTGGTTAAAGAAGGCGATGATTTCGTCGTACTTTCTGACATCCTTGGTGATGAAGACCATTTAGGCGATATGGACTTTAAAGTCGCAGGTAGCCGTGATGGTATCAGCGCACTGCAAATGGATATTAAAATCGAAGGTATTACTCGCGAAATCATGCAAGTTGCATTGAACCAAGCAAAAGGTGCTCGTCTGCACATCCTAGGTACAATGGAACAAGCGATTAACAGCCCTCGTGATGATATTTCTGAATTTGCACCACGTATTCACACTATCCGCATTAATCCAGATAAGATTAAAGATGTTATCGGTAAAGGTGGTTCGGTTATCCGTGCGCTGACAGAAGAAACTGGCACTACAATCGAAATTGAAGATGATGGTACAGTGAAAATTGCTGCAACTGATGGCTTGAAAGCAAAAGAAGCTATCCGTCGTATCGAAGAAATTACTGCTGAAGTCGAAGTCGGCCGTGTTTACCAAGGTAAAGTTACTCGTATCGTTGACTTTGGTGCGTTCGTTGCTATCGGTGGTGGTAAAGAAGGCTTAGTGCATATTTCTCAAATCGCCGATAAGCGTGTTGAGAAAGTGACTGACTATCTGCAAATGGGTCAAGAAGTTCCTGTTAAGGTGTTGGAAATCGACCGTCAAGGCCGTATCCGCCTGAGCATGAAAGAAGCTGTTGCGACTGAAGAAACTCCAGCACAGCAGCAGGACTCAGCAGAATAGGCTGAATCTAAGCAGCGCCCTATAAGTTAGGGCGCATAGCCGTAATTTGCTGAAATAGTGGTAATGTAAGGGCGGAGTATGCTGAATAGTATCTGTCTTCGGTTTAGGGGCTTAAGCACGTTTACTCGTGTGGTCTCTGCGCTTATCTTTTTTGTGCTCATTGGATGCAGCAGTAAAGATTGGCGTAAAAACGAGGTATTTGCTGTTCCTCTGCAACCTTCATTACAACAAGAAGTAATATTGGCTCGTATGGAACAAATCCTTGCGAGCCGATCTTTAACCGATGACGAATACGCTCAGCTTTTATATGAGCGCGGAGTGTTGTATGATAGTCTCGGTTTGAGGGCGTTAGCGCGCAATGATTTTTCAACGGCGTTAGCGATTCGCCCTGATATTCCTGAAATTTTTAACTTTTTAGGAATATATTTTACGCAGGCTGGCAACTATGATGCCGCCTATGAAGCGTTTGATTCTGTATTAGAGCTTGATCCAACTTACACTTTCGCGCGTATGAACCGCGGCATCGCATTATATTACGGTGGTCGGTACAAACTAGCGCAAGATGATCTGCTGGCGTATTATCAGATAGATCCAAATGATCCTTTTCGCACGCTATGGCTTTATCTCGTTGAGAAAGACATAGACCCGCGAGTGGCGCAAGATAATCTTGCAGCTCGTTATGACCGTGCGGAGAAAGGGCTATGGGGCTGGAATATCGTAGAGTTTTACCTTGGCAAAATCAGTGAAAACACATTGATGGAGCGCTTGAAAGAAACTTCTACGGATAACACTTCGCTCGCTGAGCATCTCAGTGAAACTAACTTCTATTTAGGTAAGCATTACCTAAGTCTGGGGGATAAGGATAGCGCAACTGCGTTATTCAAACTGACGGTGGCTAACAACGCTCATAGCTTTGTTGAACACCGCTATGCATTGTTGGAATTGGCGCTGTTAGGCCAAGAACAAGACGACCTTTTAGAATCGGGCCAGCAATAGCTGACGAACATTTCATCACTATTTTTTGAGTCATCATCCTTCGGGGTGACGGCCTATTTGTTCGTTTAATAACACAATTTGAGCCAGTTCACATTTTAAATGAAAATGACCGAAATGATTTTCGCACGGTTATGTAAACTGGCCGCCATTAAGTATGAGGCACCTTTACATGACCACCGAGACTGATATCTCTTTCGCTGATTTAGGTTTATCAGCGTCTATTTTGACTGCACTAAACGACCTGGGATATGAAAAACCTTCTCCGATCCAAAAACAATGTATTCCATTGTTAATGGACGGTAATGATGTGTTGGGTATGGCACAGACGGGGAGTGGTAAAACCGCAGCCTTTAGTTTGCCGCTACTGCACAACATTGATCCAGATTTAAAAGCTCCGCAAATTCTAGTCCTAGCCCCAACACGTGAGTTGGCGGTTCAGGTTGCTGAAGCGATGGGCGATTTTTCTAAACACATGAGCCGTGTTAACGTGGTGGCCCTATATGGTGGCCAGCGTTACGACGTGCAATTGCGTGCTTTGCGCCAAGGGCCACAAGTTGTTGTAGGAACGCCTGGGCGTCTGCTTGATCATCTGAAACGCGGTACATTAGACCTGTCTAAATTGAAAGGCTTAGTACTGGATGAAGCTGATGAAATGCTGCGTATGGGCTTTATTGAAGATGTTGAAAACATCATGAGCCAAATTCCAGCAGAGCATCAAACAGCGCTGTTTTCAGCGACGATGCCAGAACCAATTCGTCGTATAACACGCCGTTTCATGAAAGAGCCTAAAGAAATTCGTATTCAGGCTAGCATCACAACACGTCCAGATATTGCTCAAAGCTATTGGACTGTTTACGGCATGCGCAAAAATGAGGCTCTGGTTCGTTTCTTAGAAGCCGAAGATTTTGACGCAGCAATTATTTTTGTTCGTACAAAGAATGCAACGCTGGAAGTGGCAGAAGCGCTCGAGCGCAACGGTTATAACAGTGCTGCATTGAACGGTGATATGAACCAAGCGCTACGTGAACAAACGCTAGAACGTTTAAAAGACGGTCGTTTGGATATTTTGATCGCCACTGACGTTGCTGCTCGTGGTCTTGATGTTGACCGTATTAGCTTAGTCGTTAACTATGACATCCCAATGGATGCAGAGTCTTATGTTCACCGTATCGGTCGTACTGGCCGTGCAGGGCGTGCTGGCCGTGCACTCTTGTTCGTAGAGAACCGTGAGCGTCGTTTGCTGCGTAACGTTGAACGCACCATGAAGCTAACGATCCCTGAAGTTGAACTGCCAGATTCACAATTGCTAAGTGAACGTCGTCAGGCGAAATTTGCTGAAAAAATCCAACAGCAATTTGAAAGCAGTGACTTAGACCAATACCGCGCGCTGTTAAAGAAACTGTCACCGTCAGAAGATGTTGATATGGAAACATTGGCCGCCGCGTTGCTAAAAATGGCTCAAGGTGAGCGTGCACTTATTCTGCCACCAGATGCACCGCGTCGCCCACGTCGTGAATTCAATGACCGTGATGATCGCCGTCGTGATCGTAATGGCAATGGCTTTGACCGTGCAGAGCGTGGTGATCGTAGTGGTCGTCGTGAGCGCCGTGATGTTGGCGATATGGAAATGTATCGCATCGAAGTCGGCCGTGATGATGGCGTAGAAGTGCGTCACATTGTAGGGGCGATTGCCAATGAAGCGGATATTAGCAGCCGTTATATTGGTAATATCAAGCTGTTTGGCTCTCACTCAACGATTGAGCTACCAAAAGGCATGCCAACCGAAGTGTTAACTCACTTAAGCCGTGCACGCATTTTGAATAAACCAATGCAAATGCAATTAATTGGTGATGCACAGCCGTTTGAACGTCGTGAGCGTCGTGGTGGTTCACGCCGTGACGGTGGCTTTAATGGTGAGCGTCGCAACGACCGTGAGGGTGGCAATCGTCGTGGTGGCCATCGTGGTAACGGACGTGGTCGTAATGAAGATCACAACTCGGCAGCTCCGCGCCGCCGTAGCACCAGCCATAATGCTTAATTACACACATTTACCGAGTGTTTCTATTTAGGAAGCACGACTTAAATTGTGAAAAAACCGCTTCAAATTAATGGAGCGGTTTTTTTATGTTGTTCTAACACGACAGGTAATAACACTATTTATTATCTAATAATTCTTCCGCTTGCCTTTGTGGTATTGGTAATTCGTCATGGCTGACAATCACTTTTTTCAGTTTATGATTAAACGCCGTAACGGTAATTTCTTCTAATAACCTGACTTCAACGGGGCTTAGTCCACCTTCATTTTTTTCTAAGGCTTGTATAACAATGCGGTGATGAGGGGTTAAAGGAAGGCGAATACTGAGTTTCATTGCATCAATAAGCTGTATTAGGAGGCTTTGGGCGACGTAGAAATCTCCGACAATTAACCGAGAAGATGAGAACTCCCCTTCGGCGGTGTACTCCTCATGGGTCTTTAGGTTTTTTAAAGTCATTGAGTTAGTGCGAAGTTGTAAATAGAAGTCCGCCATGTGTGATCTCCTTATAAACTCGTTATCCGCCAAGTTGCAGTATGTTGACTTGTCGCCTAGCGACAACGCAAATTATTTAGAGTCAGTATGGCACATTAAATGATCCCCAGCGCTTCTTTTAGTGGTTTTAAGTAACGACGGCTGACAGGAATATGTTCGCCCGACCTTAAAACGAGCTCTGCTTGCCCATTGTCACCAAACAAAATCTCACTTAATTCTGTCATGTTCACCAAATACTGGCGATGGCAACGGACCAAAGGTGTGCGTAACTCTAGCGTTCTCAGTGTCAGTTCGGTGAAGCCCTCTTGACCTTGCGTGCTCATCACATAAACACCACTCATCCGCGAGGTCACATACTGCACTTCGTCCAACTTCATCAGCCAAATACGACTGTGACCAGTACAAGGAATAAATTTGAGTGGTTCATGGTCACTTAGGATCTCGAGATCTTGTTTTTGCTTGCCTTGGCGTAGACGGGTTAGTGTTTTATTTAGCCTTTCACTCTCTAATGGTTTTAATAAGTAATCAAAAGCATGTTCTTCAAAGGCCTGTATGGCAAATTCATTAAATGCAGTTAGAAAGACAATATAAGGCCTATCTTCAGGGTCGAGCATGCGTACCATTTCAAGGCCCGTAATACGTGGCATCTGAATATCAAGAAACACGACATCGGGCTTCTTTTTATGGATAACACTGATCGCCTCAATGGCATTGGCACACTCATCCATAATTTCAATATCATCATGCTCTTCCAACAAACAGCGTACATTTTCCCGCGCAAGTGGTTCATCATCAACAATCAATACATTCATAGAAATTTAATCATTTTATTCTGTTAGCCTATAAGGCAGACGTAATTGCACTCGCGTAAACTGTTCAGGTTCATATTCCACGCTAACGCCATATTGTTCGCCATATTTTAGGCGTAGACGCTTATCAACTAGGCTCATGCCTAATCCATCGTTCTGAGCTGTGGGTTGATAAAGACCTGCATTATCTTCTATCTCAATATAAACCTGTTCACAGCGTATATAACTTCTAATTGTAATATATCCAGTGTCTAATAACTGTGAGGTACCGTGTTTAATTGCATTTTCAACGATCGGTTGTAGGGAAAAGGCAGGTAACTCTACTTGTCTTAATGCTTCAGGGATATCCAGCTCTATCTGTAATTTCTCACAAAAGCGTGCTTTCTCAATTTGTAAGTAAGCATTTACATGCTCTAACTCTTCGCCAAGCGTTGCATTTTGTTCCGGACGCTTAAGGTTATTACGAAAGAAGGTGGAAATATATTGCACTAGCTGACCCGCTTGTTGGCTGTCTCTGCGAATAACGGCTTGTAGCGTATTGAGGACATTAAATAAGAAGTGAGGGTTTACTTGCGCGTGAAGTAGCTTCACTTCGGATTGTAGTAATGATTGTTTATTGCGTTCATATTGCCCAGCAAGGATTTGTGCCGAAAATAGACTCGCAATGCCTTCACCCAATGTACGGTTGATAGAGCTAAATAAACGGTTTTTGGCCTCATACAGTTTAATTGTACCAATAACGCGTTCGTTCTCTCCCCTAAGTGGGATCACCAGTGCAGACCCGAGCTTACATGTTGGGCTTAACGAACATTTATAGGGGGTTTCATTACCATCGGCATACACCACCTCGTTATTATCAATTGCTCGGCGCGATTGTTCTGAAGCTATGGGGGTTCCGGGGCAATGGTGATCGGCTCCTATCCCAATAAAAGCTAATATTTTTTCTCTATCGGTGATGGCGACCGCACCAATTTCTAGCTCTTGATAGATAATTTTAGCCACTTTCATACTGTTATCGGTATTGAAACCTTTACGTAAAATACCATCTGTGCAGAGGGCTATTTTTAGGGCCTGTGCGGAGAATGCGGTTGTGTATTTTTCTACGATAGCGCGGCGATCGAGTAAAATCCGAATAAACATCGCGGCACCAATCGTGTTGGCAATGACCATCGGGGCGGCAATACTTTTGACCAGTTCCAGTGCTTCGCCGAAAGGGCGGGCAAGTAATAGGATGATCAGCATCTGAATAATTTCGGCCACAAAGGTAACGCAACTGGCGGTGAGAGGATTAAATATTTTATTGATCTGACCGCGTTTCATATAGTAGCGGTGGACTAAGCCACCAATTAGCCCTTCCACGATGGTGGAGACCATACAACTGAAGGCGGTCATGCCGCCGAGTGAGTAACGGTGCAATCCTCCCGTGAAGCCAACAGCAAACCCAACCGCGGGGCCACCAAGTAATCCACCAAGGACAGAGCCAATGGCGCGTGTATTTGCTATTGAGTCGTTAATGTGTAACCCAAAATAGGTTCCCATGATGCAGAAAACCGAGAAAATGAGATAGCACATCACTTTATGGGGTAAGCGAATGGTCACTTTTAATAATGGAATAACAAGGGGGGTTTTACTGAGCGCCCATGCAATGACCAAATAAACGCACATCTGCTGTAGTAGTAGCAGAATGAGATCAAACTCGTACATAAAGGTTTCCAGTTGGTGGCGTCTTAACAGGGCAATTGTAACGTAAGCGGCTGATTTGATAATAGCGATTTGGTCAAAGTTAACTTTTCTTTATTTGACATAAGGGGCAAGTCACTTCAATATTATATATCCCCCTTCTATTTGTGACCTTGCGCACAAATTTATTAACGCTGTATCGGCAATTACTGCGATAATTTTATAGCCATAGTTTCCTCCGTGATTATTTAGGGTTTTACTAATAATGAAAAAAAGAACAATAGCACTGATTTTGTTGATGCTGATTTTGATAGCGGCGGCGGCACTTTTCCATTCTCACAATCAATTTTTGCTATTACAAGGTGAAGTTGATGCACCCGAAGTCATGGTTACATCTAAGGCTAAAGGTCGTGTTATTGAGCGTCATGTTGAGCGTGGGGATGATGTTAAAAAGGGGCAGTTATTATTGACCTTAGAAAGCCCTGAGCTAACAGCGCAATACGCTGCCTTGAAAGCCGCAAGAGATCAAGCAAAGGCACAGTTAGCACAATCGCTCCATGGCACTCGCGAAGAGACGATCCGTCACCTGCAAGCCTCATTGGCACAAGCCAATTCACAATACCAAAATGCGTCTCGTGAATACCAACGCTTAAGTAATTTATCGGCTAAAGGCTATGTTTCAGCCAATGAGCTTGATAATGCGCGTAAAGCGAAAGAAGTTGCTTTTCAGCAAGTTCAAGGGGCAAAAGCGCAGCTTGAAGAAGCTAAGAATGGTGATCGCATTGAACTGCGTCAAAAATATGAGGCGGCGCTGAATGAAGCTGAACAAAAACTCGCGGAGCTTCAAGTCCAATTAGATGATTTACAAGTGAAAGCGCCAGTGGATGGGGAAATCGGTCCTATTCCCGCAGAAGTAGGGGAAATTTTCAATGCGGGCAGCCCGCTTTTGACCATGGTGCGTATACCGCAGTCTTACTTTATCTATAACTTACGTGAAGACATTCTTGTCGATGTGAAAAAAGGCGATAGAGTTCAGCTTGATGTGCCTGCATTAGGCGATAAAAAAATCGAAGCTGAGGTGCGTTATATTGCGCCAAAAGGGGATTACGCAACAAAAAGGGCAACACGTGCAACAGGGGATTTTGACTTGAAAACCTTTGAGGTTCGTTTGTATCCAGTAGAGCCTGTTGACGGCTTAAGGCCTGGAATGAGCGTGCTATGGCGCTGGGATAAATAAAAGGCGCGAGTATGAGATTAAAATTCGCTTGGCATGGTTTTGAGCATGCATTCAGTCGAGAAACACAAGCCGCTATTCGTAGTCCGGTTTTTCACTGGTTAAGCTGGTTGTTTCCATTAATGTTATTCACGTTAGTTAGTGCTAACTTCTCAGAAGGAACGTTGATGGATTTGCCTGTTTCGGTGGTGGATAATGACAGAAGCCCCGTTTCCCGACAAATTATCCGGGATCTCAATGCTGGACCCCATGCTGACGTTAAAGCGATTGATAATAATCTTAATACATCGTTAAAACGATTAGCCAGTGCACAGGATTATGCGCTGCTGTACGTGCCGACTAATTTTGAGGCCGATGCATTACGGGGGCGTCAACCTGAGCTACGCATGTACTATAACGCGCTGTTTTATGCGTCAGGGAGCTATGCAATCCAAGACTTTAGTGGGCTGGTGGCTGAGCTAAATGCCAAATATCGAACTCAGTTGGCAGGTTCGATGGGGAAAGCATTACCACCGCTCGCTCAAGTGACCCTCTCTTATGACAGTTTATTTAACCCTAGTGGTAGTTATATTTATTATCAGCAATTTGCGGCTACCATTCATATGCTACAACTGTTTGTGGTGACCTGTACGATTTACACATTATCACGTAGTTCTATCTTACAAAGCGTGAAGCCTTTCGGTATGGCGGTCTTAGGGAAAATGGCTCCTTATACGCTATTTTTTACGACACTGTTAGTGGTTGAACTTGCGGCTTTGGTCAGTATTTTTGATGCTAAGGTTGTGGGGAATCCCCTCTATATGATAATGGTGGGCTTTTTCTATGTAATAGCGGCGCAAAGTATTGGGCTACTGCTATTTAGCTTTACTTCAAGTGCGATTATGGCTTACAGCTTGATAGGGATGCTAGTGAGTATTGCACTCGCTTTCTCCGGTATGGCTGTACCGGAATTATCCATGATTTTACCTGCGCAGATTATTTCCAATATCGAGCCATTAACTCATACACTCAATGCGATGTTTGATATTTTCCTACGTGAGATCTCATTTAAACGTATTGTGGAAGTGTGTCTATTTTTGCTGATTTATCCAATAGTGACGGCATTTTTGATCCGTAAGCGCTTGCCGAAACGTATTGCGGCACAAGGAGGGGAGCTGTAATGCAAATGTATTTTGCGACTTTCCGTAAGGTGCTGATTGGCATGTTAGATAAGCCAATGTGGTTATTATTGATCGTTTCACTGTGTGTGATGAGTTTGGTGTATGCGAAACCCGTCTTGTGGGATCTGCCTGTTGCAGTCATCGATCAGGATCATAGTGTGGCAAGTCGGGCACTTATCCGCGATTTGGATGCGGCGCCTAAAGTTAAATTACACAGCTATGACAATTTGGAACAAGCTCGTAAGGATATGATTAATAGGCAGCTTTTTGCCATTATTATTATCCCGACAGACTTTGAAAAATTCCTGCTAAATGGGAAAAATATCACTATCCCCGTTTATGGTGATGCGACAAACCGTTTAGCAAGTGGTCAGATCCAGCAAGAGCTAATGAGTGCGTATCAAACGTTATTAAATAGCTATAACACCCAATTACTCATCAACTCAGGATTTAGTCAAGAGCAAGCGAACGTCATTATTACGCCAATACGTAGTTTAACAGAGCCGTTATATAACCCGGGTGTAAGCTTTGCCGCGATTGTGTTTCCTGGGTTGTTAGTGATGTTGTTACAACACTCCTTGCTGATTGCTTGTGTTCGCGTGAGTATTGCTATCCGCGGTACACCGAAAGGTAAACCACCATTAGCGGTGTATTTGGGGGCGCTATCGGCCTTGATACCGATCTGGCTATTTTTATCGACCGTCTTTTTTGCATTATGGCCGTGGATCTTAGGCTATCGTCAAGAGGCGCCATTGTATCAATTGTGGATGCTCACTTTTCCCTTCTTGCTTGCCGTAATTGGGTTAGGGAAGTTGGTCACTGAGTGTTTGCGTAGTGTCGAGATGATTTATCTGACATTAGCGTTTATTACAACACCTGTCTTTTACATGTCCGGTACGATATGGCCCTTACAAGCCATGCCTGAATGGGTACGAATGATTGCTTCGGCTTTACCATCAACATGGGCAACGAGTGCCATGGCGGGTATCAATCAAATGGGGCTACCTTTTAGTGGCGTCTTGATGGATATTGTGATGATGTTAGTGCTCGGTGTGATTTATACTGTAATTGGTGTCTTAATTGGCATGTTGCGTGATGGTGAATTACGTCAGATTTCTCATATTATTCATCGTTGGCGTAAACAACATCATAATTAATATTATTCTTCTGGCGTGTTTGATTGTCAGAAAATAAAAAACGATGGCAGTTGGTGGTAGCCAGCTGCAACACCACTAATCATTTTGCTCTCAATATTATTATCTTTATCTGTTTGGTATTCTTACTTAAATATAAATGTTTTTAACATTAGATAAGAAAAATCCATTATTGGTTTATTCGTGACAGGATTGTCATCATCAATTAATCGTTTAGACCTCATGCAGTTATTCTATTATTAATAAAGCGACTTATTTGATACTACTACTCTATCATGCTCAGCAAAAAATGAATCATTAGATCATAGTCTCTAGATAAAAGTAAAATGCACTGAATTATTTATAATCTCTTTATTTTTGAAAAAGGTTAAGCTACATTTATTCCTTTTTCACGGAAATATAATTTCATGGATTTTACAGCTATACTTTCTGCTCTACTCTCCTTTATTAGTTATTTTGCAATTGGTGCTGTTATGGTACTTGCATTCCTCTTTATTTATACACGTATATCGCGTCATAATGAATGGGTATTAATTAAACAGAATAATACCGCCGCTGGCCTTGCATTTATTGGTGCGATGCTAGGTTATATCACTCCGTTATCGAGTGCGATTTCTCATTCTATTAGTATTCTTGACTGTATAATATGGGGTGTTATTGCATTATTAGTTCAATTGCTTGTTCTTGGCGCAACAAAAATCTATATGCCAAAAATCAGTGAAAAAATAGAGCAAAATAATATATCCGCAGGCCTCTTTTTAGGTGGAACATCACTTGGATTTGGTATTTTGAATGCAGTAAGCATGAGCTATTAATGAATAATGATGTTCTATGAAAAATAAAAATAAAATCAAAAGAAAACAGCGTAAGTATAATAAGGCTCAAGAGGGGCCTGAATTAAAGCGTATTGGCCTTGATGTAAAAGATGAACCACGCAAAGGCGCTAATATACTTACGTTGGCAATTATGGGAGGAGCCGTTTTTTTGGGGTTACGCAGTTGCAGTGACGAATCACCAACACCCAAAATAACGATTTTCAAGGGGCTTAATGATTGTGAGCTTGCAGGTTATACCAACTCTTTTTGTAAACAAAAACAAGAAGAAGCACAACAAGAATTGAATAGAAGCATGGCGATTTACAATCGATTAGTTGATTGTGAATATCATTATGGGAAAGATAACTGTGTTTTAGTTCATCGTGCCCTTAATATAAGAGAATATCAGCAATGCTTATTACAATCAAAGCCAGAATATTGCGATAGCATACAGCGTGATGTTTATGGCCCCAAATTGGCTGGTTTTGCGCTTAATGAATTTCCGCAGCCAGCAAGTAGTAGTCATACAACCAGCTCTTACTCAGGCTCTCATTACTATTTTTCACGAGTTCGTCCATTTTATCGCGCTAAAAATGAACCGAATATTTATCATGAGCTAGGTTCATCCGATAAATGGGTTGCTGATGGTTCGAATAGGCTAAAGCCTGCGAAATATAGTAATAATTCGACTAAAACAACATCAAGAGGGGGCTTTGGGCATAAATCGGGGAGTAGAGGTGGTTAATTATGTTACGAATACCTGTAAAGCCACGCGAAGATTTAGTGCGAATTACGCAAGATTATGGTTTTGACTTCCATATTATCGACAATGAAATTTATTGGGATGAATCGCATGCTTATTGTTTTACATTAGCGCAAATTGAATCTGGCATCGAAGACCCAACCGAAGAGTTGCACCAAATGTGCTTAGAAGTAGTCAATTCTGCTATCAATGATGAACGTATTTTAGAAGCATTAGCCATACCTGAATTATATTGGGATGCGATTGCAAATAGTTGGCGAAATAATAAATCATCACTGTATGGGCGAATGGATTTTTCATGGAATGGATATCAGCCTGCAAAGTTGCTGGAATATAATGCAGATACCCCGACATCACTTTATGAATCGGCATTTTTTCAATGGCAATGGTTATCTGACATGACAGATAGAGGTATGCTTCCTGCAAATGCCGATCAATTTAATTCGATACAGGAAAAGCTTATCCAGCGTTTTTTATTGTGGCGCAATGAGCACCCTTTTTATTTTTGTTGCTGTGAAGGCTCCATTGAAGATAGAGGAACTGTTTTATATTTGGAAGATTGTGCGCGTCAAGCAGGGCTACAGACACAATTTATTTATGTGGAAGACATCGGATTAGGCTTAGGTGGTGTTTTTACGGATTTACAAGATCAAATTATTCACCAAGGCTTTAAATTATATCCATATGAATGGATGTTCCAAGATGATTATGGTCCGGTACTACGTAGTGAACGAACAGAATGGGTAGAACCTTTATGGAAATCCATTTTAAGTAATAAAGGACTATTACCGTTATTATGGCGTTTTTTTCCTAATCACCCTAACTTACTTCCTGCCTATTTTGCGGATGAGCAGAGCGATATTGTGGGAAAATTAAAACAGGATATGGGGAAAGCGTGGCAAGGGTTTACGACAAAGCCATTATTTTCACGGGAAGGCGCTAATGTTTCATTATTTTTTAATAATGAGCAAGAAGTGATCACGCAAGAATTAGGGATGTATGCTCAGGAGCCTAGAATTTATCAGGCGAGTGCTTTTTTGCCTAAATTCGGTAATGACTACACTTTAATTGGGAGCTGGGTGGTGGGGGATGCCCCAGCAGGGATAGGTATACGTGAAGATAACTCTTTAATCACAAAAGATACTTCTAGGTTTGTTCCTCACTATATTATGAATGAGTGAGTGTGAGGTAATGCTGTGAACCGTGCAATTTATTCATTTTTCAAAAATAAAATCAATGAGATGCTTTAGGATGAATACACAGCGGGAAGCTGGTGTTTGCTCCCGCTTTTTATCCAATGGCGCTGATTGATATTGCGGCTAAGGCAGCATTTCTAATCCTGCCACTTGCCTCCAATAACCATTACAACTCTTGTCATTGATGACCAGTGGCGCTTCTCCGGTTTGATTCGCTTTAAATTGCGCCAATATGTCTAGAGACTCAATGTTCTCCGGCGAAATACGTACAATATCAACCAAATCAATCATAGATGTTTGCTCATTACCTAGGTTGTAGCAATAGCCACTTTGTGTCTGTAACCCGTTGAGAGTAAACACTTGCTGTTGTTCTTGAGAGAACACCTTTCGCCCCTGAGGATAGTGAATGCAGCAAGTTTCACAATCATCTTTGGCACGATTTTCTGAACGGGCAGTAAAACAGCGAGCAGAGTAGGCCAGCGGTAAATGACCATAACTCATCACTTCTACTTCAAATTTGCCACGTATCCCCAATTCATCGCATTGATTGAGTAAATTGATCAACCAGTCACGAGAAAGCTCTACAGGCATACACCAACGCTGCATGCCTTGGCGTAATAATATATTGAGGGTCTGTGCGTTATAACAATTCAAACCATGACCAGCAATAAAAGGAAGATGGCGCTCAGTGAGCATATTGACGACACCAAAGTCATGGGCTTCAACCAAAAAATCGCCATTATCAACGAGTTTACTTATTTCTTTAAGTTCGGAAGGTGCCTGCAATAGCGCTAATGTACTTAAGATAATCTGCTTGCCACTTAGCGCTAGCGTTTTTGCTAATTCAATCCAATCAGCCGGTTTCATTTCACGGCGCTTGCTACAAACCGTCTCACCAAGATAAATAATATCGGCTTCACTTTGTGCTGCTTGCTGATAAAAATCATATAGCTCTTGTTTAGGCCAGTAATAAAGAACTGACCCTAATGCATACTTCATCATCTATTCCTTATTATTGCCATTTACGATGATAAGCGCCTAATGTGGTTTGGCTGCCTTCAGAAAGCCCACCCAGTACTTTTATCCATTGTGGATCTGCAATAAATTGCTCTGGGTTTGCATGATATGTATCGATAGCTTTTCGCCAGATGCGTGTCACTTCGGTGACGTAAGCAGGGCTGCGCTGGCGGCCTTCAATTTTGACCGAGGCGATATTCGCCGCCATTAGGTCTGGTAGTAATTCGATGGTATTGAGGCTAGTTGGCTCTTCGAGTACATGATATCGATGGTCATCCACCAAATAACGCCCTTTACAGAGAGTGGGGTAGCCTGCATTTTCATGACTTTGGTAGCGATCAATAAGCACTTCATTTAAGCGTGACTCCATGCCATGAGGCGTTTGTTGCCAACGAACGAAACGCGCGGGCGAGCATGCCCCAACAGTATTGGGGGATTCACCCGTTAAATAGGAAGAGAGATAGCAGCGTCCTTCCGCCATAATACATAGGCTACCAAAAGCAAAGACTTCTAAGGGGACAGGGCTACTTTTAGCGAGTTGTTTGACTTGATGAATAGATAGAACCCGAGGCAGTACAATCCGATGAACATTAAAATTGCGGGCATAAAAGCGAATCGCTTCGGTGTTGGTTGCTGAAGCTTGAACGGAGACATGACGTTCAATATGAGGGTATCGGTGTGCAGCATACTCAAGCATCGCGAGATCGGCAAGGATCAGGGCATCAGCCCCTAGCGAAGCCGCAAGATCGACCGAATCTTTCCAACGTTGAAAGCCATCTGGGTGAGCAAATGTATTGATAGCAATATGAAGTTTACGCTGATGTTGATGTATGTAGCGCTCTGCTTCTTGCAATTTTTTTTCAGTAAAGTTGAGTCCAGCAAAATGGCGTGCGTTAGTATCATTTTTCAAGCCAATATAAACCGCATCGGCACCGTTATCGACAGCGGCTTTAAGGGCCGGTAAGTTGCCTGCTGGGCAGAGTAATTCCATGGTATCTGTTCCAGTTTAAATTTTCGACAACTTAGCATTCTAGTCAACTCATGCGATGTAAATTTTGATTTAAGGCATTGAATTGGCTGTTGGCTATCTGTTTTTGTGGCTTATGAGGTCATGACTCCATGAGCTTTTTGGCATAATAAAAAATAAATGCTGGCGAGAAGTGTAAACCTTGATATAGGATCAAGTGAGTACTTATTTTCTCTGGCATGATATGACTATTCTATTATTGAGTATGTCGATATAAATGCCTGTTCTAATACTGATTTGCTACCGAGAGGCCGTAGCTGATGCTGGGGTGTGTATTTAACGGGCAGGCAATTGATACGGGAGTCAGTGCTGTGTTAGCTAAAATTCGTTCTCAACTTATTTCAAAAGGGCCTTCATTATTGAAGTTACCTTTAAAAGTGACCCCATTTGCAGTGCAGCGTCAAGTACTTGAGCAGTTACTGAGCTGGCAGTTTCGTGAATCGGTCAAAGAAGGGGAATTGGATTTTCTCGAAGGGAAATGGCTGAAAGTTGAAGTCAGTGACCTTGATTTAGTCTGGTTCATTAGTTTGCAAAATGGCATGTTAATTGTGCGTAATCAAGAGCAAGCCGATGTCAGTGTCTGTGCTACAGCCAATGACCTGATCCTTATCGCGGCGCGTAAAGAAGATCCTGATACGCTGTTTTTTCAGCGCCGTTTGGTCATTGAAGGTGACACCGAATTAGGGCTGTATGTAAAAAACCTTATGGATGCTTTTGAGCTAGACAATATGCCGACACCCCTGCGTTTTGCATTACTACAATTGGCCGACTTGATTAAAACGACTCAACAAAATGAGGACACAGAGCATAAAGGCTCCGTGGTTGCCTCATGCTAATTCGTGTTGAAATTCCTGTCGATGCTATGGGGATCGATAAGTTACTGCGTGACACTTTCCCGACGGAAGCAGAAGCCGATCTGGTACAAAAGCTACGAGAAGACGGCTTATTGACTCTGGGTGTTGTTGCCACGAATGACAACGGCGAAGTGATCGGTTATGTCGGCTTTACACCTGTCGATGTCAACAATGAAGACGTTCAATGGGTTGGCCTTGCACCGCTTGCAGTGAGTAAAGCGCACCAAAAACAAGGCATTGGTGGGCAACTTATTTATGAAGGGCTAGATAGTCTTAATGAGTTTGGCTATGGTGCGGTTGTGGTATTAGGAGATAGCAACTATTACCGCCGTTTTGGCTTTGAACCTGCCTCAAAATATGAAGTTTTCAGCCAGTGGCCTGAATTGCAAGAGCATTTTATGATTTGTGGGCTAGAAAATGGCAGCTTGAGTGATCACAAAGGGCGGGTGACTTACTCTTCACACTTTGATGTATTCTGATGCATTAAGTAATCAAGGATATTAATGGGCTGGTCAATAACCAGCCTTTCTTTGGCGGCTTTACTCAGTTGTTTTATCTGATATTCCAACCTTGACGCGGTAGCGCGATCCCCGGCTAAACAATCAAATACTAGCGTGAGCGGCATTTTCCCCTTCAACGCTTTTGCGCCTTTTCCCTCTTTATGTTGGGTAAAGCGGCGCGAGACATCTGTGGTGATCCCACAATATAACCTGTTATTTTTCTCTCTAATTAGGTAAATGTACCAGTTTTTCTGCGTAGACATTTTATTTTGTTGCCCTATTTTTGACTTTCTGTGCTGAAATTTAAGGGGAAATAATTCATAAATAGACTAAAAATCTCGCGAACAAGGATAGCCATAACTTATTAAATTATAAATAAAAAATGACACATTAAAGTCATAAATTTGTAACCTAAAGCGTGGTTTTGATTCAAAATATTTGAACTATAACAGCAAAATTAGCTAATTTTCATCGTAACTAAAAGAGCATAATATGATCCATATCACAGGGGGAGAACAAAAATCCCTGATAAAAATGAATATACAATGAGGAAAACATTATGAAAAAATCAACATTAGTCGCTGCAACTTTGGCTTTAAGTGCTATTTCATTTGGTTCAATGGCTGCTGAAGAAGTTCAACATTCTAGCCAACCAGCTGCGGGTTATGTTTCTGTATCAGGTGCTGTTAGTGTTAATGACCTGACTGAAAAGTTAGCCAAAAAAGCTGATGAAGCTGGTGCAACTTCATTCCGTGTTATCTCAGCTGGCGGTGAAAACTCAATGAATGGTGTTGCTGCAATCTATAGATAATTTATAGTACCTAGCAAATGTAATACCAAACGTTCAGAACAGCTTAAGCACGCTCAGCGATAGGATGTACATATTCAAAGAGCGTGTTCTGAACGGTCAATATGGGCTTTTGCTATGAATGATGAACACGCCTTACAACATATCCAACGTTACTTTTCTCGCCAACACGTCTTTTCTCTATTTACTTGCCACGGCAATGATATCTGGCCTGCCAGTTGTTATTATGCATTTGATGCTAAGTCGATGAGTTTATTCTTTATGACCGATCCTGCTTCACGCCATGGTCAACTGATGACTGAAAATCCTCACGTCGCAGGGACTGTCTCTGCCCAAACGAAAGTGGTTAGCCAAATCCAAGGGCTACAATTTATTGGGCAAGTGATAGCGCTGGATGGGAGCTTACGACAGCAAGCCCATCAATTTTATTGTCGTCGCTTCCCTGTGGCATTGACGGCAAAACTGCCTGTATGGCGTTTGCAGTTACAAGAAGTCAAAATGGTCAATAATAAATTGGGTTTTGGCAGCAAGCTCTATTGGTCTAGAAATCGCTAGCGTAATTTATGGATCACTTGATTACTGCTTCCTCGCCAAAGTAACGCGGGGTCATGCAGCGCTTTTACAAATTTCCCATCAACCAGTACATTGATCAAACTCACCACCTTATGTTGCTCGGCGGTCAGTTCGGCAAATTGATAGCCTGTCCATAGCCAAATGTCTTTATCTGGACAAACGGTTTTTACACGTTTAACCAACTGAAAGATCGCTGATAAGTTAGCGGGATGTAGTGGATCCCCGCCGGAAAGGGATAAACCTTGCCGACGGATACGGGTATCTTGTAAATCTTGAATGATCCTATCTTCCATTTCCTGAGTGAATGGAATACCCGAATCGAGGCGCCATGTGCTTTGGTTATAACATCCTCGGCACTGATGAACACATCCTGAGACGAACAGTGTGCAACGCGTGCCTGGACCATTCACGACATCAACAGGGTAATATTGATGATAATTCATACTATTAACCTAACTGCCCATTACCTAGGTGTTTGATACGTCGCTTCACTTCTTCTTGCTTGCCTGCATTAAATGGGCGTGCATCAGGGCTGCCAAGGTAACCACATACTCGGCGGATCACTGAGACACGGTTAGTATCATGGTTACCACAACGAGGGCAAACAAAGCCTTTACTGGTACAGTTAAACTCACCCGTAAATCCACACTCATAACATTCGTCTATGGGCGTATTTGTTCCATAATATGGAACATGCTCATAACTGTAATCCCAAACATCTTCGAGCGCTTTGAGGTTATGCTGCAAATTAGGATACTCGCCATAGCAGATAAAGCCCCCATTTGCGATGGCAGGGTAAGGCTGTTCAAAGTCTATTTTGTCGTATGGGTTCACGCGTTTTTCAACATCAAGATGGAAGCTATTTGTGTAGTAGCCTTTGTCTGTCACACCAGCTATTACGCCAAATTCAGCAGTATCAAGGTGGCAAAAACGATCACATAAGTTTTCACTAGGTGTACTGTACAGGCTAAAACCATAGCCAGTTTCTGCTTTCCACTCATCTGCTGCTTGGCGTAGGCGGTTAACAATCGCGATGGCTTTTTCCCTTAAGTGCTCACTGTCGTAAACATGGTTTTGCGTACCAAATAGTGCATTGATGGTCTCATGTAGCCCGATATAGCCGAGCGAAATTGAGGCTCGACCCTTTTTAAAGATTTCTGCAACGCTATCATCAGCGGCTAATCTTACACCGCAAGCCCCCTCCATATAGAGAATTGGCGCGACACGTGCTTTGACGTTTTCAAGGCGTGCGATCCGTGTCATAAGGGCTTTTTTAGCAATAGATAAACGTGCTTCTAACAGTTGCCAAAATGCGTCTTCATTGCCTTGTGCTTCAATGGCAATACGAGGCAAATTAAGGCTGATCACCCCTAAATTATTGCGACCATCATGAATTTGTTGCCCCGCTTCTTCGTAGACCCCTAAGAAGCTACGGCAGCCCATGGGGGTTTTAAACGATCCGGTCACTTTAACAACTTGGTCATAATTAAGGATATCGGGGTACATGCGCTTGCTAGCACATTCAAGGGCTAACTGTTTGATATCATAGTTAGGATCACCAAATTGGTGGTTTAATCCTTTTTTAATGGCAAAGACCAATTTAGGGAATACGGCTGTTTTACGATTTTTGCCTAAACCTGCAATACGATTTTTCAAGATGGATTGTTGGATTAAGCGCGCTTCTTTCGAGGTGCCAAGACCAAAACCAAAGGTGACAAAGGGGGTTTGCCCATTCGCGGTATGCAATGTATTGACTTCATATTCTAGGGATTGGAAAGCATCATAGCACTCTTTTTCTGTTTGGCAGTCAGCATAACCTTGAGCATCATTGATCCCCCACGTTTCAGCCGTTTTAAGATGTTTTTCATAGCTGATGCGTACATAAGGAGCCAGAATTTCATCGATGCGATTAATCGTCGTACCACCATAAATATGGCTAGCAACTTGCGCAATGATTTGTGCAGTCACAGCGGTTGCTGTTGAAATTGATTTTGGCGGTTCGATCTCTGCATTGCCCATTTTAAACCCTTGCGTAAGCATGCCTTCAAGATCGATCAACATACAGTTAAACATGGGGAAAAAGGGGGCATAATCAAGGTCGTGATAGTGTATTTCTCCTCGTTCATGAGCGATAACGACATCACGAGGCAAAATATGCTGTTTGGCATAGTGCTTAGCCACAATACCAGCAAGTAAATCACGTTGAGTCGGGATCACTTTACTGTCTTTATTGGCATTTTCATTAAGCAGTGAAACGTTGCTTTGTTCGATAAGGCCGCGAATATCATGGGTAAGTTGGCTGCGTTTTTCGCGAGCACTATCCCTATCATGGCGATATTCAATATAGGCTCGAGCGAGGTCTTTATAAGGGCCTGACATTAGTTGATTTTCAACAGCATCTTGGATCTCTCGAATATCGACTTTTTCACGGTTGCCAAGTTGCTCTGTGACCGTTGTAGCAACTTGAAGGCAATAGTCATCATCCTGAATATTCACAGCCGCTGATGCACGTTTTATTGCCTCTTGAATTCTTTGGAAGTCAAAGTTCACTTGGCAACCATCTCGTTTAATCACAACCGTTTTCACTGAAATGCTCCTTGTTGAGTTATCCACAACCTTAAACCTAGCGATAAGTTTCCGCTGCATGTGCGAAGGGAATGTGGATAAAACTGTGAATAAATACTATATGTAGTGTTTGATTATGTAATTAAAGCACAATATATAGTTTATTGCTCTTTTTTAGCTATCGATAATTTGATCCACAACAAGGAAAAAAATAAATTGTATGAATATCAAAAGCGGAGGAGATGAAAAATAAAAACGCCCCTAATTATTTAGGATGATGGCAACCTTGAGCACGTGATAGGTTTTCGAACAAATGGTTCTTTCCAACAGCGAGATATATCGAACGGTGACCTAAGTTGTGTCATTACTGCAATTGGCAACTTAAATGAGACTCTCCTATGCCATCATCATTGGATGAATGGAATATCACGCTCCCCCTGAACTGGCTTATGCTCTTTCCCGCGGAAGAAGCCATATTTCCCACTTTTTACCGTTCAAGAGCTAGCGCATTTCTGACAAGATTTGGCGGGTTATATAGGCAAAGTGGCCACCAAAACTGCGGGCCAAATTATTTTGTTGACCATTATCAGAGCATAGGCGTGGCTCTGGATATTAATATCCAGTTGATAATCGATTAGTCGTATTGTCGATGGAGGATTTGAGTCGGTGAAGATTTTGAGGATAGGGCTTTGATAAGGGTATTGTTGGCATTTAAAGAGCGCTGATATGCGATGATGAGTAATATTTTTATTTCACTGTTAAAAAACAATAAATTATCATTAAATAAATTTAATAGCGAAAATCGATAACGCATTTAATGAGTAATTAAGGTGAGTTATATTGTATTTAATGGGTTACACCTATGTTTATTATGGGTGTTCTTAGAGTGTGTCTAAGTTTATGAGTATTTTTTCTATTTTTTAATGGTGCCAAAAAATAAGCAATATTGAGGTTTTTTGTTTTATTATTGAAAAAAATAAAGCTATATCTCTTATAAAAATATCAAAATAATTAAATATGTAACAAAATGAAAATAGCGTTAAATAAAATCAACATACTCTCATTAAGAATAAGACATTGTTTGGAGATTTATATGATTTTGATTATCATGATTTATTGTAATCCATTGATATATAGGAACCAAATTAATATTTGGTTATGTCGATGCCATTAATAACAAATATTTAATAGTTATCACCTATCGAAATATGGAGACTTATCGTTAAAAACGTATTTACTCTAAATGGGGTTGGTTCTATATTCGCCATCAATTTATTATTTCAAAAATATCAAAATAATAGTTTTATTTTATGAATTTTTATTTGAGAAACTAAATTTAATATGGCAATAAAAATTCATTAAATATAAATATTGAGATTGTTTAAATAAAATAAGTTAGTGTAATTATTTCACGGAATGTTAATAATTAAATGTTAGATGTTTCTCCTATTTTAAGTCGATGAAATCAGTAATTAATATTTTAATTCCGGATACTATGCTCAACATTTTCGGGGAAATCTGACAGAATTTATTCTGTTCAGTCATGGTTAACTATGACGGCAAAATGTCAAATTAATTAATTCTATTTTAAGATTATATATAAATAAATTATATGGGTTAGCCTTAGCCTATAAGGAACTATTTGTCTCTTAGATATGGATAAGGGATAGGTAGCAGCAGGGACGATGTTTTTATTAATGATGTAACCTTTGCTTTATCAACAAAAAATGAAATTAACACTCTTCAATTTATGTGTGGTGACTGGTTTCTATTGTCTTTTTACTAGAAAGGAAAAATAAATGAAATTAACAAAATTAGCAGTTGCAACTGTATTTGCGGCGTCTGTTGTGTCATTTAGCGCAATGGCGGATAACACCGGAACGATTAACTTTGTGGGTACAGTTGTGAACACGCCTTGTAATATCGAGCAGTCTTCTCTGAAACAAACCGTTGATTTCGGTCAGCTGTCTCGTAAAGCGTTGGAAAGTGGTAAGCCTGCGGAAGCAGAGTTCGAGATCAAATTCACTGGCTGTGACTTTGCTAACTTTGGTAAAGATACTGAAGGTAACCCTGTTGCGGTGAAATCAATGGAACTCGTGTTTACTGGCCAAAGCTATGCAGATAAAGGCAACACGCTGCTGGCAACTTCCGCGGGGAATTCGAACAACCTCGGTATTTTGATTGATGGTTTTGAGTTCGGTAAAGCCACAGACGTTCTCCCTCGTATTGCCAACACAAATGGTGAAAATACTTTAATTTTTAAAGCATTGGCGAAAGCGGTTGATACCACTAAAGATGTTGCGGAAGGGCGATTCAGCGCCATCTCTAACTTCCGTATCACGTACCAGTAAGTCGATACATTGACCGTCAGTGAACGCTGGCGGCCAAGGGGCTCACGAAGAGGGGTAAAGTGTAATCTCGCCCTCTTCGTCTTCTCAATCGAAAGTCAATAAATTGATTTTCTTCATGGAGTTAACAACCTCTAACGACTGCCGTCAAACAGTATTTGTTTGTTAACAGTCATAACACAGGTGGATTTTTTTACTGTCTGCAAGGGAGAAACGGGTGGCTGTTTATCAACGCGTGAGTTTGCAAACAACAGGGATCCTCTTTTCGCTGATTTTGGGGGGCACATCGGCTTTTGGCGCCAACGAGGTGGGCATGCGCCATGAAGGTGTCACTCAACTGGTTGGCAGTGTGATCTCAACACCATGCTCGATTGTGATGTCAAATCGCGACCAAACGGTCGATTTTTCGTCGTTAACGTTGACGATGCTCTCAACCGCCGTGGTGCGTGAACAACAAACACGCCCTTTTGACATTGAGCTTCGTGACTGTGGCAGTGTGTACAGCACCCTTGACAGTAAAACATGGACAATACGTTTTGACGGGCAAGGGGCCGATAATATCGACGCATTTGCCTTGCAAGGGCCTTCTCAGGGGTTGGGCGTATCCGTGCTGGATAACACGAAAAATATCGTGATCCCTGGGGAAACCTATCCTTTGTTTGACAGTGTGTTACGGCAAGGTCAATCGGGGCAAACCCTCTTTTTGCGCTATTTTTTACGGCTCGAGCTGACAGGAAAGCCGCTACAAGCAGGACGTTATCACGGGCTGGTTCGTTTTTTTATCGATTATCAATAAAGCACAGAAGCACGTCTTCAATGATGACATTGAGGAGGCATTCTTGCTGTCTTTGGGATGGTACAGAGCATGATGTTCAAACTTAGCAAAGTCAGGCAGGCCGTTTTATTGGCGGTGAGCGTCAGTGCATGCACGGTGTCTGCAACAGAGTTCAATACTGACGTATTGGATGCGGAAGATATGCAAAACGTCGATATGAGCCAATTTTCCGTTGCGGGTTATGTGCCTCCCGGAGACTATGTGTTAACCGTGTTTGTTAACGGCCAGCGCTTAGGGGCGCCTCGTGATATCACGGTCTTAGCACAACATGCCATTTGCATACCGGCGAACTTACTGGATCTGATTGGCCTGAAAGATTCGGCAAAACAAAAAGTCACCCTTTCCGAGGCGGGGCAGTGCCTTGATTTTTCCGCGTTAACTGGGGTGAAATCGACGGTTGAATTGTCCACACTCTCACTGAAAATCACCATTCCCCAGTTATGGATGGAATACCGTGATCCAAACTGGACACCCCCGGCGTTATGGGAAGAGGGGGTGAATGGTGCCTTTGTGGATTATAGCGCCAATGCGTCTGTCATCGAAGAAAGTCGCGGGAGCAAACGGGTCTATTTATCCACCAATGGTACAACAGGTCTTAACCTCGGTGCTTGGCGTTTTCGTGGTGACTATAACGCGAACTACCAAAAACAGCACGGTGGCAGCAACCCCCAAGAAACCCACCGTTTTGATTTTAGCCGGCTGTATGCGTTTACCTCCTTGAAGAAATTAGCCTCTATTTTGACCATTGGGGAAAACTACTTCTATTCTGATGTGTTTGAGTCATGGCAATACAGTGGTATCGCCCTCGAAAGTGACGACCGCATGTTACCGCCTAAATTGGTGGGGTACGCGCCGGAAATTATTGGCGTGGCGAACACGAATGCCACGGTGATTGTGCGTAGCCAAGACCGCGTGATCTTAGAAACCACGGTGCCCCCGGGGCCGTTTCGCATTCAGACCTTGGACAGCGGCGTACGAGGGGTGCTCGATGTCACTGTGCGTGAAGAAAATGGCGAAGAGAAAACATTTAGTCTCAACACCGCCTCACTGCCTTATTTAACCCGCCCGGGGCGCATTATTTATAAGTTAGTGGCGGGTAAAACGCGCTATGACGGTCATCGCCTAACTGGTAAGCCGGTGATCAGCGGCGAGTTGTCTTATGGGTTATCTAATGCGTGGTCACTGTATGGGGGGACGCAACTGAATGGGGATTACCAAACCGCAGCGATAGGGATTGGACGAGACTTGTTTGCATTTGGGGCATTGTCACTCGATATGACGCAGTCTTTTGCCCGCTTTACCCATCACACGCTGCAAGGCCGCTCCTATCGCCTCAACTATGCAAAGTCATTTGATGAGTTACGCACGGATATTACCTTTGCAGGGTATCGATTTGCCGATAGAGATTACCGCACATTAAGCCAATTTATAGATCAAAGCCGTAGCGGTCATGTGGCGCGTGTGGCAAAAGAAAACTACCAAATCTATCTGAACAAGTATTTTGATAATTTCAGTTTATCGTTGAATTATCAATACAGTACTTATTGGCAAGATAAACCGCAAACGCAATATGGTTTATACGCCAGTACCAATATCAGCATACCTAGGCTATCGCAGCAAGATGCCAATATTTCATTATCGGCGACGCGTACCGAGCGTGATAACGGCTATAAAGATGATGCTATCAACCTGTATTTAACGGTTCCTCTGTATCGCGGGCACAATATCACCTTCTCCGAACGCTATTCACGTGCCGGTGAGTATAACCAATATAGCCACAGTGTCGGGTATAGCGGCTATAGCGATCGTGATAATTACAGCCTGAATGTGGGGTATAACCACGGACAGCATATGCAGAGTCAGTCGAGTTTCAGTGGCTATTATTCACGCGATCTGTCGCAGGCTAACTTATCCACGAACGTCAGTTATGTGCCACAACAATATCGCAGTTTTGGCGCCTCGATTAACAGTGGGATCACGGCGACGGCTCACGGGGTAGCACTGCACCGTTCAGCAAATGGCGATACCCGCTTAATGATTGAAACACCGGGGGTGGGGGATGTGCCACTGGACAGTGGCGTCATCAAAACCAACCGTTTTGGGATTGCGGTTATTCCTAACGTGAACAGTTACCGTAAATCGACGGCGTCGATTAACACCAGTCAGCTGCCAGAGAATTTAGAAACGTTACAGTCAACGACCGACATTACCTTAACCAAAGGCGCGATAGGTTACCGCCGTTTATCGGTGATGAAAGGGGAAAAACTGTTCGCCATCGTATCGTTGAGTGATGGCAAAAATCCCCCGTTTGGGGCCAGTGTGCGCAATGCTGACAACCGTGAATTGGGCATTGTGGGTGAAGAGGGGGTGACGTGGTTGGTCGGTATTTCCCCTCAAGAAATCCTGTCTGTTTATTGGGCCGGAAAGAAGCAGTGTGAATTACGCATGCCTGACAATGTCACGTCATTATCCAGCATGTTATTGCTGCCTTGCGCTGCGCCCGCGCTGTCAACGGCAAATGTAACGCCAGCAAAATAAGTCTTTTATTCGTTTTATGAGGTCAATGATGTTGAATTTAGGTCAAAGATTATGCCATATGTGGGTGGGTATCGCGGTATTTGTCTCAATAAGTGCCTACAGCGCAGTCACATTAGATAGAACACGCATCATTTTTCCGGGAACGGAAAAATCGATTAACGTCACCATTTCTAACGATAACCCTGAAGAAGCTTACTTAGCCCAAAGTTGGATTGAAGATTTACAGGGGAATAAGCTCACCAAAGGGGCTATTTTGGCGACGCCGCCGTTGCAACGCATTGAGCCCATGAGCAACAGTTTAGTGCGTTTAAGCACGACGCCGGCACTGAGCCAATTGCCACAAGATCGTGAGTCGGTGTTTTACTTCAATTTGCGTGAAGTGCCCCCTAAATCCACCGATGGCAATACCTTACAAATTGCCTTGCAATCACGGGTCAAACTGTTTTATCGACCGGCCAGTATTTTGCCTGAATCGGACACTAAGTGGGCGCATCAAGTCACATTAACAAAGATAGCGAAAGGTTATCGCATCAATAATACCACGCCATTTCACTTAACGGTGATTGGGCTAGGGAACAGTCAAGCCGCGGCTGAGCACAATTCATTTGATGTGGTTATGGTGCCGCCTAAGTCAACACAGGATGTGGTATCCCCCGCACTGTCCACACCGTATCTGACGTACATCAATGATTATGGTGGTAAGCCCACGCTGGCATTTCGTTGCCAAGGTGAGACTTGCACGGTAACGGGTGAGCCGTAATTTTCAGCGTATGAGCGAACGGGAAAGGACGATGCGTAAACACAACATGTTCATCAAAACAGCCGGGTACAACGCGGTACTGTTTGTTCTTGGCAGTGTCTTGAGCCAATGGGCGATGGCTAATAGCCCTGTGGCGAATACACCGATTAATCAATCGGACTACGAACCGCAGCATCAAGGCCAAATACAGGTGAGTGCCACGCTATTTAATGCCCCCTGCAATTTGTCGTTAGATAACACGCTGCGTTTGATTGGGTGTGGCGCGGGAAACAAGTACCAAGAAATGGCGGTGTTTAATGCAGCAGCCAATACCCCAGCGAGTGTGCGGCTTTACGATGTACAACGCGGGGTGTTTTCAGTGCGTTACCCGCTGTCTTTGCTAAATGGGGATAATCCAATCGACCTACCGACATGGATGAAAGATGGGCACACGGTGCGTTTAGAGGTGAGCTATGAATAGGGCAGCAAAGTATATTTGGCTGTTTTCGGTGGCGCTTTTCGGGGGAGCTTCTCAGGTACGCGCGGCCAATAGCTTAGATATTGAGTTGAGTGGTGAGCTGGTCAACACGGCATGCCAAGTGGCAGCCGGCTCTCTCCATCAGAAAATCACACTGTATAACTTGCGTTGGCAATTGATTAATGAAAATGGCACCAGCGCGGTGACGCCCTTTACCATTGCCATCGATAAGTGTAGTGCAACGGATTTACAAAAAAGTATTCAATTAACGTGGAAAAGCAGCGAATTAGTCACGATTGGCGGTGAGAGTTTTTTAACCACCAAAGGCGACAGTGGGGTCGTCTTGGGGCTGGTCGATCATGATGAAAAACCCCTTGTGTGGAATAAGCCGATGACGATGGGTGATGTCAGTGTGGTTGACGGCTTACAACAATTTGATTTTGGTGTTTTTGTCCGTAAACCCGCCACTGGCGAAGCTAATGTGGGCGATTTTTCCGGGATCGTGACCTTTCAGGTGGAGTACGAATAGTGATAAGACTGAATAAGCTCAAACAGCCTCTCGGGTTACTCCTGTTATTGACCGTATTAGAGAGCCACGCTGACGTTTTGGTGGATGTGACCGCCACCATGGTAGATCCCGCTTGTAATATTCGCAGTGAAAACAGCAGCTCACCGCTGAAAATTGGTTTCGGCACACTTAACCCAAACTCACTGAATACATCGGCGGCAGTGAACGATTTTTCACTCTATATCACGGGGTGTAATTTCAACAATACATTAGCTATCGTGTTGAGCCCCAAAGGGGGCAGCAGCGTGTTATATAACGGGAAAAATATTTTAGCGACCAGTATCAATGGGCTGGGTATTGATTTTAAAGAGGTGACGGGCGGTACGGTGCGTGCATTGGAAGTGAGTAAAAAGCAACGAATTTACCCCGAACGGGTGGACGCGACATTGTACCGCATGGATTTACAAGCGCAATTAGTGAGTACGGTGCCGATCAATCAATTGGCTCTGGGGAAATTTACGTCAACCGTCACCCTTTCTGTGACTTATCATTAGTAGGATCATGATTATGTTGAACTTAAAAGGCATTATTCTTACACACGGGTTGCAGTCTTTTAAAAAAAAGAAAATCGGCTGGGGGGGCATTGCATCAGGCGGTTTATTACTTCCCTCGATTGCCCTAGCAAACTATGCACCGATGATCCAAAACCCAAATGATGGCTATTTGATCACACTGGCGAGTAATAGCGCAATCGTTTCGACGCCTGTCACCGGCTCTGATGGTAAAAATTATTATCGTGTGGGGGAGCCGATAGTGATTAGTAGCATTGACTCAGCGGTTAAAGCAACGGGAGCGGCAAAATGTATTGGTAGAACTTGGGGGGGAACAAGTACGAGGATTATTGGTAGTGATAGTGCTTACCACAGGCTATTCATGTATGTCCCTGAAGCCGCTACGATAGAAGGCAAACCAGGTTATCGCATCAATAGTAACGTCGTGATGACCGTTGAGAGTAGAATGCTTAATTGGATCAATATTACGGGAGCTGGAGTTTGTGCGAATGCTTCGAGTACAGCGATGATAGCGTCGGCATCTAATTTTGGAGTACAGTTTCCCATCACCGTAACATTTTATATTAATGAGCGCATTATTGATGGTCAGGTGATGATTGCTGCTATGCCTCTTGGGGGGTATGTACGTGCATTTATGAACCCTAAAGTACCGCCAATCTATACATCTTGGCCATTAGAGGAAACAACGGTTCCAATGCGCTTACTCTCTTCAACATTAAATGTGGGCTCATCGTGTAATACCACCACGACCACTGGGCAAGCGGGGACAGTAAACTTACGGCATGGACACTTAAACACATTAAATTACGATAGTGTTGTCACTGAACAAGTGACTTATAACTGCAAGTTCGCTATTCCAACAAATGTCAGGTTACGCCTTGATTATGCAACAGACAATGACCCACAGAAACGTTTACCAATGACGAGTAGCCAAAATAGTAATCATAAAATCTACAGTAACTTGACCATGACCGATGAAACAACGGGTCAAACGGGTAAAGATTTTAAAATTGAGATTAAAGACCTAAGAACAATTAAAATTACGAGTCATATCCAAGGAACAAATGCCGCCGCGGGGGATTATAAAGGTTCGGCTTGGTTGATAGCGACATTTGATTAATTGTTTATGTTTTTTCTCGATAAGATAAAAGTAAGTTAATAAACGGCCTTGATAAAATATCAAAGCCGTTTATTGACAGGGGCAGGAAATGAGAAAATCTTCCTTAGCTAATTTTGAATATTTCATCAATATCAGCCCCCTAAGGGGATAACTGTTTTTCTTTTTCAGCGCTAATTAATAGCCAGTCATCACTGGCTGTTAATTGCCAATTCATCAAGAGTACTATTTAACTATTGTAACTTTACCATCAATAATGGATAGATAAGGCGTTGTTGTAAAGATTTCACCATCTGCATATTTTTATAATTATAAAATGCAATATTTAACTTGGTGATAGTTTTAGTCTAGAAAGAACAATGGGTTATCAATAATTAATAGCTTCCTACAACTGTGTATTACTGATTAATTCTTTTTGAATTTTGCTATTTTTAGCATTGGATTTAAACTAACCCTCTTTAACAGTTGTCTCTTGCTCTGCTAATAATGTCTATTCTTCATTAATGGGGAGAGAGTGGACATGGCTCTATCATCATTTGTGTAGGGCCATGTTTAACATGGCCCGAGTTTGAATTACTAATGAGGATTATTGATGTTTAAAGTATTATTATCTAGAAATAATAAATTTTTCACCATCAAAGCGTAATTTCGGATTAATACCAATAGACTGACCAGACTCTAAATCTTTAAAAGCGATTGGTGACTTAAAAACTGAAATAACACGATTATCAAGGTATTTAGAGATCTCACTATTACTAGAAATATTGAGTGGTTTTAACTGATACTGCTCTTTGTCGAAAAGCATAGAAAAACCAAGGGAGTTATAATATGATTCAACGCTCCCTCCATCTGCGGAACTTGATTCTTCTAACATCTCATTAAACAATAGTTTTATTTTTTTCTCATCTTGTCGGTTAAAAGCATCCCATATTTCGGTGTAAATCTCTTTTAATTTAGCTTGCTGATCAAGAGGGAGGTCATTAACAAACTCGATGTTATCATTAAATTGGTATGATGTAGTCCACTTCCAAGCTGGAAAATCTTCTCTGATATTAAATTGTTGAGTCATTCTATAATAATTATCATCGTTACCAATGAATTCAACCTTTAAATCATCCACTAGTTCTCCCCAGCTAATGTTCGAATTTTTATAGTGAGATGCTTTTTTTATGTTAAAATCAATATCTTCGTTTGGTCTGTAACTAATAAGTGAAATATGATTTAACTTATCACTTTCAAATCTATCTCTAGCTAGAAACTCAAAATTACACTCGGTACCTGTAGTGAAAATTTCGGAATTTTTATTTAGTGAAAATAATACAATTCTGATTTTATTATTTTTTTCTTTAAGAAAAGAACCAATACCAAATGTAGTGTTAAATTTATTCATATCAACATTATATATTAGCTTTACATCATTAATATATAGTTCTATCCCACATTGATTTAAATCAATGCCTATTTTATAGTCATATTTTTTTAGTTCATTATCATGCATTTTTGTGGCAGCAACATTAGATGAAATGAAGATCAACATTAATAATAGTATTTTCTTAATCATAATTTACCCGTTAAGATGATAAATAGGTATCGTACCTTCAGCCTTAGGAGCGAGAACTATATCTTCTGGGAGAAATTCTCATTTAAATTTATTGGTAGTAGAACCTGTTAATTGACTTATTCATTTCCCACTATACCAGCTTTAACCTAAAATTTATAATTGAATTTAAGTTACGGTTAAACCGATCCTATTTTTATCCACCACTAACCTAAAGTTAATACTGCCACTAAATTCCCCTTCTAATTTAGAAGTGAGCTTCATTTCATTATCAAAAGTTAGTTTTAATCCGCTGTCTAAGAGCCGAGCTTCAATGAAAAGGCCTTGTATAGCCATTCAAGTCTGGCTTATTGCGTGATTCCTCTTTTTCTTCCATATGCAGACAGAACTTACGCCATTTTTCTCCAGTTCCTGTACGAGTGAAAACAACATTAATAATATCAATTCATAATCCTAAACCAATAAGTGGTCCGAAGGAGAAGTCAAAGGGGTTGTTGTTAGCATTGTAATTAATATCGCTAATAGATATTTTCTAATGCTCGATTATATTTTAATCTATTGATATATAAGTGAATTATTTTTGGATAATCAAGGGTGACTCTAAAGATAAACCTCAATAGCATATTATTTGAGCAATACTTATTATCCTTTGTGATGGCTTTAATTGCCAATCCCATTGAATACAAAAAGACCCCCAATAATTGGTTGCCCAGTTATTGGAGGTCACTTCAAGTCACGCCTTTAAATCAAAAGGGTTATTGTTTGATTAAATCAAACTTAGCTAAATACTCCCCCCAATCAGCTAGGCCTTGAAATTCAAACCCGACACTCTGATAAAAGTGGTGTGCACCCACGTTATCGGTGTGATAGCCAATCATAATGGCAGGAATATTATCCTTATTTGATGACTTTATCTCATCAATTAATAAAAGCATGGCCTGCAAACCATAGCCTTGACGCTGATGAGATTCATCTATCATAAAGCGATAAATCCAATAATTCCCATCGTCAGGGTCAATGCCATACATGACTAACCCAACGAGTGTTTCTTGATGCTGGATCCCTTTAACGATAAACCGTGGTAAGAATTGGACTTCGGCAATTGAATATAAATTGGAAGCAATAAATTGTGATTGTTCCTCTGATACTTGCAAATCAGCACAATCTTCCCAGTTATCTTGATTCAGCTCAACAAGTGTTACCATTAACTTCTCCTTTTTAGAGAAGCAAACCTTCTCTAAATTATGAATGAATAGAATATGCAGTGAATTTATTTAGATTGTTTTTACGCATGGTAACCCCCTTAGTGAAATTGATGGCATAGCCGAATTGGCAATTTAAAATGCGGCTCAAATATGCCGGAATGGCGGTGAAATAACAAGATAGCGCACAAAATATTTTATTGTGTCGGTAGGAAATACATTGGGGCATTGATAAAAAAACCTGCCAATTTTATTTAGCAGGTTTTCCAATGATAGGTAAATTATTTACGAACAGCGATCGCTTCGATCTCGATTTTTACATCTTTCGGTAAACGGGCAACTTCAACGCAAGAGCGTGCTGGGAATGGTGCATTATGCTGCTTGAAAAACTCTTCATAAGTTGCATTTACGGTTGCGAAATCGTTCAAATCTTTCACAAATACCGTGGTTTTCACGATATTGGCAGCGCTAAGGCCTGCTTTTTCTAAGATAGCTGCCACGTTTGCGAGTGATTGACGAGTTTGTGCCGCGATATCTTCAGGCACTTCACCTGTTTTTGGATCAACAGGGATCTGGCCAGATGTAATGACCATACTGCCTAAGTCAACACCTTGAACATAAGGGCCAATAGCTGCCGGTGCGTTTTCTGTACTGATTTCGTATGACATAAATACTCCGTTTAATCAGGTAAAAAAGTGGTAACTTTCGCTTATAGAAGTTCAGTATAAAGCTTTGAAGCTCACATACAAAGCCGTGGTCACACGAATCTCATTTATTGGTTATTAATAACGGCGTTTCTGTCGAACTCTTTTTCACAAAATTTACAGGTTAGCGCCACTTCTTTGCCCATTTTTTTCACCTTAAAGCTACTAGACACCGGCTCATTATGGCTAATACAGTTACTATTTGGGCAAATCAATACATTGTCGATATATTCAGGTAATCGTAACTCTAATTTTTCAACCACTTGGTAGTCTTCGATACGATTAACGGTTGCTTCTGGTGCATACATCGCTAATTGGTTGGCTTGCTCTGGTGTCAAAAAAGTATTTTCGATTTTGATTAAATCTTTTTTCCCCAAGTTATTCGAGGGTAAATTTAAACCGATGGTAATGCGCTCATCTGTTAAGGTGAGTTTAAATAGACTCAATAGCTTAAAACCAATTTGAGCAGGAATATGGTCGATGACAGTGCCACAACTAATTGCTTCAACTTGTAATTTATGATCGTGTGTCATGATGTGTTTCTCCTCAGATGGCCAATTCTTTATTTAAAACCAGAGACAACAAAGCTTGCCTTGCGAAAATGCCGTTACCCGCTTGTTGGAAATAGTAGGCGTAAGGGGTCTTATCAACATCAACAGTGATTTCATCAACGCGCGGTAATGGATGTAAAACTTTAAGATTGGGTTTGGCATCTTGTAAATCTGCGGCACGGAGTACAAATTGCGCTTTGACATTGGCATATTCAGACGGGTCTAAACGTTCTTTCTGTACTCGTGTCATATAAAGGATATCCAACTCAGGCAGCACTTCATCAATATTGTTATGTAAGCTGTATGTGGAGCCTTTTTCTTCAAGAAGATGCAGGATATGGATTGGCATAGATAGCGCTTCTGGCGCAATAAAATAAAAGTGATTGCCTTCAAATTTAGAGAGGGCTTGTGTCAGTGAATGGACTGTTCTGCCGTATTTTAAATCACCCACCATTGCGACTTGTAGGTTTTCAAGACGACCTTGGGTTTCTTGGATAGTAAAGAGGTCGAGTAGTGTTTGTGTTGGATGTTGGTTTGAACCATCACCAGCATTGATAATGGGAATTTCCCCCGCAAATTGGCTGGCTAAGCGTGCAGCACCTTCTTGTGGGTGGCGCATCACGATAGCATCGACATATTGGCTGATCACCGAAATGGTATCTGCGAGTGTTTCACCTTTTTTCCCCAGTGACGTGTTGGTGCTGTCAGAAAACCCCACAACAGATGCTCCTAGGCGGTGAATTGCGGTCTCAAAGGATAAACGTGTGCGAGTCGACGCTTCGAAGAAACAACTGGCGATGACTTTATGTTTTAAAAATTCTGGCTGAGGTTGCTGTTTTAGGGAGGCAGCCACTTTGAGCACAAGTTCAAGGTCGGTGCGATCTAAATCATTAATTGAGATTATGTCGCGTAGGTATAGAGGGTTCGGCATCGTTGTTCTCCTGTGTCAGCAAGACGTATAAGGTGAAAGGCCAAAAAAAAGCCCCTCAATGAGGGGCTTTTCTTGAAATACGGAGGGGAAAAACAGGCTGTCCAGACCGCCAGAAGGCAGTGCAGTGGAGGTGTTCTTTGAAACAAATAGAGCAACAGCGTTCATGTTTTCTCCCGGCAAATTGTGGCGCATTATACGCGTGTCTTTTCATGACGCAAGCGTTTGCATACAGAAAAATAGATTTTTTTGCGTCTAAGTCCACTTACGTTTCCAGTTATTTTGTATAAAAACAGTCAAATCAGAGAGATATTTGTCATTGACTGAGTCGCTTAGCGAGTCGTTCTAATTTAATCATCAATAACACCCTGACCTTTATCTAAAATATCAGGCTCATACATCTGCCACCATGCTTTTTCTTTGAGGTAAATTTCGTTAAACGGATCACCCTTTTGGGGTAGCAATAAATCCGTCACTCCATTAGGACTGCCTTTTTCTATCCGCAACCACGGCTGACCATGATTATATTTCGGAGAAGGTAAGAGTTGCAGAGGTGCTGGAGATTGCGCTAACACCGACATTATGCGCATAGCACTCATGCCCAGCACTAATTCCATCGGCATCGAATGCTCCCCAAGAGCTGCCAAGAAGAGACAGCTCGAATAAATTGATATTTTTTGAGTTTTTATGGAGTATCGGTGCATATTCAATAAACCAACGATAATTTGTCGAGCGATGAACCGACATACCGTGTTCGGCCAGCATATCACTGACTTTAGTGACATGACTTTTCCTAAAGAAGCGAGCAATGACCTTAATGTCGTTCACTTCGACAATTTTTGCAACAAGCCCACAAAAAGTGCAGTTTATCCTATAATCAACGCATCAAATACTCGACCGTCTCCTTTCACTTAAAATCAAGTTTCTTGATATTTATTCGAGGATTAAGCTTGTGTCGACCCTCTAGTAACAACTTTTAACGTAACGAACTGTTTTTCTATGATTTGTGGATTATTTGATATTTTTTCCAATAGCATTTTGATAGCGATTTCCCCTACGTATTGAGTCGGAATTTGTACGGTAGATAATTCTGGGTTCAAATAGCTGCAAAGATCTGTGTCATTGAATCCTATTACTGCCACATCGTTAGGAATATGAATGTTCAGGTGTTTTGCTGCCCGATAGATAGCGCCTGCTAAAATATCGTCATCACAAAAAACAATATTGGGTTTTTGCTGCAGTAATATCTCTGCATTCTCAGTTGATTGCGCGAGATTGAATGATGAATACACGATATGCTTAGATTTTTCTGGATTTTCTAATGAATTGAATTGCTGATCAAAAAGTTCATGTCGCGTTAAGAAGTGTTGCCTTGGAAGATCAGTTCTAAAAGAACCAACTCTGAATCGTTTCATTTTACTTGCAATGTAAAATATAGATTCGATCGCTTTTTTTACCTCTAAGCAAATATCGTTGTTTTTTTCGTCATCAGACTCAATAAATATCAGTTTTTCTCGGTAATATCTTAATAATTCGATGTTTTTCTTGTCACATGAGTAAATTATACCGCCACTGATAAGCTTACTTTGAAATAATGATATTAGATGCTCATGCCATTGTTTGTTAGCATAACTATCTAAAAGAATTAAAGAATAACCAGATTTGGTTGCGAAAATTTCTGCTGCGTGAACAACTTTTGCAAAATAAGGTTGCTGAATATCTGGGACAATAAAGGCGATAGTCTTAGAATTCCCACTGCGTAAAACTTGCGCATTAATATTGGGATGATAACCAAGTTCTTTTGCAACGCTGAGAATTTTTTCGCGCGTTTTATCAGATACTCTGCCATGATAACGACCACTGAATACGAGAGATACTGTTGATTGTGATACATTCGCTAAACGGGCGACATCTTTGCTATTAACCGTAGACATTTTCTCTCCAACAATAAAAAACATAATCAATAGATAAATAATAATATATTCTTATATCAAATAGGTAATGACCGCATGTATTAATACTAAGGGATAAAACCTATTTGAGCCTACTAATTTATCAGCATTCTTCAATGATATGATCACCATCAAGTCATACGTATAACCTATTGTGAAGTACATCACTTTATTCTTACTAGTTAGTGAGTATATTAATTGAACATGATAAGCGTTTATGGGATAGACTGTGATTAATTTAAGTTAAAAATATTTTTAAGTGCAATGCCTCGGCTCCCATAATAAATAAGTGTATTTATATATTATTTCGTGAGGTAAAAAGACTATCATGAGTATAATCACTCGATTAAAAATAGTTTCATTTTTACAGTTTTTCATATGGGGCTCTTGGTTAGTTACCTTTGCATCATATATGCTCAATACTCTTCATTTTAAAGGTGGGGATGTAGGGTTAATATTTAGCACACTAGGAATAGCATCATTATGCTCACCTATTTTAATCGGTCTAATAGCAGATAAAATCAACAATAGAAAATTAGTTTATGTCACAACTCATTTGATATCAGCATTTTTTCTAATTCTAATGGCGCATAGTTCTTCATTTAGCTTACTTTTTTTAATGACATTGTTTCATCTTCTTTTTTATATGCCAACAATGTCGATATGCAATAGCATAATTTTTGAAACTATTGGTAAGGAGAAATTAAATTCAGAAGAATATTTTCCTAAAATTAGAGTGTATGGGACGGTTGGGTTTATATCCGCAATGTGGATAATTAGTTTATTGGAATTAGAAACTAGCTATTATCAACTGTACATTGCTGCAATTGCTTCTGTTATTTTGAGTATTTATTCTATTGTTTTTATCTCAATAAATAATCACAGTAAATCTGTAATAGATGCTCCCCATGCTTTTGAATTTAGCGACTTAAAAATTCTATTCGGAAAGCCTCAAGTAGTTGTTTTTCTGTTTTTTTCTATGCTCTTAGGATCTGTTTTACAGATCACAAATACATTAGGCGTACCTTTTTTACAAGACCTTTCTGAATTACCTGAAGCCAAAAATTCAATTTTTTCAGCGCATCCGACAATATTCTTATCAATATCGCAATTTTCTGAGGTCTTGTTTATATTGCTACTCCCATTGTTATTAAGGCACATAAAAATAGAGAAAATTTTATTACTAAGTATGATTGCGTGGATATTACGTTTTGGATTATTTGCTTATGGCGATTTTACATATATAGGAACCATGGTGTTATTTCTTTCTATGATAATTTATGGTTGTGCATTTGATTTTTTTAATATATCTGGTTCTTTATTTTTGGAAAAAGAAATAACCCCGGAATTTCGATCTACCGCGCAAGGTGTATTTACTACATTGGTTAATGGTTTTGGTACTTTTTTAGGGGCAATACTGAGTGGTTGGGTATTAGACCTTAATACAACGAATGGTGTTGTTGATTGGAAAATGTTCTGGATTATATTCACTAGTTATACGCTTGTATTTACACTAGCTTATGTGGTCTATCTGATTTTTACAAAAAACAATGTTAAAAAAATTCATGTTTAATAAAAATGTAAAATTTTTGAGGTATATATTATGTTAGATATCGATCAGTACTCTATTCAAGATATGAGTTTGGCAGAACTTGGGATGAAGCGTATTAATTGGGCAAAAACACATATGCCTATTATGAAGCATTTAATAAAAAGACTTGAACAGGAACAGCCTTTTAAAGGAATGACTATTGGCATTTGTTTGCATGTTGAAGCGAAAACAGGAGTATGGCTTGAAGCTTTAACAAAAGGTGGCGCAAGAATTGCCATTACAGGCTCTCCTGGTTCGACACAGGATGAAACAGCCGCAGCATTGGTTAAGTATATGAATGTCAGTGTTTTTGCGAGAAGAAACGAATCATTCGAGGATCATATTACCTATTGTAAAAAGGTATTAGAAATGAACCCTTGCATCATCGCTGATAATGGCGCTGATTTGCATGAACTAGTCCTGACTGATCCTAAATTTAAGTCGTTACAAAAGACAATTATTGGTGCAACTGAAGAGACAACAACAGGGGCAAATCGTTTACGAGAAAACTTTGTTTCTCAACTTTGGCCAACACTCATTATTAATGATACTCAGTCTAAGCGAATTATAGAAAACAGATATGGCGTCGGTTCATCAGTTGTTGAAAGTATTGCTCATGCGACTAATGTGATGATACACGGTAAAAAGGTTGTCGTTATCGGATATGGATATTGTGGTTCTGGTGTAGCGCAGCGCTTCAGAGGAATGGGGGCTCATGTTACTGTTGTTGACACAAATCCACTGACTCGGTTGGAGGCACATTTAGAAGGTTTTCAGACCGCGGAACTTTTGGATACTTTGTGTGATGCTGATTTTGTTGTCAGTGTAGTGGGACGAGATAACATACTGACCTCGAAGCATTTTACGGCAATGAAAGATAATGTCATTGTGGCAAATGCAGGGCACTTTCAACGTGAAGTTGATATAAAAGCGCTGAATTCCATCACATCTAGTTGCGAAGACGTCACGCCTAATATCAACAGATACCAACTGAAAACAGGTAAAAATATATTTTTAATGTCTGATGCAAATTTAGTCAATTTATCCGCAGGTAATGGTAATCCTATTGAAGTGATGGATTTAGGACTGGCGCTACAAACATTAAGCTTAGAAAAAATAGCACTCAGTAGTAAAACATTAAAAAATATCCCACAACCAGTTCCTTTTGATATAGAAATGAAAGTGGCGCAACTCGCCTGTGATAATTGGATCACGCATTAATTTGAGTCAAGGTGTAATGACTTAATAAACATTAATGTTTAGTGCAAAACAATTATTATAATAAATTAATTTTGAGATAATAATATGAAGAGAATATTTCTTGGTTCATTATTAATAAGCGTTTTAATCTCATCATCGTATGCTGATAATTTAGTTGAGGTTAATATACTCAGTACATCAGATATCCATTCTTTTATTAGTGATGATAACTATTACAGTAATACTAAAAGCGAAAATTATGGTTTGATATCATGGATAGGCACTATTGAAAAGTTTAGACGTGACCATAAAAATACTTATTTAGTTGATACTGGCGATCTTTTATCAGGAAACCCAATCGGTAATCATGTCATTAAACGTTATAATCAGAATGATGCCTATTATAATATTTCTCCTATTATATGCAGCTTGAATGCCCTAAATTATGATGTCGCAACTCCAGGTAATCATGATTTTGATAATGGCGTTGATTTTTTAAAGAAGTCTTATTCAGGTGCAAACTTTCCTGTGGTTTTAAGTAATGTTATTGATAAAGAAAAACAGGAAAGCCTTTATCCTGAGTATATTATAAAAGAAAAAAATGTAATCGATGACGTAGGTAAAAATCACTTATTGAAAATTGCTTACATAGGCTTGGTTCCTCCGCAAACAATGCTTTTTAATAAAAGTAAACTGGAAAATAAAATTATATTTTTTGATATGCTAGAATCTGCCAATAGCGCAGCAGATAAGGCTAGAAAGGATGGTGCAGATCTTGTAATTGCTTTATCCCATTCAGGGATTGATGTATCACCAATTGAATATGGAATGGAGAATGTAGCATATTATCTTGCAAGAAATCCAAATATTGATGGTGTTTTATTTGGTCATACTCATGAAATATTTCCTTCTAAAAAAACGATAGCGCATGAAAATATTAATATTGAATCAGGAAAAATATTTGATAAGCCAGCTGCACAACCAGGGAAATGGGGGGAGTCAGTATCTGCAATAACCTTTAACCTTGAAAAAAAGAATGGGCAATGGCTTATAAAAAGTAGTAAAGGTTATCAGTTAGAAAAAAGTGATGTGCCTGCTGCGGAAAATACTATTAAAAGTGTATTATCATGTATAAATGATACAGAAATAGACTTAAAAAAAGATTTAGATAAGGAGGTCAGTCTTGATCAATTTAAAATTGATAATAATTTTAATTTAATAGGAAATGAAAGTTTAACAACACTCCTTGTTGATTCAATTCATGATTATATGAAAAATTACATAAATGAAAATGATAAGCTGCTTGTTTCTATTTCACCTTCTTTTTCATTAAATGACGATAATTATATCATTGATATACAGGATAGAAAGCTTACGAATAGAGACTTAAATCAAATTTTCTACCCTGCTTATTTATCCGCCTTAAGAGTAAATAAACAGCAGATAATTGAATGGTTAGAAATGAGCTCAAATATATACAACTCCCCTGATGGTGACTCTACTCCTTTGATAAATAATCAGTTTCATAGTTTTCTATTTTACCCAATAATAGGGTTGACATATGATGTAAATATTAGCAATCAGCCGTTATACGACTTGTCTGGTAAGCGGAATGAACAGGTGAGAAAAGGAAGGATATCTAACATTCGTTATAATGGTATAGAAATAACGGACGAAGATTCCTTTATTATTGTTGCTAGTAAATATGCACCTTTTTTTCAAAATAATAAAGATAGCCCTTATTTAGATATTGGAAATGAAAGAAATATTGATATTTTCAGTAAATATATTTCCTCACACCATGAATATTCTAAACCTAAAAATAATTATCGCATAATTTCTGACTTACCAGTACAAATGCATTTAGTATTACCGCATTACACAGACAAGTCAGCGACGTTCTTATGGAATAATCAATATGAACTGAAGTTGAATAGCCAAGATAAAAAGTGGATGACTTACCAAATAAAAATAAGCAAGTGACATTTGGAGACTATTTTAGGTCGTTGAGAATGGCTAAGGTAGTCTCCATTTTTAGTTGACCGTTACAGCTTACCTGTATTTAAAGTTTTTGGTTGCCGTTCGGTCGGATACTATTGGATTGCGAGTGAGGATTTAGCTGCGGGTGGTCGCCCTGGCTCATGGATGGCGCTACAAAATGTCATTGAATTGGGTATCGATTCAGTTGCCCATTGCATTAAGGTTGATGATGCGGCACCGGGTATTGAAGAAGGGCGTAATGCGGGTATGTGGAGTGTTGCTCTTGCTTTATCAGGTAATGAGTTTGGTAAAACATGGGATGAATATCAAAGCATGTCAGCCGATGACACCACACAATTACGCCAGCAAGTAGCTAATAAATTATTTACTGCGGGGGCGCATTATGTGATAGGGACATTAGCTGAGCTACCTGATCTTATAGAGAAGATAAATATTCGACTGGCTAATGGCGAAAGACCTTAAGTCACCGTATCGCCGATTTCAATTAGGCTGAGTTCGAGTCTGTGCGATATTGTGGTGCCTATTACCTCAACTTTTATGAGTAGGCACCACCGACCTAAGCCACTCAATTAAATAACACCACGAGGTAATTCAGGTGCTAATGTTGCAACCATTACCGCTTTGATTGTGTGTAAACGGTTTTCTGCTTCATCGAACACAATGCTGTAAGGGGATTCAAAAACCTCTTCCGTGACCTCCAAACCTCCCCACATATCAAACTCTTTAGCGAGTTGTGCGCCAAGGGTAGTATCTTCATTATGAAATGCAGGTAAACAATGTAGGAATTTGACATCTGGGTTACCAGTGAGCTTAATGACATCCATATTCACTTGATATGGCTTAAGTAAATGAATTCGTTCAGCCCAGACTGCTTTTGCTTCACCCATTGACACCCAAACGTCGGTATACAGGAAATCTGCACCTTTGACCCCTTCAGCGACATTCTCAGTGAGCGTGATTTTCCCTCCCGTTTTCAGCGCCGCTTTTTGGCAAATTTCAACTAATTCAGCTTCCGGCCAGCAACTTTTTGGTGCAACTAAACGTACGTCCATCCCCGTCAGTGCGGCGGCTTCTAGCATGGAGTTCCCCATGTTGTTACGCGCATCGCCTAAATAAGCAAATTTAATTTCGGATAGAGGCTTGTTCGGTTGATGTTCTCGGATAGTGAGTAAGTCGGCTAATAACTGTGTGGGATGGAATTCATTCGTTAATCCATTCCATACAGGCACTCCCGAATGTGTTGCTAAGGTTTCAACCGTTGACTGACTAAACCCCCGATATTGAATACCATCATACATCCGACCAAGCACTCTCGCGGTATCTTTCATGGTCTCTTTATGCCCGATTTGACTACCGGAAGGGCCAAGGTAAGTCACTCTAGCTCCTTGATCAAACGCTCCAACTTCAAAGGCGCAGCGTGTGCGTGTAGAGTCTTTTTCAAAGATAAGGGCAATATTTTTACCCGCGAGTAGCGGTTTTTCGAGGCCAGCTTTCTTCTGTGCTTTTAGCCATGCTGACAGTTTCAATAATGAATGAATTTCGTTAGGTGTAAAATCAAGTAACCTAAGAAAATGCTTTTTATAGAAGGGGTTCATAAAATTCAGCCTTTTTTATTTGAATTAATATTCAATTTATATTCATAAAAATTCAAAATCAACCCCCAATAGAAAAGAAATTATTCATTCAGGTATGGTGTCACTGGCAGCCCTATGGGAGAATGGCCTAGAGACTAGCGATAATGAAAAAAGAGGTGTGGATATGGTGGATAAAGCTGAGTTAGAGGCACAATACGAAGAAACGCGTCTAATTATTGAAGAGTTACTGGAGGATGGCAGTGATCCTGATGCATTGTATGCAATTGAACACCATTTCTCAGCAGACAATTTTGAACTACTAGAAAAAGCAGCAGTAGAAGCCTTTAAATTAGGTTATGAAGTCACTGATGCGGAAGAGCTGGAAGTCGAAAATGGTGTGACGCTAATGTGTTGTGATGTGATCAGCGAAAGTGCACTTAATGCAGAGTTGATCGATGCGCAAGTTGAACAGTTGATGAAGTTAGCTGAAAAATTAGGTATCAACTATGATGGTTGGGGAACTTACTTTGAAGACCCTGATGCTGAATATGATGACGAAGACGAAGACGGCGAAGAAGGTGGAGAACGTTTTCATTAATTCGGCAAAGGCTGTAATTTAAACCGTGTAATTGCCTGCTTTTGATATGTTGATCCTAACAACAAAGCAGGCACATGATGACCGAAAAATAGTTAACGATTCAATCCATATCCTAAATAACTGGCTAACATGGCATATCTATCTTAGTCAGCCAGCTATCAATAAACCTTTCTTAAGCTGGATCTGCTGGGTACCCTGCTGTACTGAGTGCGGTACGGAAAATACTTTCATCAATACGGCTGTTGATCTGCACTTTTTTCGTCGCAGGGTCTGCTTCAACCTGTGCTTGCGCATCAATATCTAATACCACTTTTTTGATTGATTTCGCGCAGCCATCACAAGCCATTTTTGGGATAGTTAAATTAATCATTTTTACACTCCTATTATCAATACGTTAATCAATATAAAGCTTCCCCCTATTGGAAGGTCAATCAATTTTTTACCATACGCATTGAGAAATTATCGAATCGACGATTTTTAGCTGGCGGCGTCTCATCGCGCTTTGTTGGGTTCACTAAATTTTCAATGATCGGACAATCAGGTTTACTGTCGCCATGGCAATGTTGAGTCAGTGTTTCTAATGTTTTAGCGATAGCTTGTAGTTCATTGATTTTTCTTTTTAGCTCGGAAAGATGGGTGAGTGCCATCGCCTTAACATCGGCGCTAGTGCGTTCTCTATCCCGCCATAAGTACAGTAAAACAGAAATTTGTTCAGTGGAAAAACCGAGTGCTCGAGCGCGGCGGATAAGATTAAAGCTATCGACATCGGATTGATTGTAATAACGGTATCCTGCATCGGTACGCTTAGCCTTGGGGAGCAAACCTGTTTGTTCATAATAACGGATCATTTTTGCTGAGATACCAGAAAGTTTGGCTGCTTGACCAATATTCATAATTTTACCTCTCCAACAGTATGATACCCCTTGAAACAAGGTGCTTATGACTTCTCTTTTGCCCGTTTAAGAGCGGCGATAATGTTTGGTTTTTGTGAGGCAAAAGTGCCGTAAAATAGATGCTCTCCAATTAGGGTAATTGGCGCGACACGTACGCCAGTACGCGCCTTCGCCTCGGCCATAATTTGTGGGTCGGTCAGATCCCGCTCGTCAAATGTAAGTTGCTCTTTAACCAACCACTCTTTGAGCAATTGGCAATCGGGGCAGGTGGGGGTGGTGTAAATTGTAATTTTAGGTTGAGATGTCAGCGCCATCATGTTCTCCTTTCGATTGGTATAGCCAGACCTGAGCAAGGCCTGGCTTGTCGATTGTTTATTGAGTGATGCCTTCTTTCATCGGTGCTTGGAAGCGTTTAAGACGTAAGGCGTTACCTAATACAAAGACGCTAGAAAGAGCCATTGCCGCCGCCGCTAAAATCGGTGAAAGCAAAGTGCCATTAATTGGGTACAGTAAGCCTGCTGCCACTGGGATCAAGAGCGCGTTATAAGCGAACGCCCAAAATAGGTTTTGTTTTATATTACGGATAGTCGCTTGGCTTAAGGCAATTGCATCGACAACACCACGCAAGTCACCTGACATCAAGACCACATCTGCCGCTTCAATGGCGACGTCTGTTCCCGTACCGATAGCCAACCCAACATCGGCTTCGGCAAGTGCAGGAGCATCGTTAATACCATCCCCCACAAAGGCGACTTTATTGCCATTACTACGGAACTGTTTTAGTGCTGCGACTTTGCCGTCAGGCAGTACTTCGGCAGCCACTTCATCAATACCGAGTTGCTTAGCGATTGCAGCAGCCGTTGCCGCATTATCACCGGTGATCATCGCCACTTTTAAGCCTAATGAATGTAAGGCTTTAATCGCTTCTGGGGTGGTCTCTTTTATTGGGTCAGCAACGGCAATAATTGCTGCTAAACGCCCATCAATTGCCGCATACAGCGGGCTTTTGCCTTGTTCGCCTAAACGTAATGCGGTTGGTTGGAAATGGCTCACTTCTAAGCCGAGTTGTTTCATGAAGCGGTCAGCCCCGACAGAAATTGAACGGCCTCCTACTTTCGCTGAAACACCAAACCCAGGTACAGCTTCAAATTCTTCGATTGCGGCAAATGAAATCCCTTTTTCTTTTGCGGCAGCCACAATGGCTTCGGCTATCGGATGCTCGGAGCGGGTTTCAATCGCAGCAACTAAGGCTAAAACTTCATCATATTCAAATCCTTCTGCTGGAACGAGATCGGTTAATTCAGGGCGACCTTTTGTTAACGTACCGGTTTTATCCAGAGCGACGACACTGACATCACGCAGAGCTTGTAAGGCTTCACCTTTACGGAAAAGAACACCTAATTCCGCTGCACGACCAGTACCGACCATAATAGATGTTGGTGTCGCAAGGCCCATCGCACACGGACATGCAATAATCAATACCGCAACGGCGTTGATCAGAGCAAAGGTGAGCGCAGGATCTGGGCCAAAAATCAACCAAATAAAGAAAGTGATAACTGCACCTGCCATGACCGCTGGCACAAACCACATCGTGACTTTATCCACTAATGCTTGGATTGGTAGTTTGGATCCTTGCGCTTCTTCAACTAAGCGAATAATTTGTGCTAATACGGTGTTTGAACCAATTTGGGTCACACGGAAACTGAATGCCCCTGTTTTATTGATAGTACCGCCGACAACCTCAGAGCCTATTTCTTTTGAGACAGGAACCGGTTCACCGGTGATCATGCTTTCATCGACATAAGAAGCCCCTTCGATAACAACACCATCAACAGGAATTTTTTCACCCGGACGAACGAAAACAATGTCGTCGGTGGCGACTTCATCGAGTGGAATTTCGATCATTTTGCCATCACGTGCCACTCGTGCTGTTTTGGCTTGTAAGCCAACAAGGCGTTTAATGGCTTGAGACGTCTTCCCTTTTGCTCGCGCCTCCAATGTGCGACCAAGCAGAATTAATGTCACGATAACGACCGCGGCTTCGAAATACACATTCGCAGTGCCAACGGGCAGAATTTGTGGCATAAAGGTGGCAACAACGGAATAGCCGTAAGCGGCTGCCGTACCGACTGCAACCAGTGAGTTCATATCCGGTGCAGCACGCAGCAACGCGGGAACCCCTTTTTGGAAAAAGCGCAAGCCTGGGCCGAATAAAACGAGAGTGGCTAACACAAATTGGATATACCAATTGAGTTGCTGACCGAGAGTATTTGCAACCCAATGATGAATACCCGGAATAAAGTGAGAGCCCATTTCAATAATAAATACTGGTAGCGTAAATATTGCGGCAGTAAATAGTGAACGGCGCAGTGAACGCTCCTCTTGTTCACGACGTTCATCCGCTTGCTCATTCACATTGGTGCTGGCATCGGATAAGCGACGAGGCTTATAACCGGCTTGAACAACGGCAGCTTCTAAGTCAGCGACAGTGACGGCTCCAGACAAATGGCGAATGCGAGCGCGCTCGGTGGCTAAATTGACACTCGCTTCAATAACACCGGGTATTTGAGTAAGTGCTTTTTCAACACGACCAACACAAGATGCACACGTCATCTCTTCAATGGCTAATTCTGTGATTTCTTCTCTGACTTTATAGCCTGAACTTTCAATCGCACGGATCGCGGCGTCTACATCAACATGCTCTTTAAATGTAATGTCTGCACGTTCAGTTGCTAAGTTTACGACGGCGGTATCAATATTATCGACCGCTTTTAAGGCACGTTCGACACGGCCTACACAGGATGCACAGGTCATTCCTTCGACTGGTAAACTCAGCCTATTGGCTGAAGATTGAGATAGATTCGTAGTCATTGATTTACCCTCTTAAGTATCATCATGCGTAAAGCCTAACGTTTACCTTAAGGGGAAGGTCAAGCATTTTTTTTATTATTATGTTCAAAAAAGAGATAGCCACAGTCAAATGTAACTATCTCTTTGTTTTATATGCAATATAATAGGTTTGTATTATGAGTTCGCTAAACTATCGTTGTTTCGCGAACTGTTTTTGAGGTCGATTATGGGGATTTTTTACCCGCTAATTTACGTATCATCATGTAGAAAACAGGGGTTAATAGTAAACCAAATAGCGTTACACCTAGCATGCCGAAGAACACCGCAACCCCCACGGCTTGTCTCATCTCTGAACCCGCTCCCGTCGCTAAAACAAGCGGGATCACGCCAGCAATAAAGGCAAAGGATGTCATCAAAATAGGGCGTAATCGTAGATGAGCGGCTTCTGATACGGCGGCTAAAGGATCTTTTCCTTGTTTCTCTTGGGCGATCGCAAATTCAACAATCAAAATCGCATTTTTTGCAGCAAGGCCGACCAGTACAATGAAAGCGATTTGTGTGAAGATATTATTATCTCCATTGAGCAACCATACGCCGGCAATAGCAGAAAGTAGAGCCATTGGCGCGATTAATAGTACAGAGAATGGTAATGACCAACTGTTATATTGAGCAGCCAAGATCAAGAAAGCAAATAGCACTGCTAATGGGAAAATATAGAGTGCTGAATTACCCGCTAACTGCTCTTGATAGGTTAGATCTGTCCATTCAAAGCTCATGCCCTCGGGCAATGTTTCACGTAAGATCTTCTCCATCGCATCAGTGGCTTGTCCTGAAGTAAAGCCAGGAGCCGCGTTGCCGGTGATATCGACAGAAGGGTAACCGTTATAGTGGATCACGCGATCAGGGCCATTTGTACGGGTAATCGTCACTAAGCTACTCAGAGGGATCATCTCCCCATGCTTATTACGTACCTTGATGAGTTCAATATCTTTAGGATCCATTCTAAAGGGCGTATCTGCTTGCACAATGACACGATAGGTTCGACCAAAACGATTGAAATCATTGACGTAGAGTGATCCCAAATTAATCTGTAATGCATCAAAGATATCGGTGAGCGTAACACCTTGCGCTTTGGCTTTTTCGCGATCAATATCCACATCGATTTGTGGCGAATTGGTCTGGAAACTTGCCATCATGCCGGTTAATTCGGGGGCTTGCATTGCTTTCATCAACACTTGCTCTTGCACTTGCGCTAACGCATCAAAGCCAAGATCAGCCCTATCTTCTATTTGTACCTTAAAGCCCCCCATCGAACCCAAGCCGGGAACCGGAGGTGGAGGGAATATGCCAACAAAACCATCCGGTATTTGACTAAATTTACCCATTAGGCGTTCGGCGATGGCATTTGCTGATAGTGAAGGATCTGTACGCTCATCAAACGGTTTGAGCATTGCAAACATGAGTGCTGAATTCGGTAAGTTAACGGGGCCATTTACAGAGAGGCCAGGGAACGCTACCACGTTTTCAACACCAGGCTCCATCAGTGCGAGGCGTGACATCTCTTTAACAACCGCTTCTGTTCTATCGAGAGAAGCACCCGAAGGCAATTGCGCGACGCCAATTAAGTAATATTTATCCTGTGCAGGAACAAAGCCATTAGGAACCACTTTAAACCCGAGTGCGGTTAGCCCAACAAAGCCAAGATATAGCACAAGAATAATTAAACTTCCTCGTATGCAGCGGCGTACAATCTGAACGTATTTGTTGGATAATGCATTGAAAAAGAGATTAAATTTAGCGAAAAAGCGACTAAATATCGCATTGATAATGCGAGTCAACCAGTCTGGTTTGCTATTTTTATCATGGGGCTTCAGTAAGATAGCACTGAGAGCAGGAGATAAGGTCAATGAGTTAATCGCAGAAATAATCGTTGAAATCACGATTGTTAATGAAAATTGTCGATAAAACTCACCTTGTAAACCGGATAAAAATGCGGTTGGAATAAAAACAGCCGCTAATACTGATGTAATGGCAATAATAGGGCCTGTGACCTCTTCCATCGCTTTAAAGGCGGCTTCTTTTGGTGTTAATCCTTCCGAGATATGCCTTTCAACGTTTTCAACGACGACTATCGCGTCATCCACCACTATCCCTATTGAGATAACTAAACCGAATAGCGATAGTGTATTGAGAGAAAAGCCGAATAGGTACATAAAGGCAAATGTTCCCACGAGTGATACGGGAACAGCTACTAACGGAATGATTGATGCTCGCCAACTTTGTAAAAAGAGCACCACGACAATAACCACTAATATGGTGGCTTCAAGTAAGGTGATAGCGACCGATTTTAGTGAGGCGCTGACAAAAATAGTTGGATCGTAGGCAATTTTATAGTCGATCCCTTCGATAAAGTTAGCCTGTAAACGAGCCATGGTTTCTCGTACCGACTCCGCCACTTCCAACGCATTTGCTCCGGGGCTCATGACAATCTGTAAGCCAACCGCGTTTTGCCCATTCAGTAAGCTGCGAAGTGAATAATTATCGGCACCTAGCTCTAATCGAGCGACATCTTTTAAATAGGTCGACTGCCCATCTTCGCCTGTTTGAATAATAATATTGCCAAATTGCTCTTCGGTTGTGAGTCGACCAAGTGCATTGACGCTGATTTGAAATGAGGACGTTGAGTTCGGCTGCTGCCCAATCGAACCTGTAGCGACTTGAATATTTTGTTCGCGAATAGCCGTAACGATATCATTTGCCGTTAAGCCTAATGATGCGACTTTTGTGGGATCAATCCATGCTCGCATCGCATATTCACCTTCCCCCCAAACTAATGCGCTGGCAACACCGGGTAATCTAGCAATTTCATCACGCACATTGAGTAAAGTGTAATTAGAGACAAACAGTGGGTCATAGACATTATTGGGTGAGTACATATGGACGACCATTAGGACATCCGGTGACGTTTTTTCCGTTGTGACGCCAATTTGTTGAACTTCTTGAGGCAAGCGAGGAATGACGCGCGAAACTAAGTTTTGCACTTGAATTTGTGCAATATCGGGGTCGACATCTTGCCTAAAAGAGATGGTCAGTACCATTTTTCCATCGGTCGACATTTGCGAGCTCATATAGAGCATGCCTTCTACCCCATTAACCGCTTGTTCGATGGGGGAGGCCACCGTATCAGCAATCACCTTGGGTGTTGCACCTGGATAACTGGCGATAACCTGAACCGTAGGGGGAGTCACGGATGGATATTCGCTTAGGGGCAATTTATAAAAGCTCAAAATCCCTGCTATCAATATAAATATTGATAAGACCATGGCAAAGATAGGGCGCTGTATAAAGAAACGGGGAAAATTCATTATCTGTTTTCCTCTATTTCATCTGAAGGTTGATGTTGAGTTTGGTGAGGCTCTTTTGTTGATGAAGGCTCCATTGAGGTGTATTCAGGCATCACCGCCATACCCGGTCTAACAAGGCCTTTAATAATGACCTTTTCACCCGCAGTTAAACCCTCATTGATCACTCTAAGGCCATCAACTAGGGCACCTAACTGGACAGGGCGATATTCAGCTTGGTTATTGTTATCAAGAACCAAGACATAGTTTTGCCCTTGATTAGAGCCGATTGCTTGGTCATCAATTAAAATGGTGGTTTTTTTAGGGCCGGTAGGAAGTTGTGCACGAATAAAAGCGCCGGGAATCAGTTTCCCCTCTTTGTTAGCAACGACGGCGCGCACTTTTACTGTGCCTGTTGTCCGCTCTATTTGGTTACCAACAAAATTCAGGCTTCCTAAATAGTGGGTACTTTTTTCATTCGGTAATTGTATGGTAACGGGCGGTAATGTGGCCTTAGTATTGCTTATTGTTGATGATTGTAACCCCGCTAATTGATGAAAAGTGGCTTCATCAATATCAAAATAAGCATATATTGGGTCAATTGAAACAATCGTAGTTAAACGTGTTGCACTACTGGTGTCACCACCAGTCACTAGGTTCCCTTCAGTAATAAAGGCTCTATCGACTCGGCCTGCAATAGGGGAACGAATTTGCGTATAAGATAAATTGAGTTTGGCGGATTCTACCGCGGCTTTTGCTGATTTTACTTGTGCATTATTTGCGGTCAGCGTGGATAAGGCATCATCATAATCTTTCCGCGAAACGGCACCTTTATTTACTAATCCTTTGAGGCGTTGGTAATTTCTACTAGCTTGAGCCGCTAAGGCTTCTGCTTGGCTTAATTTTCCCTCAGCCTCAAGCAAGGCGATTTGAAATGGATGAGGGTCGATTTGGAAGAGTAAATCACCTTTTTTAACCAGTTGCCCTTCAGGAACGTCTACAGAATTAATCCGTCCACCCACGCGAGAGCGTAAATCAACCGTTTTGGGTGAAGCTAAGTAGCCTGTAAATTCAGAAAAAGGAGTCATTTCCCGTTGGATCACTTCCGCGACAGGCACTTTAGGGAGCATCGTAGAACTTGTCGTTTCGGGTTTATTATCATTATTAGCATCTTGTGCGATAGCGAGGCCGCTTATCCCCATAGCCACAACAAATGTCGCATATATTCCGATTTTCATCTTCATAATAAACTTTACCTAATTAATTGATTTCATTGTTAGCTTTAATGTTGAATAACCAATGTTGTGTAAGGGTAAAGGTTACAGTAGTTGTAAGGTCAACAGTTTTAATGCAAGCAGGTGTGGGAATATATTGAAGGACAGTGTTTACGTTTATTTTTAATTAAATAAATTGAATACTCTCAATAAGGTTATCTTAGAGATAGATATAAAAATAAGTTTGCAAAAGCCAAATAAGTTATTGACCTTGTATCTACTTTAAGGTTTTTAATATTCATCATTAATTAAAACACGGACATAAATAAGGATTAATGATGAAAAAGATTATCGCTTTATTTGTATTAAGCCTAGTTAGTTATCAAGGCGTCGCTGCAAATAATCAAACATATTCTCAACAGGCATCAAGTAAGGTTACTGAGAATTATTTATCTGTAGATACGCATAAAAAAATACTCAGCTCAGCCACATTTATTGGTGATGCGAGTTTATCATCAATAGAAACGCAAGCTCAGGAAACGGCAAAAAAGATAGGGGCGAGTAGTTATAAAATTGTTGGAGTAAGTGGCGAAACTAAACTCCGAGGACATGTTATATTTTATCAATAAAATCCTTTGATTTTATAAGGAGATGAGCGATGAGTCATCACACCATTAGAGAAAATGTGATACAAGATATTCTTTTATGGATTGATATGAATGTGGATAAGCCACTGAATATTGCGGAAATCTCTCATAGGGCTGGCTATTCAAAATGGTATTTTCAACGTATTTTTAAAAATACCGTGGGCGTCAGCTTAGGGCAATATCTTTTAATTAATAGGCTATTAAAGGTGTCATCTGATTTGAAACAGACAAATGACAAGATTATTGATATTGCTTTTAGATACGGTTTTGATGGACAGCAAGGGTTAACAAGAGCTTTTAAGCGTAAATTGAAAGTAACCCCTGCTAAATATAGGAGAGAAACCGCACTCAGGTACCATGCGTAGTATAGCGTATTTTGATAACAATCGTGTCATAAAGTATTAAGCCTAGCTAGCCAGCTAGATAATGCAATAAACTAAAAATTGTTGGTCTAGCGGCTAGCTGAATAGGTTAACCTTTGATGGTTTTACTTTTAATTTGTTGAAATAAAAAAATTAAATAAGAAAAATAATCAAATCATCGTTTTTCTTGACCTTACAATAATGGTAAGGATTAGCATTATTGAAAATTTAAAATAACCTATCTCTGTTTTTAGGTGGAAGAATATGAAAATAGGTGAAGTATCAAAATTATTCAATATTCCAAGAGAGACAATACGGTTTTATGAAAAAGAGGGCCTAATCGTTCCTCCGAATAGAAATGATAATAACTATCGCAGTTACAGTGAAAACCATATTGAACGACTCCGTTTTATAAAAAATTGCCGTAGTCTTAATATGTCTCATCGTGAAATAAAAAAACTATTAGATCTGGTGGATAATAATAGTGATGATTGTGAGCTCGTTGAGGGAGTGATTAACTCACATCTATTTAATATTAGAGAAAATATCGAAAAGCTGAAAAAGCTCGAAAGAGAATTGATTATCTTACAAGATCATAGCAATGAAATGAATAGCAATCATAAGTGTGGGATAATAAAAAACTTATTATCTAAAGAGATTTGATCTTTAACGTTATACGATTTTCTATCTATATAGGTAATAAGGATAGCAGCTTGGCTATCCTTATGGAGACTGTGATTACAGTGCTTTTAGCATACGGATTTCACAATCGCTGTGGCCTGTATTGCCGAGTGGCTCATCGATAAATTCAAAGCCTAATTTCTCATACAGTTTAATGGCTGCTTGTAAATCTGCGGTTGTTTCTAGGTAGCAGCGTGTATAACCTTGTGCTTTAGCAAACTCTAATGACATTAGTACAATCTGCTTAGCGACCCCTTTACCTCTTAATACCGAAGAGAGATACATTTTTTGTAGCTCGGCTGTTTCATTATCACCGCCAGCTAATTGTGATATGCCACCACCACCGACAATTTTACCGTCCATTTCAACGACCCAGTAAGCACTACGAGGCTTGCTATAGACTTCATAGAGCGTATCTAAAATAGGATCGGCTACCGCAAAACCTTTATCAGCCGTTAAGCCATGTTCTGCTGAAACTTCACGGATAACCGCGGCAATCCCCGCATTATCTTTTTGTTCGATTAAACGAATAGTGTGGGTTGTTGTATTTGTTGTCATGAGAAACTCTCTTTATTTATTGTTTTGTACTACTCAGTGAGAGAGAACCAGAAGGGAACTTCAATCTGAGATCTGCGAACGCAGTCGTATCATAATAATCGATTAATTAACGTGGGTATAGGGTTCGGGATTGATTTACTTATTTAGATAGGTGTTCTAATAAAAAACCCCTATTGGCGAACCAATAAGGGTTTTAAGTCAGTGTGAAAGAGGCAAATTATAGCGACGCAATGGTCACTTTTTGTGCTTCTAACTTACCTTTAGCTTCAATGTTAGCCGCTAGTCGCTCGCGTTCTTTCTCAACAACGGCAGCAGGTGCACGGCTGACAAAACCTTCATTAGCGAGTTTGCTTTCGATAGACTCAATCTCTTTGAGTACTTTCTCTAACTCTTTATCCAAACGCGCTAACTCGGCATCTTTATCAATCAGGCCTGCCATTGGGATCAATAGCTCAGTACCGCTAACCAGTTTTGTCACAGAAACTGGCGCTTCTTCACCGTCTGTCAGTACCGTGATACTTGCAAGGCGTGCCATGGATTTAATAAAGTTTTGGTTTTCTGCAACGCGACGTTTCGCATCTTCAGAAACACCACGCAGTAATACATCTAGTGGTTTACCCGGCGAAATATTCATTTCGGCACGAATATTACGGACAGCAATGATAGCTTCTTTGATCCATTCCAAATCACTCAGTGCTTGCTCGTCCACTTTAGCTGCATCAAATTCAGGGAATGGTTGTAGCATGATGGTATCTGCATCAATCCCTTTGACGACTTTCACACGTTGCCAGATAGTTTCCGTGATAAATGGAATAATAGGGTGTGCTAAACGTAATAGCGCTTCTAATACTTCGATCAGCGTGAAACGTGCTGCACGAGCTTGCGCTTCATTACCTTTGTGAACAGCAGGTTTTGATAGCTCCAAGTACCAGTCACAGAATTCGTTCCAAGTGAAGTCATACAAAATACCCGCGGCAATATCATAACGATGGGTATCGAGGGCTTCACGGTACGCTTTGATGGTTTGGTTGAACTGAGCCATGATCCAGCGATCAGCCAAAGAGAAGCTCATTTCACCACCGTTCTGACCACAGTCTTGATTTTCTGTGTTCATTAGGACAAAGCGGCTTGCGTTCCATAATTTATTACAGAAGTTGCGGTAGCCAGACAGACGTTTCATATCCCAGTTGATATCTCGGCCTGTTGAGGCAAGCGCCGCTAAGGTAAAGCGTAGTGCGTCAGTACCATGTGCTTCAATACCGTTTGGATACTCTTTGCGAGTACGCTTGGCAATTTTTTCAGCCAATTGTGGCTGCATCATATTGCCAGTACGTTTCTCAAGCAGATCTTCTAACGAAATACCGTCGATCATGTCCAGAGGGTCGATAACGTTCCCTTTGGATTTAGACATTTTTTGGCCTTCTTCATCACGGATCAAACCCGTCATATAAACGGTTTTGAACGGTACTTGCGGTACGCCGTTCTCATCTTTAATGAAGTGCATGGTCATCATGATCATGCGGGCTATCCAGAAGAAAATAATGTCGAAACCACTGACCAACACATCGGTAGGATGGAACGTTTTCAGTGCTTCGGTATTTTCAGGCCAGCCTAATGTTGAGAAGGTCCATAAACCAGAAGAGAACCAAGTATCCAATACGTCTTCGTCTTGGCGCAGTGCAATCTCTGCCCCCAAGTTGTTTTCACGACGAACTTCATCTTCATCGCGACCCACATAGACATTACCTTTGTCGTCATACCATGCAGGAATACGATGACCCCACCACAATTGGCGAGAGATACACCAATCTTGGATATCACGCATCCAAGAGTAATACATATTTTCGTATTGGCGAGGTACGAATTGAATACGACCATCTTCAACCGCTTTAATGGCATCTTCTGCTAGCGGCTTAGTACGAACATACCATTGGTCAGTTAGCATTGGCTCGATAACGACGCCACCGCGGTCACCATAAGGCACTGTTAAGTCATGCGGCTTAACTTCAACCAATAAACCTAACTGCTCAAATTCCGCGACAATCGCTTTACGTGCGGCAAAACGCTCCATACCACGGTAAGCTTCTGGGATTTCACTGCTATATGCGGTTGATGGGTTACCGTGAGTATCAAAGACTTCTGCTTCACTACGGACATTACCATCTAAATCCATCATGTTGATCATAATGAGCTGATGACGTTTACCGACTTCATAGTCATTAAAGTCATGAGCAGGGGTAATTTTCACGCAGCCAGTGCCTTTTTCCATGTCGGCGTGTTCGTCACCGACAATTGGAATACGGCGATTGACGATTGGAAGAATAATTTCTTTACCAATTAAATCTTTATAACGGGGATCTTCTGGGTTAACCGCCACACCAGTATCACCCAGCATAGTTTCTGGGCGTGTGGTTGCGACAACCAGATAATCTTTACCTTCGGCTGTTTTTGCACCATCTGCAAGTGGATAGCGTAAATGCCACATGGAGCCTTTGATTTCACGGTTTTCGACTTCCAAATCAGAAATCGCAGTGTGGAGTTTAGGATCCCAGTTAACGAGGCGTTTACCACGATAAATTAAGTTATCTTTATAAAGACGAACGAAGGCTTCTTTAACGGCTTTTGATAGGCCTTCATCCATTGTGAAGCGCTCACGCTCCCAATCAACAGAGTCACCTAAACGGCGCATTTGTTGTGAAATGGTGCCACCAGACTCTGCTTTCCATTGCCAAATTTTGTCAATAAACGCATCGCGGCCGTAATCGTGACGAGTTTTGTTCTCTTCAGCCGCGATCTTACGTTCAACAACCATTTGGGTTGCGATACCAGCATGGTCAGTACCTGTTTGCCACAGCGTATTTTTACCTTGCATGCGTTGGTAACGGATCATGGTATCCATAATCGTTTGCTGGAAAGCATGCCCCATATGCAGGCTACCTGTGACGTTTGGTGGTGGAATAACGACACAGAAACTCTCTTTGCTAGTATCCCCGTTTGGTTTGAAATAACCGCTTTTTTCCCAATGAGCATAGCGTGCTTGCTCTATCTCAGCGGGATTATAAGTTTTATCGAGCGAAGGCTCGGCAATCGCATTATCTGGTTTCTTATCCATTTTTATATCGTATTCAGTTAGTTGGCGGCGTCGCCATAGTCAAATTGAAGCCGACGCTGCGGTAAATTTTATACCGTTCACGCGCCAACTGTTTTAAAGTTTCATCAATAGGCACAAAGTCTATCACTTCATGGAATGCAGTGGCAAAGTCTGCAAACTGGCTCTGAAGATTGATCAGAATATCGCGTTGGGCATTTCCACGTTTCCCCGGCCAGCAAATTTCAATCGGTGCGCCATAACGAGGCCCTTCACCAGCGAGGTTATGAGGCACGAACTGATGAGGATCTCTTTGCCAAAGTGACTCATCCAGTTTTTCTGCTTGCTCAGCGGTTTCACACGCGACTAAAACACGCTTACCATCACGCCACATTTGCGCCGCAAGTTCGCAAGCAAGCCATTCATGGGCTTCTAACTCTACTTGCGGCGATGGTTGTTCAAGCAAATAAAAGGTGGCGTTTTTCATCTCTTTCTTTATGGAATAGAAAAATGTTATGCAAAAAGGGTATTGCGACAGGCAATACCCTGAAATGAAGATGGGGCTATTTTAGCGTATCGCACTCTTGAGTGCTATATACTCGTCATAGTTCAAGTTGCAACGCCAATTTGACTCGCTACACCTTGAGCTATTTAGCGTCTAGACCCATGACGCGAGTTACAACGCAATGGTCTGTAACTCGCGTCATTATAGGACATCAATTAAGACTAATCGTCGCCGTTCAGGCCAGCGCGGTTCAGTAAGAACTGTGACAACAATGACACAGGACGGCCTGTTGCGCCTTTTGCTTTACCTGAACGCCATGCTGTACCAGCAATATCCAAGTGCGCCCAATTGTATTTGGTCGCAAAACGAGCGAGGAAGCAGCCCGCAGTAATTGCACCCGCAGGACGACCACCTGTATTGGCTAAGTCAGCAAAATTAGAGCTGATTTGCTCATAGTATTCATCAGCTAACGGTAAGCGCCATGCACGGTCACCCGCTTGCTCAGAAGCGTTTAATAACTCATGAGCCAGAGGGTTGTGGTTTGACATTAAGCCAGTGTAATGGCTACCTAACGCAATTACACAAGCCCCTGTCAATGTGGCGATATCGATAACCAATTCCGGCTCAAAACGCTCGACATAGGTGAGGGTATCACATAGCACTAAACGACCTTCGGCGTCAGTATTAAGTACTTCAACCGTTTGCCCTGACATCGTGGTGAGGATATCACCTGGACGATAGGCTCGTCCTCCTGGCATATTTTCACAGCCAGCCAGCACACCGACCACGTTGATTGGCAACTGCAATTCGGTGATAAAACGCATCACACCGTAAACCGTTGCAGCACCGCACATGTCATATTTCATTTCATCCATGCTATCTGCTGGCTTGATAGAAATACCACCTGAGTCAAATGTGAGGCCTTTACCGACTAATACAATAGGTTTCGCTTCAGGATCAGGGTTACCTTTGTACTCCATGATAGACATCAGCGATTCATTTTGTGAGCCTTGACCAACAGCGAGGTAAGCATTCATGCCTAGCTCTTTCATCTGCTCTTCACCGATAACACGTGTTGTCAGCCTATTTTCAGAAATGTCAGCTAATTGACGTGCTTGTGATGCTAAATATGCCGCATTACAAATGTTTGGTGGCATGTTGCTGAGATCTTTCGCGGCCTTAACACCGGACGCAATGGCGAGTCCATGGGCGATAGCACGCTCACCGCTCGTTAATTCACGGCGTGTTGGCACATTGAAAACCAACTTACGCAGTGGACGGCGATGTTCCGTTTTATTGCTTTTCAATTGATCAAAGACGTAGAGCGACTCTTTTGCCGTTTCAACAGCTTGACGTACTTTCCAATAATTATTACGGCCTTTAACGTGTAACTCAGTTAAAAAACAGACGGCTTCCATTGAACCAGTTTCATTCAATGTGCTGATTGTTTTCTGAATAATTTGTTTGAATTGACGCTCATCTAGCTCACGTTCTTTACCACAGCCGATGAGTAGAATACGTTCAGACAGGATATTTGGTACATGATGGAGTAGTAGGGATTGCCCTACTTTACCTTCAAGTTCCCCGCGGCGCAGCAGGGCGCTGATATATCCGTCACTTATTTTGTCCAGCTGTTCAGCTATAGGGGACAGACGGCGTGGTTCAAAGACTCCGACAACGATACATGCGCTACGTTGTTTTTCCGGGCTACCACTTTTTACACTAAACTCCATGCGTTCTCCTGAATCTTAAAGACAAAGGCCCATGCTCCCGCTAAAATTAGCGTTACAGCATAATCTACCTCATAGAGAATGAACTCTTTATGTTAAACTGAGCAGATATCTGGTATTTCAATAATATTAAGCATGTTCTGATTGGGTAATCAGTATAGAGAATGCTTTTATATCATTCTAGTCATACAATGAGCCAGAGTATATGTTAACAAATGGTAGATATTGAACGAACTTAGCCATTTTCCACCCAAAAGACAAGTTTTCACAGGCGTATAAGCGTGATCATTATTAGATATTTGGTACGGGAGACCCTGAAAAGTCAGCTAGCTATCCTTTTTGTGCTAATGTTGATTTTTTTTAGTCAGAAGTCCATCGATATTCTCGGGGCTGCTGTTCAGGGAAATATTCCTTCAGATTTAGTATTACCGTTACTGGGATTGGGCGTGCCTGAAATGGCGCAATTGATCCTCCCTTTAAGCCTATTTCTTGGGCTACTGATGACATACAGCAAACTGTACACCGAAAGTGAAATTACGGTGATGCATGCATGCGGACTCGGGAAAAGCGTTCTGGTTAAGGCCGCTCTGGTGCTTGCAACGTTGACCGCATTGGTCGCAATAGGCAATATTGCGTGGATGCTTCCTTGGTCGTCGCAATATCAAGAACAGGTGCTGGCAGACGCTAAAGCTAACCCTGGGCTAGCTGCCATGGTGGAAGGGCAATTCAAAACCACCAAAGATAGAAACATCGTATTGTATATTGGCGACGTCAAAGGTAATGACTTTAAAAATGTCTTCTTAGCACAATTGCGCGCCACTAATGAACAGCGCCCATCGGTAGTGGTCGCCGATAGTGGCTATATGCGAGAAGATGCCGATGGCCGACAAATTGTGGTATTGGATGAAGGAACTCGCTACGAAGGAACGGCATTATTACGTGATTTCCGCATCACCGACTTTAAAAATTATCAGGCGGTTATTGATCACAAACCAAGTGATGCCCGCAATGATAGAGTCGAACAAAAAAATATGCTTCAGTTATGGAAGGCGAATGACTTTGATTCCAATGCAGAATTCCATTGGCGCTTGACGATTGTCTTCTCGGTGGTGGTGATGGCATTAATGGTAGTGCCGCTGAGTGAAGTGAACCCTCGTCAAGGGCGGGTATTGAGCATGCTGCCAGCCATGTTGCTGTATCTTATTTTCTTCCTATTACAAAGTACATTGCGTAATAGCGCAGAAAAAGGGGATGTTGATCCGAAATATGCAATGTGGGCAGTTAACTTAGGGTATCTGGCTTTAGCGATTATCCTAAACGTATGGAATACCGTGCCAATGCGCCGTTTACGCGTCAAATTTAATAGAGGGGCTGCCTGATGTTTGGTGTTTTAGACAGGTACATTGGACGAACCATCCTCAACTCTATTTTAATGACCTTGTTTATGTTGGTGTCCCTTTCAGGGATCATCAAATTTGTCGAGCAACTACGTAAAGTTGGTGATGGTGAATATACGACTCTAGGCGCTGGGGTATTTACGTTATTAACGATCCCAAAAGATATCGATATTTTCTTTCCGATGGCGGCGCTGCTCGGAGCGTTACTAGGGTTAGGTGCTTTAGCATCACGTAGTGAGCTGGTGGTTATGCAAGCTTCTGGCTTTACACGCTTGCAAATTGCACTGTCCGTGATGAAAACAGCGATCCCTCTGGTTATTGTGGCGATGTTGATTGGCGAATGGGTTGCCCCAAGCGCAGATCAATGGGCGAGAAATTATCGCGCAGAAAAAATTGTGGGTAACTCATTAGTTGTGACCGATGAAGGGATGTGGGCGAAAGATGGCCCTGATTTTATTCATATTCAACGCGTCTCTGATACCACATCGATTCAAGAAGTGTCTATCTACCGCTTTAATGAGCAGCATAAGTTAACATCGGTGATGTTTGCTTCAAGCGGCGCTTATGACAAAGACAATCAATTGTGGGTGCTGTCTCAAGTTGATGAGTCTATTTTAAGTAGTGAGAAAAAAATTACGGGCTCCCAGCGCTTAACTTATGAGTGGAAAACGAACCTGACACCCGAAAAACTCGGTATCGTTTCCTTGAGTGCAGACTCCCTTTCGATTCGCGGGCTTTATCAATATATCGCTTACTTAAAAGAGAGTGGGCAGGTAGCCGCAGTCTATGAATTGAGTATGTGGAAAAAGATCTTAGCGCCACTATCCGCAGCAGTGATGATGTTTATGGCCGTTTCATTTATCTTCGGTCCATTACGTACTGTACCGATGGGGGTACGTGTCGTCTCTGGGATTGTTGGTGGCTTCCTGTTTTATGTCCTAAATGAAGGGTTTGGTAAGTGGAGTTTGGTCTACTCCATACCACCTATTATTGCGGCGTTACTACCAAGCGTCCTATTCCTTGGGGTCAGTATTGTCTTACTGGTGAAACGTAAGTAAGCCAATTTTAAAATCGATAATATTCCAATAAGCCATCGTATTGAGTAATGCGGTGGCTTATTTATTTGTATTAAACCAATCAATACTTGAAAGGCTCAGGGAGAGTTGGATGAGTAATAAAAATTCTAATTTTGAGTAAGTTACCAATAAATCGATTACCTAGCTCACTTATTTTGGCATTTAATTTATTTTCTTGAGGATGGAAAATAGGGTGTGCTTTTTTATTGCCAGTAGCTGCTTTTACGATATTCTCGTGCGTGATGCCATAAAACCCCATTACAGGGAGTTTTAATTGATTGGCCATGACTTGTGCATTTGAGAAGCGCCCCCCTTCAGCACTATGACAACTGCATAGTTTTATAAGCGAAGGGCTCTGTTTTATGCCTTTAATTTTATCCGCTAGCAGCGCATGGCAATTGGCGTTAGTCACTTTCGCAAAAGTGCCATCTCGCATTTGCAGCAACCCTTTCTCACCATGCGTTTTAATAATAATTGATGACATAAAATTCTCTCCTTGAATTGTTTATGTCACTAGTATTGCGATGAATATGTCTCGGTGCTTGCAAAAACCAATGATTGATAGTTATACAGTAAGAACAGTATTAATAAGCCATCAATATAATATAAAAAGATTTGTGCCGTGATGCGTGCTGTCACTCTATTAAATAAGCTCTTACTGGTTATCATTGTGATCACAAAGGATAAAAATTAAGCGGGTAAGCACTGTTACCGACCAAAATCGCTCGGTAACAGTTGAGAAAACTTGCTGTTTAGCAATGACAACACGCAGTTATTTATCAACCCATTGCTAATTTAAGGGCATTTAGAGTTAGTATCACTCGCCGTGCATTCAATACATTATGGTTGGCGATAACAAAGGATAAAAGTTAAGCGCATCTGGCTCTTTTAGCGCTGCAAGGACTATTACCGACCAAAATCGCTCGGTAATAGTCGAGAAAACTTGCTGTTTAGCAATGACAACTCGCAGTTATTTATCAACCTATTGCTAATTTAAGGGCAACAAGTTGAATAAAATAGTGTCTTAGGGTTGGGGCATAACTCGCCAGTGCATTCATTGCGTCGGCGGTACGCTTTCAATGTTTTCCATACGCATGGTTAGCCGATAGAGCGGCCACCATATCATTAACCCCCACGGTTAACTTACTAAACTTACTGCTGTCTTTGCGGGTCATCACCACAAAAACGCCGATATTTTGTTGTGGGATCATCGCCATATAGCTATTAAACCCACCTCCACCACCCGTTTTCTGATAAATCCCCGGCCGACCATTTTGTGGCTTCATATAAACCCAGCCAAGGCCAATACCATCCGCATGACCTGCAACATCCATGCCTTTGACATCAAGTAATTTTTCTCTTGGGAAGTAAATACCTTGCTCACGTGCTGCTGTGGCTTTTCTTAGGTTTTTATCCGTCGATAAAAATTGCTGCATCCACTTTTGCATATCCGCAGGCGTAGAATAGACACCACCGCTTCCTGCCGCCGCTAAAGTGTTATGGCATGGGCTTGGCTTAGTGCCTTCCATCAACCTTGCGCATTGAGAGGCGTTAGGCGTATAGGTTGTTTCGGTCATTTTGGCTGGAGAAGTTACATAACGACTGAACAACTGTGGATAGGACTGCCCCGATGCTTTAACCATTGCATCAGCAAGCAGATCATAAGCAAGGTTTGAGTAAGCAGCTTCGGTTCCCGGTGTCGCATCGAGTTTACCATTTTTTAGCCAGTTCCAACGATTATCCTGCGTTGGCCAAATAAAAACCGGTCTACCCCATTTCCCCCCCGGCTGCTCACGTGGTAATCCACTGGTATGGCTTGCTAAATGGTATAAACGGATAGGGTGACCACTACTATTATCAGGTACAGTGACGCCATGATAACTGTATTGTTGTAGAGGATCCGTTATCAGTAATTTTTTATCCTGCTCCAGCTTAATTAAGATCTCACTGGTCATTAACTTAGTGATAGAGGCAATCCTAACTAGCGAATGAGGGCCCGGTTTTTTACCATTTCCGGGGGCGGTTTCCCCATAATAGCGTGATAGTGTTTGGTTATTATCAATAACAATGATTGCCATGCCCCGAGCATCGCTTTCGTTAAAAATGCGATTTGCATACAGATCGACAATCTTCGCAACCCGCTCATAGGTTCTTCTATCGCCTTCAAACACTCGCCAGTCATTCGACTCAGCGTCATTATTGCCTTGTAAAAACTTAGGTTGTTTTTCTGTCGTCGTTGAGCAAGCTGCTAATGCGAGAGACAATGCAGACACTGACAGAATTTTTAGAAACGATCTCTTCATGTTTAGGAGCCAGCCGATAGGTAATTTTGCAGATGGTCGAGCAGACCAAGGTTATTTTTTCTTAGCGAAGACCTTCATTAATGCACCTATTAGGATGCCAATAACTACGCCAGTCGCTATCCAGCCTATAAAACCCATGTATAAATACCTTTACTAATTCAACAATGTGCATACGCTAGCAAAAATCGTATGAAGTCGCCAGCAGCCTTGATGAAGCAAATGATTAAATCAAATATTTGACTAAAGTAACATATGTCTAGGCTGATCATTAAGCAAAAAGCATTAAATGGCTAATAGAGAGAGTAGTTATTCAATTTTAGAAGGCAGGACGGTATATCAATCAGGGAGATATTAAGCAACATGCTTTTTTTTTAATCGAACAAACTGAATAATCAAGATAAATGTTGCTAGTCGAGACAAGGCAAGTATAATAGCCACGTTTTCCAAGAAACACATCACTTCGTGCCGGAGTGGCGGAATTGGTAGACGCAGTTGATTCAAAATCAACCGCCTTCGGGTGTGCCGGTTCGAGTCCGGCCTTCGGCACCATAAGAACATCAAGAGACGTCAACTGACGTCTTTTTTTGTATCTAAAATCCAGTATTTGCAAGGCTTCCCTCGCGTTTTCAGTCAATGTATGTCAACTTAACTCAACCCACATCAACCTCCGAGTGAGTATATAACTGAGTATATCTTCGCTTCGATAATGTTTGTATACTCATTATATCTTGAATTACCAATGCTAAAGCAATGCAGGCGCAGCCTTTGGCGTAGATACTTAGTTGTTTATGTAACTCGAAATCATCGACTGTAATCTGAGATATCTCGTTTATATACTCACTCTGGGGTGAAGAGGATAAAGAATATGGCATTAACCGATACAAAAGTTCGTGCAGCTAAACCTGAAGATAAAGCTTATACACTGACAGACAGTGATGGCTTGTTTCTTTATATTCACCCCAATGGTTCTAAATATTGGCGTTTCCGTTTTCGCTTTGGCGGTAAACAACACTTGATGGCTTTTGGTGTATACCCTGAAATTTCTTTAGCGGATGCAAGAGAAAGAAGGGATGCTGCCAGAAAGCAAGTCGCTTTAGGTATCGATCCTCGCGAGCTCAAGAAAGAATTAAAGGAAGAACAGCAAAAGGAATTTAACACCTTTGAGAAGGTAGCTCGTGATTGGCACGCGACCAATAAAAAGTGGTCAGAAGGGCATAGCCATCGAGTCCTTAAAAGCCTTGAGGACAATATCTTTGCTGCTATTGGTAAACGCAATATTGCCGAACTAAACACTCGTGATCTCCTTGAACCGATTAAAGCCGTAGAGATGTCTGGACGTCTTGAGGTTGCAGCACGTTTACAACAACGTGTGACAGCCATAATGCGTTATGCCGTACAAAGCGGTTTAATCGACTATAACCCAGCGCAAGACATGGCGGGTGCAGTTGCGACAGGTAAACGAGTCCACAGAGCCGCTTTAGAGCTTAAACGTCTACCCGAGTTCTTACAACGTATCGATGATTATAAGGGAAGACCTTTAACTAAACTTGCTGTCAAACTTACCTTGTTAGTTTTTATTCGTTCCAGTGAATTGCGCTTTGCTCGCTGGGATGAAATCGATTTTGATAATGCCATGTGGACGATCCCTGCTGAACGCGAAGCGATAGAAGGGGTTAAGCACTCTCATCGTGGATCAAAAATGCGTACTCCTCACTTAGTCCCTTTAAGCCGGCAAGCCATTGAGATCTTAAAACAGATCTATCAATTCAGTGGCAACCACGAACTGATCTTTATCGGCGATCACAATCCTAGAAAACCAATGAGTGAAAACACAGTTAACAACGCGTTACGTGTGATGGGCTATGACACTAAGACGGAAGTCTGTGGACATGGTTTCAGAACGATGGCTTGTAGCTCGTTGATTGAGTCAGGGCTATGGTCGAAGGATGCAGTAGAAAGGCAAATGAGCCACCAAGAACGCAATTCAGTAAGAGCTGCTTATATTCATAAGGCTGAGCATATTGAGGAAAGACGACTGATGGTGCAATGGTGGGCTGATTATCTGGATGCGAATAGGGAAAGGGAAATTTCGCCGTTTAGTTTTGCTAAATTAGGCAATGAGATAGTGTGAGGCTTGCAGATACAGTTTTGCATACCTTGCTAGATACTCATCAAAAGCTGGTTAGTCAAGAAAGCGATTTAATTGCTTAGGTATGAAGGAAGGCTAACAGGACACGGTCTCCGCCACGAGATGAGGATTATCGTGAGAAAGGTTTTAACAGCGCTTGGATTGAAACACAGCTGGCGCATAGCAATAAAAATGCGATACGTGGAACCTATAACCATGGCGCAATATTTGGCAGGGAGACGTGAAATGATGCAGTGGTATGCCGACTATATCGATTCATTGAGAAATGGTGGCAATATTGTTCATGGGAATTTTCATCGC